>PLIU01000125.1 GCA_003140095.1 Verrucomicrobiales bacterium | reverse complement strand
CATCCAGATGAAATGACCCTGGCGAGGGGATCAGGCGGAGTTTGTTGATCTCGAAATGGATTCTTCGACACTCCAGCAGGGCGTGCCGCGTTTAACCAGCGATGGAAAGTGGAGGATGGGGAAAGAAAATGATTTCATCTATCTCCGGATTTCGGCGAATTTTGCGACGCCACCACCCAATGCGCATAGCCGTGCTTCATCGATCGCACACGTGCCCGTGGAAGAGCTGTTGCGTGAAACTCTCACGGGCACGAGAGTCCTCATTTCAGTTCAGGCGGCGTCGAAAGACGATGAATTCATGCGCCGACTGCGCGCCAGCCTGTCCAAGCTGCCTGCTCCGCCGGATTCATTGGAGGCGGCAAGGCAGCAACTGGCTGCGGTTAAGCAAATAACTGTTGCCGGTCTTGCTCAACAATTGCAAAATGAGAGAACTTCAAGCTACGTCAGCGCGAGCACTCTGATTCGACTGCAAGTGGAAGCTCCGGTACTGGCGGCTTTGACCAACCGCAGCCGGATTGTCCAACGGAATGTTCTCTATGCCCTCGCCAATGAATCGGTGAGTGAAGCAGCCGTTGCGCCTCTGCTTTCTTTGCTTCAGGACGGCGATTCGGAACGGCGGGTGTTGGTGATGTCGGCCTTGGGCCGAATTCAGAAGGGGAAGGAAGCCGCCGTTCCGGTTCTCCTGCCGCTGCTGCAAGACCACAATTTCCAGATACGAAAGGTGGCCGCCGATACCCTTGGCGCCTACGACGTGCCGGCGAAAACTTTGCTGCCGGTCTACTTTGCGTTTCTTTCCGATACCAACGCCGAACTGCGCAAGTCCGCCATCGGGTTGGGTGAAAAATGGGCGCGACGTAACGATGAAAGCGCCGCAGTGGTCCCGCCCCTGGTCAAGACCTCGACGGATGCCGATAATGACGTCCGTCTTATGGGCGTGACCGCCCTCGGCCATATTATGAACCAAAAGCTGCGCGGTGGCGCACATACGCGTGACGAGCGGCAGGCCCATGCTCTCGGCTCCTTTGCTCCCCGGGCCACTCTCATCGTTTCTGCCATCATCCAATCGTTGTCGGACACCAATCCAGCCGTTCGCGAAGCTGCCGCTTACGGTTTAGGCGATGTGGGGCCGTTTGACCCGGCGGAAGATGCCAAGATGGTCGCGGCCCTGATCCAGGCATTAACGGATGAAGACAAGGCTGTTCGTTCAAGAGCCACGTCGGCTTTGGAAAATTTTGGCGCTGAAGCCAAAGACGCCATTCCTGTTTTGTCCAAAATGGCCCGCCCACCCGGCCAGGACTTCGGCGACTTACCTGCCATGACCCTCGCACGGATCAAGGGGGCCGTGTATGCCTTGAAGCTGGACGAAATTCTGCGGAAAAAATATCCCCACCTCAGCCCCGACGCGGCTCCCATTACCAGGACAGACGCCACGCATTGGATTGCCGAAACGAACCTTGCGCCCGGCATTGATACCCCGGCGCTGTTGATCAAAAGAGCGGTCTTTAGAATGAGGGCGACGGGCCCTCATGGGATTCAACCGGCCGATATAGACTTCGTTGTTTTCAAACTGCCGCGAACCGGGAAAGTGTGGGTCGGATGGGACATGGATTTTTATGTCGAAACCGCCTCGACAATTATTGGCGGGATATTGACATCTTATGGAAGCATTCAGTGGCATAAAGACCTCGCCGAGCCCTTGGACGGCGAAGTGAATGCTGTAATTACACAATTTGAGCAGCAGGTGGACAACGCCAAGATCAAGGGAGAAAGCGACCAAACCACTTATATACGCGCCATGAAGCCCGGTTTTTTCCTCCTGCCGATCTGTGGACAGGAAGTGATGCCAAAGTTTTTAGGAGTGCAAGTGAGCGGAGGAGAAATGCGATTGGAATTGGAAAATCCTGAAACCGGCGGCACGGCAAGTTTTTGGATTGATATCAAGACGCGCAAAGTTTTGAAAACGCCATGAAGCCCAAACTCATCTTCTGCTTCGCGCTGGTTTTTAGCGGCGGGTTGGCCGATCTTCGCGCCGAGATGGTGCAGGGGATGGACTGGCATGTCGCCCATGCGGAAGTCATCGAAGTAGTGCAGGCTGAAACGCCAGCGGCGGCGGCAATCTTTCCTCCGCCTCAAGACAAAGAACGCGTCTGGGTGAAAGATGTTCTGAAAGGCGTGGATACCACCCAAGAATTTCTCCTGCCCAAGGGTAAGGTCCAACCCGGTCAGAAGGCGGTGGTTCTTTTTGAATTTGGCAGCCCGGGTTACCAGAACTCCGCCGTGCAAACACCATCGAGGGAACTGCCTCAAACGTCCGTCTGGCCCATGGACTCCGCAGGGAATGTGAACATCGACGCTTTGCCAGCTCATGCGGAGAGTGGTCCCACGCTGGGGCAATTCATGCTGGATCATGTGCGTATTAAAAGCCTGGAACTGATCAAGAAGAACATTGCCGCCGGCAGTCCGGAAGAAGTCGGCCTCTATGGTGAGGTATTGGAGGCTTTGCTGTTCCCGAAAAAATTTCAAGCGCTGGCGCGCCGAGATGCCCGTCGTGCGACTTATGTCCGTTTCTCGATTGCGGTTCATCAATGGAATCGCGATGTGCCGTGGCTTGCCAGGCTATTGGAATCTCAGGACCAAACGGTTCGCAAGGCAGCCTTAAAGAAGCTGGAATCGCTGACCGCAACTAAGAGTCCGGCGCCGAAAGATAACAGCCCGCAGTCGCTCCAAGCGTGGGCGCAATCATGGGGCAAGCGGGCCATCTCGCCCCCCGGGCCGCGCTGGCCTCCAGTGCCGGCGGAATTGAAAAGACCTGGCGGTGCTTTTCCTGAACCACTGATTCAAGCGTTGCAAAGGAATGATGCCGACGCATTTATCAAGGCGTTTGCTGTCTGGCTGGATTCGGGCGTGATGCGGGATCGAGAGATTTATTACGCCGTGGCGACTCTTGATCGGAGAATTATTGACGGCAGCAATTTGGAAGGAGCGTTTTTTGGGACTATTGGCCAAAGGGCCGCACCACGTCTGCGACCGGACGTGGTACTGGATACAAATATCCCGACCATCGATCGTATGAAAGCCGTCGCCTTGCTGGCGCAAGTCGCGCATTACGAGCGCTTCGTCCATGAATGGGATGAGGCAAAGGCTTTGGTCGCCTCGGTGCCATCGGATTCGGACATATTGCGCCGCGCTGCTTTCTGGGAATTCCGTGAGCTCCCTAACCAGACCGCCGGTTCGCTGGCAATCCGGCGGTTGGTGCAGAATGGCGAGGATGAATCCTCCCAGCGTTTCGTTCTCGCTCTCTGCCTCGACAAGTTGGATGACACTACAGTGGGGGCCATGCGTGACGAAACTAAAGCTGGGCGAAAAATGTTTATTGACGGAATGTTTGCTTATCTGGCCAACCATCGCGATAACAACGCCCAATGGATCGGCCGGGTTCTTTGCCAGCAAGGGCAGGGGCGGGCAATCCCGGTCATGCTGGCATGGCTCAAGGACAAGGATCCGGAAGTGCGAAAATCGGGTGCCTTCAATTTATGCTGGTTGCCGAGTGCGGACGCGGTTTCCGATTTGCGCGATGCCATCCAGTCCGAAAGTGACCGCGAAGTGAAAGGCCAGATGCTCGAGGCGCTGGCTCAAACGGGAGATCAACGCGGGTTGGAGGCGCTGCTGGCGGCGGCGCGTGAGCCTGATGATTTGGGGGTCGCCTCGGCAATCGCGCGCGGGTTGGGGCGGATTCGCGATCCCAAGGCATTGCCGGCACTGGCCGATATGGTGGCCGGGTTGGCGTGGATCACCAGGGGAGATGATGACTGGCTCGCAATGAACAAAGCGCCGTTAGGCAGTTGGTATGCCTTGTCTGACGCGGTGAATGCGTTTGGCTACATTTCCCAGTCCTACGAAGCGCACGCGCCTGACGGTTTCTGGGGGAATTCCGCCCTGAACCCAGTGCAATTGAGACTCGACGTGGCCCGCATCGAGGAGTGGCGCAAATCGCAATCAAACAAACCATGAATCCTAAAATCCATTATGCGTTTTAGGCCGCGAACATGGTTGTTGCTTGGCGTGTTGCTTTTATCAGCGGCATACTGGGTTTGGACTTCCGCCACATCGCCGCCGGTCGGTGTGCGCCTTACTGGTCACGCCTCCTGGAACGGGGGCGGCCAGGCGTGGCCGTTCGAGATAGTGATGGAGGGCTTTGACCGTTACTATCGCAAGGAATGGTTTCCTCAGCAGACGAACCACATAGTGCAAAGTAAAACGGCGCCTAAAGAAGGGGTGTACCTTGCGATTGATGACTTCTATGATTCCAAAGATCGCGCTTATGTGGCGCGGCGGCTTTGGCAAGGAGATAAATTCCGGGGAGTGGCGTCTGATGAACTGCGCGAAGTGGTGGAATATGGCCATTATACCGAAGAATTTCTTGCCCCGGTCTCGCGGAAACGTTTCCCCAAACCTTGTGTGATCAAATGGGCGGAACTTCCGTCTCGGATCATAACTTACACAATTGAAAATGTGGAATTCACCTACCAGCACAACCCGCAGTTTTTCGCCGACGCTCGAAAGAAGTGTTGGGCCGATCGAGATAATCATCCCGCCCCTGAACCAACGTGGCACCCGAAGCCTTCGCCTGGGCAAGTGATCGCTGGCGACGCGCTGAAGGATGCAAAACAGAACCCAGATGCCGCCATTGCAAAACTGCGCGAAGCACTGGCGCAATTTCCCCTTGATCAGCCGCTCGGGGCGTGGAACCAGTCCACGCTGATGGGAGCCCTATGGCAAATCCGGGGCCTGGCGGAAAAGGACGCACTGGTCAATTCATTCTACCGCACCGTGCCCCTGGTGCCACATGGGCGGACATCGCCCAATGGGGATTTGGATCACGGCCCTTTATGTTTTCTTCGCGCCATAGGCTCGGCGAAGCGGAACGAGACGCCCGACCTGCTCGCCTCCATCATCGCCGACTCTCGGTTCGATCAAACCGACGCCCCAACGGTTGTGGAAATGATGGTAATGTCTTCCGAAGGGTTTCCCCTCCCAAAGGAAATTCCTTTGGGCGCTCCTGCGTGGCCCCCAGTTCAAATGATGCGAGAGTTGGGGCCGCAATGGCGGTTGGTGCCGTTGTGGCGCAACTCTCTCCGCCGTCATTTCGGATTGCCCGAAGAGAAATTGCCAGTCTGGTCCTGGTTGAGTCTTAATACAAACGCTCCAATATGGGGGGAGAGCGTCAATGGTCTTCAAATGGCTTGCTCCTTGGATGCGTCCAACGGAGTTCTTCATTGTTCGGTTCGTAACTCGGGCACGAACGCAATCGCTTACAATGATTTTGTTTTTGGGTATATTTTTTACGTTTCGCTCGAAATTCGCGAGGCGACGGGGTGGAAGCGTGTGGTCAGCGATAATTTGCCCGAAGGCCACGGCATTTTCGCCACTATTGCCGCCGACACGAAAGCCAGATGGTTGCAACCGGGAGAAATCATCACCAACACATGGGTTAGGCGTGACCAATTGCGAGTGTTCTACTTTGGCCCGGGTCCGCGCCAGGCATTTCTCTTCAGAATCTCTGGGCGCGATACGTTTGTGATGGACTTGGAAGACGCAAGATGGATGTGGCCGAACACTATTTTGCAACAGGGAAGCGTGGAGGCGCGAGTCAGACAGACTTTTCGTTCCGCGTCGCCCGACGATCCATCTCCTTATATGCATGGGCCGGACCTTGATCTCTATTCAGGGGTTTTTACGATGGACTGCGCCATGCTTCGGCTATTTTTAGATCCGAGCAATTTTGGGAATTGGCAGTAACATGACTGAAATCATCCTCGGCTTCGCTCTCGTTCTGAAAGGGGCATGCTCTGAATTTGCAGACGATCCTCTGCTCGCATCAAGAAATCTGATATGCATCAAGCACCTCGGACTGGCCGTTGACTCGACCCCGACTGGCTGGTTTTGAAGTGATCGGTGACAAGGGGAAAAAGAAAACGCTGTTGAAACTCGCCAGCAACGATTGCTGGCCGCGCTAGACGAGAACCTCGTCCAGTCCGTTTGCTTGTTGGGGACACCTCCGCTCCAAACGGAAACGGTCAGGTCGGCGAAGGTGCCTTGAAGCAGGCTGGTTGGACGGCAAATAACTTCCGGCAGTGCTGGTTGAAGTACCGTCCTAACCCTGTGAAGTAAGAATCGCGATACGGCCCCGCCGGGTGGCCGGCGACAAAATACGCAGTCCCGTTGTGCTCAAGGCCCAGCAACTGCTCAGGAACAAGGGGGCGAAACTCTCCGCCCGCAACCGCCTCCGCAGACTGTCGAGGTTTCCAGAAATAGAAGACCACGGCCCTCGGATGATGAATCGCAATCTTCTCTCGCATGGTCGCGATTCGCCCGGTTGACACTGTCAGCCTGAATTGCTCACGGCTGCGCACCCATTCGGGGAGATCCCGGCGGCCTGCATAAGGCCATTCGCGGTGGTTCGGTGCTGGGAGCGGGGACAATTCCGTGAGGCACACATCACCCGATGATCCACCAAACGCGAGCTTCTGGTGTTCCAGCAAGGCAGCTTCCCCAACAGGCTCATCCCGAGCCAAGAGCAACATGCGAATCAACTGCCGCCAGGTAGGTTGCAACGGAGCATTCGGGCCATGCCAGCGGTCCTGGCTGCATGCAGGGTAAAAAGTGGGAGCATCTTCCAACTCACGTCGTCCGCGCCGGTCCCACGCAGCCAGCCGGCTTAACAACTCTTTCGGCGTGCCAGCGCCAGACTCTTCAAGTCCCACGAACCAGACCGGAGCATCCCAGCGGCCGTAGCCGAAGAATTGTGTGCAGTAGGCTTCAATCATATTAGTCATCTGACTTGCCTCGCGTTTGGTGTCGAGACGGAACAAGTCAAGAGCATTTTTGAGGACGTCTACCACCAAGTAATATGCCATCAGGCTTCAGCACGATAAAGAACTCGGAAGGAAAATTTGAAAAGGCGAATTCGGCTTTGCGATCAACCCAACGACAACGAAGATTGAACGCGTCCAAGTCCAATTCTGGCGTCGACAATAGCGGGACGCTGACTTTTCCTTCCCCTCCATTACGGCACCGCTTTTTGTCGCCCCAAGCCTTTCGGTCAATCCTCAGGGAAGCGATTACGATTTGCGATCCCGGCCCGCCATTGATCCCAATGAGAAGACCAGGGCTTTTCTTTGGTTTCTCGGCCCAGTGGAGAACGAAGCGGGACAATTGCCACCACTTCTCCACTCGCTTCCTTATTTGCTTGTCTGAGGGCGGCTTGGCGAGATTGTATCCAACTCTGCCGTCATCGAATTTCTTGTCGCCAACCGTTACAAACAAAACCGGCATCGGTGGTTTCTTCTTCTGAAGCCTAAGAAAGTCACGGCGTTGCAGCGCTGGCATCGAAAGTCTATCCATGAAATCGACCGGGACACCAAGAGGGCGGAAGCGAGCTTCCGATTGGCCTTTCGTGACATTGAACTTGGGTTTGAGCGCAGAGATTATAGTCGTCTCGACCAAAAGCCCGATCCTCTTGCTTTTGAATGGCCCGGCGACATTGATTGTAAACTTATTTGACCGCACAAAAGCAGCCAATTCCGGGTTGTGGCTTTCTATCAAATGCGCGGTTGCCCGGGTTACTCGTTTGCCGTATCCGGCGTATTGAGGCTGACCGTTTTTATCACGGTAGAGATATACGTAGTGAGGCATCTTTTTTTTGGTGGGGTTACAGTCTGCTCTTCCCCTCCGCCCTCGCCTTCGCCCATCTGGCCCGGGCCGCCGCGGCAAGCTTGGCCCTGACTGCCGGACTGCTCCGCCGATCCTTCTTTTTGACTGTTTTTACCCTGGCCCAGCGTATTCTCCGTGCTCTGGCCAAAGCCTTTATGAGTTTGCGTTTGTGGGCGGCGGACATGTGATATTTGCGTTTGGCCGGAGTGGGGGCTTCCAGGGTGAACGGAGTCGGAGCTTCACCTCCCCCAGCGGCGATTGATTGGATTTGGCGTTGCAGCGTCTCGATTTGATCTTTGATGGCGATGATGGTCCTGAGTTGTCTGGTCGTTAAGTCTGTGAGATTGGTCACGGCGTGTTTGGTAATGCCGGGAGGGTTCGGTGTTAAGCGCCGTCCTAACTACTTGCCCCCGGGAGGATTGTTTCCCCGCCCCCCGCCCGACGGCTGACCCGTCGTGCTCGGCCAGTTCCCACCGCTTCCGTTGCCCCCGCCTTTGAACGGATGCTGCCTTTGCAATGCGTGCCGACTTGCGCTCCGCCCTATTTTGGTTTGGCTGGCGATGGCCGGTTGTGACATGCCGCTTCCTGCGTCCGATTATGGACTGCGGGGGGGTCGATGATTCCCCACAACGGCCTGAACGGGCGGCAGTGGACTGTTATGAAATTAGAACATTATCATTCCAGGCGACGGAAGCCCCCGGCCCGTCACCAAATCTTCTCCACACCCCACTTGCTCCCGCCGCTGCCTCGTGCTACTATGCTCCGTTGAAAAAAATCTTTCCGGCCGTGGCGCTGCTGCTCGCCATATCCTTTCGCGCCTTCAGCCAACTCACGCCCGTCGCGAATAACGTTGCCTACCGTTGTCGCCAACACACCGCTCACCGTCCCGACGAATTCTGGTGTATTGACTTATGATTTCGACCCAAACGGCCTCCTGATCACCGCCAGTCTCGACGATGCTCCAACCAACGGCACGGTCGCGCTCAATGCCGATGGCTCGTTCACTTACACTCCCAATGCGGGCTTCATGGGCTACGACTATTTCACTTACTCCGTCAGCGACACCAATCTCACCAGCGCCGCTGCCACAGTCACCCTTGATGTCGGCAACGAACGTTGGGATGGTCAATTCAGCCCCTCAAGTTTCGGCCAGGAAGTCGATGCGATTTCCGTCGCTGCCAACGGCGACGTTTACGCTGCTGGCTTCATTTCCGGCGGCATCTCGCGTTGGGATGGACATGTCTGGAGCAAATTGGGCAATCGTTTGTTGAACGGCGTCAACGGCTCCATCAATGCGCTGGCCTGGCAAAACGGAACGCTTATCGCCGGTGGCAGTTTCTCCAAAGCGGGCGGCCGCCCCGCTGAAAATCTGGCTCAATGGGACGGATCAGCGTGGTCGGCCCTTCCCGGTGGCAGCGTGAATGGCCAAGTGCTAGCTCTGGCTGTGTTCGGCAGTTTCTTGTACGTCTCCGGCCAATTCACTGGCGTTACAAATGAACCAGCCTCCAACATTGCTGTTTGGGACGGCAAAAACTGGTCCGATCTCGACGGCGGCGTTGACGGCCCCGTGGCCGCCATGGTCGCGGATACCAATGGAGATATTTATATTGCCGGCGCCTTCACCAACGCCGGAGGGCTCGCTATAAATGGAATCGCCCTTTGGAGCGGCGGCTCATGGCTCTCGCTCGGTTCCGGCGTCAGCGGCTTAATACAATCTCTTCTCATTCAAGATGGCCAACTCTACGTAGGCGGAAGTTTCACCAACATCGTCGGCATCATCGCCACCAACATCGCTCGCTGGGACGGCGCAAACTGGTTCGCGCTCGGAAATGGCGCACCCGGCGGCCCCGTCGATTCGCTCGCTTTCCAAGACGGCCAATTATATGCCGGCCAGAGCGCGCCGCCTGGCAATTTTTTTTGGCCCGGCTCAAGTCCTCCAATGGAACGGGACGAATTGGTCCGCCCTGCCGCAAAGCCTCAACCCCTCGGGCGACACCGGCATCTTCGCCCTCGCTTTCAAAAACGACACTCTCTTCGCCGGCGGTTTGTTCACCTCCGCGGGCACCGCCGTGGTTGATAATATCGCCGCCTGGGACGGCCAAAACTGGAACGCAGTCAATAACGCGCTCGGCGGCAATGATGTCTTCGCCGTCGCCACCCAGGGCACCAACGTCTATCTCGCAGGCGACTTCACTTCGGCGGCGGGAACTAGCGCCGGTGCCATTGTTCGCTGGGACGGCGTTCATTGGTGGCCTTTGGGCGGCAGTTCTACTAATGGTGTTAATCAGACAGTCTATGCCCTTGCCGCCAACCCCTTCGGCCCGCTCTATGCCGCCGGCGATTTTTCCCTGGCGGGCGGCGTTGCTGTCAATAATATCGCGCAATGGGATGGAACGAATTGGACGCCGCTCGGGACGGGAACCACCAACGGCCTCGACGGCCCTGTTTACAGTCTTCTCGTCGATTCCGCGGGCAAGTTGGTCGTGGGCGGCTCCTTCAATCAGGCCGGTGGCGTCGCCGTGGCCAATATCGCCATCTGGGATGGCCACGCATGGTCGGCTCTGGCGGGCGGTGTGAATGGGCACGTGCTCACTCTTGCGGCCAGCGGAACGGATCTCTACGCGGGCGGGGCTTTTACCTCCGCCGGCGGCGTTTCCGTCAACAACGTCGCGCACTGGGACGGCTCAAGCTGGAGCGCCCTCGGCAATGGCATTGGTTCTTCCAACCCCCAGGTCATCGTCCAAGCCCTGGCCGTGCGTGGCCCGCAAATTTTTGCGGGCGCCGAAATTGAGACTGCCGGCAGCGGACGTGCCCTGCCATGGGTCGCGCAATGGGACGGCTCCAATTGGACGACCATCGCTACCAACTTATACAAGCTCGGCAACATTACGGCGGTGAACGCGCTCAACGTCATCGGCAACGACCTTTATGCCGGCGGCTTGTTTGCCACGATCAATTCGCTCAATACCGGTTCCATCGCGCGTTGGGACGGCACAAACTGGTTTCCGCTTGGCACTGGTATCGAGGGTGACTCTCCAACCGTCTATGCGCTGGCGTCGCAGGGCAATGAACTGCTGGCAGGCGGATCCTTCTCCATCGCCGGAGTCAAGCCCTCCACCCTGTTCGGTCGCTGGCTTCTACCGGACGTGCCGCCCATGGTTGCCATGACCAGTCCGACGCCGAATTCCACCTTTACTGTCGGCGCCAACATCGATCTGAATGTGGATGCAAGCGACACCAACGACCCTGTCTCTCAAGTCGCATATTACGCTGGATCGACGCTGATTGGCGTCAGCTCCACCCCGCCCTACTCTTTCACCTGGAGCAATGTTTTCACCGGCGATTATACCCTCTACGCCGCGGCCACCGATGGCTCGGGCCAAACAACGTTTTCCGGGCCGGTGCCAATAACCGTCGTGCCTCCCACCAACGACATCCCTCCTTCCGTCCACTTCATCAGCCCCGACAAACAATAGCCTATTCACCAAGGTGCGCATGTAAGCGCCCGCGCTTCGTTGCCCGGTGATGCGTCCGGGGCGGAACGCGACCAGATCCTCATGATGTTCCCGTCCAGGTTGCCAGGGGATTGCTCAAACCGTTCGGCAACCCAACTACCAATGCCGTCAAGTACTTCGCCCGTGTCACGCTGGAGGAATTGTGCAATGATCCGAAGTGGGTCTTTCGAGTCCGAGCCGCCATTAACGAGTTCTGGCGGATGAAAAACGCCGGGCGGGCTGCCGTTGAATATCAAATGTCCGAGCAGACCCAAGACACGGCCCAGCGCGCCGCCTAATCGTGTTTCGTATTGACTGTCGTGCCTTTGATTCCTTTTAGCCCTCCTTGCGAGGACACCAACGGACACCAAAACGGACACCAAACGGATTAAAAGAGATAGGATCGGATAAAACCGTTTTTGCTTGAATACCCAGTAAAAACAGGCATATTTAGGCTGCAACAGCGGTGAAAAACGCCCAAATCCGGCAACTGGCTNNCTGGCTCCATTTCCAATGTGTTGAAACACAATGGGTTGAGGAGGCAATAGCGACGGTGGACACAAAAATGGACACCAACTTGGCAAGGATGCCAGAATGTTGTCAGCGTTACGCCACTAGCCGCTAACGCGAAATGCCCGTGCGCTTTGGCCACCCGCACTTGGCAGTATGCTTGAACGCGACACTTCGTCTCAAGCGCGGCGTAACCCAGTCCTGGTAGATTTCGGCCATGAGAGACACGGCTTCTGATCTCATCCGCCACCGCAAACTAATCGAAACGACCTCAAAACATTCCGTGCAGGTTCTCAGCGCCGGCACGGTTT
>PLIU01000172.1 GCA_003140095.1 Verrucomicrobiales bacterium | reverse complement strand
TTATTTACGGATAAGCTCTAAGAAGCAAAAACACGCGTGCAACTAGCATCTATCAACCATAAGAAAATGCAATTTAAACAATTATGAAAACTAAATTCACATCTATGAAAACCCAGCGCACGACACTCCATAACGGAGCTGTAAACTGCGCCATCAAAAGGAATCAGTCAATGAAAACACACATTAAAAACCAGTTCACTAGCCTCGGCGTAGCTAGAGCGCGAAGCCGGCGCTTGTCCGCCGTAGCTTCGGTGCGAAGGCGGATCCTGCCCACGCTGATAGCCGGTCTCGGCTGGATGATGGCCACCAGCGCCCCGGCGCAAACCTTCACGACCCTGTACAGATTCACGGCAACTTCGGATGGAGCTTTTTCGCTGGCTGGGTTGCTTTTGTCAGGCAACACCCTGTATGGGACGGCGTATAAAGGAGGCGCTTCAGACGAAGGGACGGTGTTCGCAGTGAATACCGATGGCACCGGTTTTACGAACCTGCATAGTTTCACGGCAGTCCACAATCGTACCAACAGCGATGGAGCTAATCCGTACGCCGGATTGATTTTATCGAGCAACACTCTATATGGGACGGCGTACCTTGGTGGCGGTTCTGGTGGTGACTACGGTAGTGGTACGGTGTTCGCCGTCAACACCGATGGCACGGGATTTACGAACCTGCATACCTTCACGGCGGACGAAGGGTTAGGGCTTCCCAACAGTGACGGGGCTGGTCCGCTATGCTGTTTGCTTTTATCGGGCGACACGCTGTATGGGACGGCGAACAAAGGTGGCAGTTCGGACCAAGGGACGGTGTTCGCCGTAAACACCAATGGCACGGGATTTACGAACCTGCATAGTTTCACGGCCCTCTCTGGTGGAACCAACAGCGACGGAGCTAATCCGTGCGCCGGATTGATTTTATCGGGCAACACGCTGTACGGGACGACGGATGAAGGCAGCACGAATGGCAATGGCACGGTGTTCGCCGTCAACACCGATGGCACCGGTCTTACGAACCTGCATACTTTCACCAGTGGTGGTTATAATGCTCAGTTTTACGTTACCAACAGCGACGGCGCCAATCCGGATGCCGTTTTGCTTTTATCGGGCAACACCTTGTATGGGACGACGTCTGACGGCGGCCCTTCGGGTTATGGCACGGTGTTCAAGGTCAACACGGATGGAACGGGTTTCACGAACCTGCATTATTTCACGGCCACCACTGGTGCTTATCCTAATGTTACCAACAGCGACGGAGCTTTTCCGAATGCCGGGTTGATTTTATCGGGCAACACTCTGTATGGGATCGCCAGTTCCGGCGGCACCAATGGCAATGGCACCGTGTTCGCTGTCAACACCGACGGCACGGGTTTTACGATCGCGCATATATTCACGGCAACTTCCGGTCCTTATTCGACCAACAGTGACGGAGCTTTGCCTCAAGGCGGATTGATTTTATCGGGCAACATCTTGTATGGGACGACGCCTTCGGGCGGCCCTCACGCCAGTGGCACGGTTTTCAGCATTACGCTGCCGGCGCCGCAACTGAACATAACCACTTCGGGCACAAATATTATTTTGACGTGGCCAACCAATTACGCCGGGTTCAGTGACGCCGGATACACTCTGCTATCCACGACGAACTTGGCATCGCCCGCAGTCTGGGCCACCAATTCTCCCGCACCGGTCGTCGCCAACGGGCAATTCACAGTGACCAATCCCATCACCGGCACCCAGCAGTTTTTCCAGTTAAGCCAGTAATTGGGAGAAGGGGACAGTCTCAACAATGAACACGAAAGGATTCCACCAATGAAAACCCAGCTTACCATCCGACCTTCAGCCACAGGCCGCGCAAGAGCGAAGCGGCGGCGGGTCAGCCTTCCCTGTCCTCCAAAGCTTTAGCGGAGGAGGATGGCGGCGGAGGAAGCCTTTGGCCTTTCCAACGCGCCTGCCACGCTCCCTTCTCGCGAACCTCAGGGCTTTTCGGCGACGACCTTGCCATCGCGCCAAATATAGACTGGCGTGCCATACATGCGGGCCGTTTTGCGCGCCGTCTTGCTGGCGCGGCGCAGGGCACGGCCCACCGCGGCCGCGAATTCCTTGCCCGATTGCTCACGGACTGGTCTTTTCATAGTGTTCTCTCCTGTAGCTGAAGTGTTTCTCCGGAATTATCATAGACCGCCCACGCGTCGGCCAGCGGGCGGTAGGCCGTTTGAAAATTAGCCCAGCCCCGCGTGAAACGGCGCAACACATCGGCGCGGGGAACGTCGTGTCCACCCTGCTTGACCCGCCGGCGATGCGCCGCAACGCCAGCCGTGGCGAGGACAGACGCAGGAAGATAATCTCGATCCGATAACCGGCGGCCTTCCACCGGCGAAGGCGGCCCAAATAAACCAATCCGCTCAGCGTCGTCTCAAAGGCGAAATCCACCCGCGCCTTTGCCAGGCGGTCAAGTTCCTTCAGGTAGAGGCGCCCCGCAGCCACCGCCGCGCTCTCCGGGCGCAACGGCGAGAGCCCGCCAGCGATCAAATCCGCGTTCACAAAATGCACCACCCCGGCGTCCTTGAGTAGGAACTCCCGCGCAAACGTCGTCTTGCCAGCGCCGTTCGGGACGGCAATCACGATACAGCGGGGACGGGTCATGGTCGCGCCTTTCATCTTCCTCGCGCAGCATACCGTCCGCCGGACTTTTCCGCCAGCCCGATGGCATTGCAGTTGACTTTGCGTGGCGGCGGAATCGCTATCGATTCAAAGCCTGAACATTTTTGACAATGGACAAGGGCGTTATGTTGACGTAAGTTTCCATTGTGAAGGGTCATTGCTCCGGGCCAACAATTCTTGCTGTGAGAAACGCAAAATACGGTTGGTGCGTCTTTTTCGCTGGTTCTAGGTTCTTGGCAGAAGCAGCCCAGTCCTGCGGATAAATGATCAAGGCTTAAGAATATGAAACCGGTACTTTTCAACAACACGGTCCTGCGCGATGGACACCAATCGATGGCCGCCACGCGCATGACCACCCAGCAAATGCTCCCAGCCGCTCCCATCCTCGATGAGATGGGCTTTCACGGGCTGGAAACCTGGGGCGGCGCGACGATCGATGCCTGTCTCCGCTTCCTCAACGAGAACCCCTTCGACCGCCTGCGCGCGCTCAAAAAGGCCGCGCCCAAAACGCCGCAAATCATGCTCCTGCGCGGGCAGAATATCGTCCAATACGCCAGTTTTCCCGATGACGTGGTGGAGGCCTTCGTCCGCTGCATGTGCCAGAGCGGCATGGATGTCATCCGCATTTTCGACGCTTTGAACGACGTCCGCAACTTGCGCACCGCCGTCAAAGCCGTCAAACAATGCGGCAAACACGCTCGCGGCGAGCTTTGCTACACCATCAGCCCGGTTCACACCGTGGAGAGTTTCGTCAAACTCGGAGTGGAGTTGGAGAAAATGGGCGCTGACTCTCTGGGCATCAAGGACATGTCGGGCATCCTTCAGCCACAAATCGCCTATCGATTCGTCAAGGAACTCAAACGCCAGACCAGCCTCCCGGTCATCCTGCACACGCACGACACCGCGGGCCTGGGCGCGGCCAGCTATCTGGCGGCCATCGAAGCCGGGGTCGATTGCGTGGAGGTTTCGATCTCACCCTTCGCCAACGGAACCTCGCAGCCGGACACGCAACGGATGCTGGCTTTGCTGGAAGGCCACCCGCGTTGCCCGCAATTCGACACCAAAAGGCTGGCGGAGTTGCGGAACTATTTCGAAGGTGTGTACAAGGAATTGGCTAAATTCACCAGCCCCGCCAACGAGCGCGTGGACAGCGACATTCTTATTTACCAGGTCCCCGGCGGCATGTTGTCCAATTTCCGCACGCAATTGAAGGAGCAGGGCATGAGCGAGCGTTTCGACGAGGTGGTGCATGAGATCCCAGTCGTGCGCGCCGCCTTGGGCTGGATTCCACTGGTGACTCCAACATCGCAAATCGTCGGCACCCAGGCCATGATGAACGTGAAATTCGGGCGCTGGAAAATGATTTGCCAACCCGCGCAGGACATCGCGCTGGGCCGCTATGGCGCCACGCCGGGGCCGATTGATCCGGGCCTGCTGGCCCAAGTCGAGAAACAATCCGGCAAGAAAGCAACCACCGAGCGGCCGGCCGATTTGCTGGAACCGGGAATGAAGAAATACCGCGAGCAATGCGCCGCCAAGGGCCTGGCGGACACCGACGAAATCGCCGTGCTCTTCGCCATGTTCCCGCAGCAGGTCGAAGACTTGTTCAAACCGAAGGCCGCCGCGCCCCCGGCCGTCCCCTCCGTCAGCAACCTTCCGGCGCCCGCCCCGGCGCTTCTTGGCAACGGGCACGGCGCGCAAACATTATACGTGACACTTGGAGGCAAGCGCCACGAAGTCTTTGTGGAAACGCTCGCTTCCTGACCAAACCGCCATGAACACTGCCGAACCGCCAGCCAAATCGGACCGCTTGCTGGAAGAATTCCCGGCCGCCAGTTACGACGATTGGCGAAAGATTGTCGATGCTGAATTGAAGGGCGCGCCGTTTGAAAAGCGCATGTTCAGTGCCACGTACGAAGGCATCACGCTCAAGCCGATCTACCGCAGCGAAGATGTCGCCAATCTGCCTCACGTCCGTTCCTTTCCGGGCCAGGCGCCTTTTGTGCGCGGTTCTTCGGCGGCGGGCTATCTCCAGCATCCGTGGGACATTTCGCAGGAAATCCATTCTTCCAGCCCGGCGGAGTTCAATCAGGCCGCGCGCAATTCGTTGAGTCGCGGACTCAACGCGCTGAACATGGTCCTGGACAAAGCGACGCGCCACGGCCTCGACCCTGATTGGGCGCTGCCGCATGATGTCGGCTGCGGCGGATTGTCCATCGCCACGGTCGAGGACCTGGGCAAAGCCCTGGAGGGAATCGATCTGGAAAAAGTTTCGTTGTTCGTCCGCTCGGGCGCGTCCGCCATGCCCTTTGCGGTCTTGCTGGCCGCGCTGCTGCGGAAACGAAAACAGCCGCCCTCCGGCTTGCGCGGTTGCGTGGAAATGGACCCGTTGGGAGTCCTCTCGCATGAAGGCAGCCTGCCGCAATCGCTGCCTGGTGGCTATCGCGAAATGGCGGCGCTGACCCGTTGGGCGGTGGCCCATGCGCCAAGTTTGCAAACAATTTGCGTGCATAGCCGCGCCTGGCATGAATCGGGCGCCAGCGCCGTGCAGGAACTTGCCTTCACACTGGCCACGGGGGTTGAGTATCTGCGGGAAATGAGCAGCCACGAATTGGACGCCAATGCCGTGGGGCCGCGCGTGCGCTTTGCCATCACCGTCGGGGAGAATTTCTTCATGGAAATCGCCAAGTTGCGGGCCTTGCGCCTGTTATGGGCGCGCGCGGTGGAGGCCTTTGGCGGCGACGCCAAGGCGCAACGCACCTGGCTGCACGTTCGCACCTCGCACTGGAACAAGACCGTCTATGACGCGCACAACAACATCCTGCGGGCGACAGTGGAGGCTTTCGCAGGGGTCGCCGGCGGCTGCGACAGCATGCAGGTCGGCGCCTTCGATGAAATTTTCCGGCCGCCCGATGATTTCGGCCAGCGGCTGGCGCGCAACACGCAACTGGTGCTGCAAAAGGAGTGCGAAATGGCCCATGTCATCGATCCGGCGGGCGGTTCATGGTATGTGGAAACTCTGACCGCTGAACTGGCCGCGCGCGCCTGGAGTTTGTTCCAGGAGATCGAGAAACGCGGCGGCATGGCGGCCGCGCTGGCCGCCGGTTTTCCGCAGGCAGCCATTGCTTTGACAGCGGCGGAAAAGATCAAGGCGGTCCGGCAGCGGCGCCAATCCATTATCGGTGTCAATCAATACGCCAATGCCAGGGAAAAGGCGCCTCAGGTTTCCCCCGCCGAGCCGGAACCATTTCACCAACGCCGCGTGCGGCAAATCGCCTCTTATCGAACGTCGCTGGAAGACGCGGAAAATCAATGCGTCCTGGCCAGGCTGGCCGAAATCATCGGCCGCAAGGGCGTCGAACTCTTCGACGCGGCGGTGGAAGCCGCCTTGGCTGGAGCCACCTTGGGGGAGATCGTCCGGGCCTTGCGCATTCACGATCGCCCGTGCCCGCCGGTGCAACCAGTGCTGTTGATGCGTCCCGCGCTGGCTTTTGAAAAGGTGCGCGCGGCCTCCGAACACTATGCCGTCCTCAAAGGCCGGCCTCCGCAGGTGTTTCTCTGTAACATGGGTGAATTGAAAGAACACAAGGCGCGGGCCGATTTTGCGCGCGGTTTCTTTGCCGCGGGCGGTTACGAAGTCGTTTCAGCAGGGACCTTCGCGACGCCCGCCGATGCCGCGCTGGCCTTCGCCAAATCCGCGGCGCCCGCCGCCGTGATCTGTTCGACGGACGAACGCTACCCTCTCCTTGTCCCATTATTGACAGCCGCGATCCGCGCGAAAAGCCCGCGGGCGATCCTCATTCTGGCCGGCAACCCGCCGGAGCAAGCGGAAGCCCATAAGAAGGCCGGCATCGACGAGTTCATTCATGTCCGCGCCGATGCGGTGGCATTGCTCCAAAAAATCCATCACTTGCTGGGAGTTGAATCATGACAACGAAACCCGATTTTGCAACCATTCCTTTCGAGAGTAAAGCCGCCTCCGTCACCTACGAGGACTGGAGCCGGCAATTGGAGGCTGAGACCGGCCATGCTCCTGAGGAGTGGGCGCGCAAAACGTTGGAAAAGATTGATCTCAAACCGCTTTACGGCCCTGCGGACGCCGCCCGCTGCGAGGGCCTGGACACCATGCCCGGCCTGCCGCCGTACCGGCGCGGGCCCTACGGCTCGATGTATGTGTCGCGGCCCTGGACGGTGCGGCAATACGCCGGATTCTCCACCGCTGAGGAGAGCAATGCCTTTTATCGGCGCAACATCGCCGCCGGACAACAGGGATTGTCCGTCGCCTTTGACCTGCCCACCCACCGCGGATACGATTCGGATCATCCGCGCGCTTTTGCCGATGTGGGCAAAGCCGGCGTGGCCATCAATTCCATCGAGGACGTGAAAATCCTCTTCCACGAGATTCCGTTGGACCGCATCTCGGTCTCGATGACCATGAACGGCGCGGTTCTGCCGGTTATGGCTTTTTACATCGTCGCCGCCGAGGAACAAGGGGTCAGGCCGGAGCAGCTTTCCGGCACGATCCAAAACGACATCCTCAAGGAATACATGGTGCGCAACACCTACATCTATCCCCCGGCGGCCTCGATGCGGATCATCGCGGATATTTTTTCCTTCGCGTCCAGGAACATGCCCAAGTTCAACTCCATCTCCATCTCGGGCTATCACATGCAGGAAGCCGGCGCGCCCGCCGATCTGGAGATGGCCTACACACTGGCCGATGGACTGGAGTATGTCCGCACGGGCCTCAAGGCGGGAATTGATATTGACTCATTCGCACCCCGCCTCTCCTTTTTCTGGGCGCAAGGGAAAAACTTTTACATGGAAGTCGCCAAGATGCGCGCGGCCCGGGCATTGTGGGCAAAACTGATCAAACAATTCCATCCCAAGAACCCCAAATCGATGGCTTTGCGGACCCACTCCCAGACCTCCGGCTGGTCGCTGACGGAGCAAGACCCGTTCAACAACGTGGTGCGGACCTGCGTGGAAGCGATGGCGGCCGCCTGCGGCCACACTCAATCCCTCCACACCAACGCGCTGGACGAAGCGATCGCGTTGCCAACCGATTTCTCCGCCCGCATCGCCCGCAACACCCAGTTGCTCTTGCAGGAGGAAACCGGCCTTTGCAAAGTGATTGATCCGTGGGCCGGTTCCTTTTTTGTCGAATCGCTGACCCAGTCCTTAATGCAACGCGCCTGGGCGCACATCCAGGAAGTCGAAGCCATGGGCGGCATGGCCAAGGCGATTGAAACCGGACTGCCCAAGCTGCGCATCGAAGAGGCGGCGGCCCGGCGCCAGGCCCGCATCGATTCCGGCCAGGAATCCATTATCGGTATCAATCTCTTCCGCCTGGAAAAGGCGGAGAAGCTGGATATTCGCGAAGTGGACAACACTCGCGTCCGGGAGTCGCAGATTCAGCGCCTGCAAAAACTCAGGGCGGAGCGCGACGGCCAAAAAGTTCAGGCCGCCCTGGACGCCTTGACCCGCTGCGCCGAAACAGGCACGGGAAATCTACTGGCCCTGGCCATTGAAGCGGCGCGGGTCCGCGCTACGCTGGGGGAAATTTCCTTCGCGCTGGAAAAGGTTTTCCACCGGCACAAAGCCGTCGTCCGCTCCGTTTCGGGCATCTACCGCGCCGAATACGAAGCGGCTTCGCAACTGGACCAAGTGCGCCGTCCGGCGGACGAATTCGCCGCCAAGCATGGCCGGCGTCCGCGCATTCTCATCGCCAAGATGGGCCAGGACGGCCACGACCGCGGCGCCAAGGTGGTGGCCAGCGCCTGCGCCGACCTTGGCTTCGACGTTGATATCGGCCCCTTATTCCAGCAACCGGACGAAGTGGCGCGGATGGCAGCCGACAATGACGTGCATGTCATCGGCATCAGTTCCCTGGCCGGCGGTCACAAGACGCTCCTGGCGCAACTCATCCAGGAATTGAACAAAATCGGGCGCGAGGACATTCTGGTCGTCGTGGGCGGGGTTATTCCGCCGCAAGACCACGAGTTTTTGAAGAACAACGGCGCCGCGGCAGTGTTCGGCCCGGGCACTTTTATTCCTGACGCGGTCAGGGAAGTGCTGATTCAGTTGAACAAGCGGATGGATGGCTGAGTGAATCGGGTGTTGCCAGCCTTTGCCTGTTTTTGCCGGGCGCCGCTGGCCGACGCCTTCAGTTTTATGAGCGCGATGGAACAGAATAGCGCAAGCCATGACGGCAACGCGCCTCTTCGGCGCCCTCCCGTGACGGCGGACGACTTTGTCGCCGGCATCCTCGTTGGCAACCGCAGCCTGCTGGCCCGCGCCATAACCGTGATCGAAAGCTCGGCGGCACGGCACGAAACGCAAGCGCGGGAAATCCTGCAAAAAGTGCTGCCCAGCGCCGGTCGCGCCAAACGCGTCGGCATCACCGGCGTGCCGGGAGTTGGCAAAAGCACTTTCATCGAAGCTTTCGGCTGCCATCTTATCAAGCATGGCCATCAGGTGGCCGTCTTGACCATTGATCCTTCCAGCAGCCTTTCCGGCGGCAGCATCCTGGGCGACAAGACGCGCATGGAGCGCCTCTCCCTGGAACCGCGGGCCTTCATTCGGCCCTCTCCCGCCGGAGGGCAATCCGGCGGAGTGGCGCGGCGGACCCGCGAAACCATGTTGCTGTGTGAAGCCGCCGGCTTTGACGTGGTCATCGTCGAGAGCGTGGGCGTTGGGCAAGGCGAGATCGCGCTGCGTTCCATGGTGGATTTTTTTTTGTTACTCCAATTGCCCGGCGCGGGCGACGAATTGCAAGGCATCAAGAAAGGAATCGTGGAACTGGCCGACATGATACTCATCAACAAGGCCGACGGAGATAATCGCCTGCGCGCCGAACAATCCCGCCTGGAGCAGGAAACCGCTTTGCACTACACCCAGCCTTCCACCAGCGGGTGGCAGACTGAGGTTGAATTGTGCTCCGCCAAAACCGGCGAAGGCATCGCCCGCGCCTGGGAGAGGGTTGAATTCTTTTACCAACAACTCGAACCCAAAGGGATCATCGCCGCGCGCCGCCGCCAGCAATCTTTGGAGTGGCTGGCCGAATCGGTGCAGGAGGGCTTGCGCCAGCGCTTTTACCAGAATCCACGCGTGCAGGCGGAGTTGCCCGCCGTGCGCGAGGCCATCTTGCGAGGGGAACTAACCGTGCCAGGCGCGACGCAAACGCTGCTGGCGGCGGAAGCCGGAACCATTTCTCAAACCACCAACAAAAGTCCGCCACATGATTAAAAAAATTGACCACTTAGGAATCGCCGTCCGCTCCCTGGACGAAGCCGTGCCGTATTACGAAAAAGCGCTGGGGCTGAAATGCGAGCACCGCGAAGAAGTCCCCTCGCAAAAGGTGCGCACCGCCTTCTTTGCCGTCGGCGAGGTGCATCTGGAACTCCTGGAGCCGACCCATCCCGAAAGCCCTATCGCCAAATTTCTGGAGAAGAATCCCTCCGGCGGCATTCATCACATTGCTTTTTGCAGCGACAATGTGGAAACGCAACTCAAACAAGCTGCCGGCGCAGGTGTCAGGCTCATCAACGAGAAACCCTTCGAGGGCGCGGCGGGCAAACTCGTCGCCTTTCTCCATCCAAAATCAACCTTTGGCGTGCTGACCGAAATTTGCATGTCGAAAGAAAGTGTATAGTGGCTAGTGGTTAGTGAATGGCGCAAAATTTAACTGTATTACATGATATGAGAATTAGCAGCTACAAATATTTAATTGTCTGGCAGAAAGCGATGGGACCTCGCGGCGGAAGTGTATCTTCTGGGCAAGCTGTTTCCGATGGAGGAGATTTACGGCCTCACCAGTCAAGTTCGCCGGGCGGCTGTTTCCGTGCGATCGAACATTGCCGAGGGCCAAGTGCGTCAGTCCACGGCGGAATTCTTGAACTTCCTTTCCATAGCTCAAGGCTCATTGGCGGAAGTGGACACACAAATCCCGCTGGCGCAACGATTTCATTATGTGACCGCAGCTGCAACCGCCAAGGCGGTCTCTCTCACAGTCGAAGTCTCCAAGATGCTCTCATCCCTCCGAGCAAAACTGTCCACTAGCCACTAGCCACTAACCACTTTCTTATGCCCATCTCTAAATCACTACTGGACGACCTGGACAAGCGGCGCAACACGGCCCGCGCCGGCGGCGGCGCTGATAAACTGGAGGCCCGTCGAAAGAAGGGCGTGATGACCGCGCGCGACCGATTGAATGAACTTTATCAACCCGGCACTTTCCAGGAGTGGGGGCTGCACGCCGATCACGATTGCCACCATTTTGGCATGGAAGAAAAATCGCTGCCCGGAGACGGAGTCGTCACCGGCACAGGCCTGGTCGATGGCCGGGCCGTGGCGGCCTTCAGCCAGGACTTTACCACGGGCGGCGGCGCGTTGGGCCGCATTCATTCGGAGAAGATTTGCCATATCATGGATTTTGCGTTGAAAACCGGTTGTCCCATCATCGGTTTCAATGACTCGGGCGGCGCGCGCATCCAGGAAGGCGT
>PLIU01000159.1 GCA_003140095.1 Verrucomicrobiales bacterium | reverse complement strand
ACCGTGCTGCATTCGGGCGTGCAATACTCCGGGTGGGCGTGATCGTTGTAATAGCGGGCGCCATTGCCCAGCACCAGATCGCTCTTGATTTCCACGAACGTCAACTCCCGCTCGGCATCCTGCGCAAAATAGCTCGCTTCATCGGTGTCCTGCCGCAGTTCCTCCACGTGAAAGCCGCGCATGTCCGCGTGCGGGTCCTCGCAGTTGTAATCCCACCGCATGAGCACGCCGGACTTGGTCGCGCTGCGCACCAGCGCCATCGACTCCGCCACAACGTCCAAATTCTCTTCCTTCTCCCGGGCGATTCCAATTTCCGTTTCGGCGCCAAACTGAATAATCATGTTGTTTTTTGTTCACCCGGCTGTGCGACAGCCGCATGCGCGCGCTCAAACAATCCCCGAGCCGAGCCCATCTTTCTTTCGCGGCCGCACCGGCGCCAGCTTAATGACGTTATCGGGATCAAAGTCCGTCAATTTAAGCCAATCTTCCGTGATGTCCGTTGGCGGAAAGAGATCATTTTCCGAGTACTCCTTCTGCAGGGCCTGCACCAGGTCCTCTCGCGTCAATTGCGTCTCCTGCTTGGTCTGGATGGAGCGCTTGATAGCCAGGCTCTTGGCCCGCTCGACAATAGCCGCGATGACCGCCCCGCTGCCTAGGTCGCCGCGATAGAGAAAATCCTTCTTCCCGCTGCGGTAGGTGATTTCCAGAAACTGGTTGTCCACCGTCCTGGCGTAATGCGTCTCTGTAATTGCTTGGGCCATGACCTCTTTCGGCTCGGCCAGCGGCAACGACTCTTTGAGGTAAATCTCGTAAATGCGTTGCGCGCCTTCCTGAGTTGGACGGTTGACTTTGATTTTTCTATCAATCCTGCCTGGACGTAAAATGGCCGGATCGATCAAGTCCGCCCGATTGGAGGCCAGAATGACGACCACGTTTTGCAGCGGCTCCAAACCGTCCATCTCCGAGCAGAACATCGGCACCAACGTGCTCAGAATGCTGCTGTAACGGCCCGCCCGCCGCGTGCCCAAAATCGATTCCGCCTCGTCGATGAACAAAAAGGCCAGCGAACCCTCCGCCGCCCGCTCGCGGCACTGCGCGAATAGGTCCCGCACCTGCCGTTCCGATTCCCCCACCCACATGTTGAGGATCTCGGGGCCTTTGACGTGCAAGAAAAACTCTGGATGGTCCACGCCCGTTTCGGTCAGGATTTGCTGGCGCAAATTGTACGCCGTCGCCTTGCCCAGCAACGTCTTGCCGCAACCCGGCGGCCCGTGTAACAAAAAGCCCTTCGGCACCGTGTGTTCAAAGCGCTTGAACAATCCCCGGTGCAAAAACGGCAATTCGATCGTGTCCCGAATCCCTTGCACAGCTTCGTCCTGGCCCCCGATGGCCGACCACGGCAGGGCGGCCACCGTTTCCAGCGCCCGTTCAATCCGCTTCCCGACGCCGATGACCTCCAGCGCCGCCCGCTGATTGGCATCCAGCCGCACTTCCATGCCCGGCTTGATTTTCTCCTTGGCCAGCAAAGCCGAACGCAATAAAACCGACGCAATCAAACCCGATTCCTGCCCAATCCGCAGCCGCCCGCCCGAAAGCAGCTCATCCACCCGGACGATGGGGCCATGGCGATCAAAACCCAGCCCTTGCACGACGGCGAAGGCCTCGTTGAGCAGCACCCGTTGGCCCACCTGCAAGCTGGCCAGCGGCAATTGCGGGTCGATGCGGCACACATAATCGGTCCCGCTCACGCACACGTGCGCCTTGTCCGGCTCCACCGGCATGAGCAACGTGCCCACCCGGAAAGCCGGCGAACGGAGCTTCTCCACCACGGCATCGAGTTTCTCGATCGTTTGGCGGGCCTGGTCATTGATTTCCTCCACCTCGGCCACGCGGTCGCGCAGATAAACCATATCCATGAGCGCGGAATGGCGCGGCGGCAATTTAGCAACGATCAGATCGATCAATTGCAACAAGGAGAGCGCCTCCAATTGTTCTTGTGAGAGCACTTCATTTTCCAGCGCTGGCGTGGTCGGACTGACGAGGGGATGGGACTTGGCCGAGGAACCGGAACCGGCGGACTTCTTCTTGGACTCTGCCATGCCCTTAAAGGTATGCTCGTTCGGCAGTTTTGCAACTGGAAGAACGCAAAAATATTTTGCCACGCCGCAAAACTATTCCAACGGGCAGGATTCCTTGCCCCCAAAACCAACGTCGGAGCCCTAGCCTGCACGCCGTGAATGTAATTCTCAATTCGTCGGTGGCCTTTTTGAGCGGCGGCATCTGCCCGTCGGTGTAGGTCTTTGCGGTCGGCTGGGTCCCGATGCCTCATCAGCGCCATCCGCACCGCTCGAGCCGTTCGTGGCCGCGAAGAAAAGATTCTGGCCGTCAACGAAGGCTAAGGCGCGTGTGATTGGGGGTTCCGCCGGCATGGCAAAAAAACAACCCCGACCGAGGCCGTTTCCGGCGTGTCGGACGGGGAGTAAACAAAAGCTCCGTGCTCCCGCGCGTCATGGTGAATATCCCATCCCGGCTCCTTTTGTCCACCGCCGATTTTTGCTTGAAAACAACAAACCTGAGGAGGACATTCCTCTTGTGAATTTGAAAATCGTCATTGAGCTAGGCGAGGACGGCTACTATGTAGCGCATTGCCCGGCGTTGAAAAGCTGTTGGTCGCAAGGCAAGACCCGCGACGAGGCATTGAAAAATGTCCGGGAAGCTATTGATTTCTATTTGGAGCCAGCGCCGTCTGAGTTGACCTCGACCAAGGAGCGGGAAGTTGTCGATTTGACGATATGAAGTTGCCGTTGCTGTCTGGACGGCAGGTGTTGACAGCATTGCAGCGGCTCGGCTTTCTGGAAATGCATCGCAAGGGAAGTCACGTAAAGATGCAGCACCCGGATTGACGAAGAATTGTGTTTCCCTTCCATACGGAGGTGGACCGTTACACCCTGAAAGGGGCCTTGCGCGACGGAGGCGTTGAGGTGGAGGATTTTCTTCGGCAGATTCGGTAGCAGCCTCTCCAAAGGTTTTCCGAAGCGCGAAGTTTCCACGGCTTGCCCACCGAGCTCGCGATTTTGACCCAGGCGCTCGACGCCCAAGGTCGGGGCGGGGCCTGAAAGAGGCGAATCGCCGGTTCAACTCTTTGAACACGGGCGTTTAAAAGGCGCGTTACAAGCGGGTTGTGGTGGTTCCAGAGCGTTGCAAGTCCGTCATGTTCATGATTTCGGCCGCGAATGCTGAACTGAACAACTACCATCATTGGTTCATTTGTGGCTAAAACATCTTCTAAATGCTCAAAAACCGTGATGCACCCAGCCGCCACCCTGGCATTTCTTTCCCTTTGCATTTTGGCCAAGGGCGTGGCATGGTTCAAATCAAGTTGACCAAAAATCCATGTACTTACTATTGCCGTTTACTGCTGTCGGCCGGTTTCGACGTCTGATTTGCCTTGCGTCGCTTCTGGTTTTGTCCACTTGTGCAGCCATGGCCCAAACGGCTTTCCTGAATTTCAACACCGTCGGGCAATACACCAACAATTTCAGCCCTTGGAACGACAACGGCGGAGTAAACGGAGACGATTACTCCTTCGAGGAAAACCCCACCAACGGCGTCGGCGCCAGCAGCGGCGTCGCGGTCTTTGCCGACAATGACATGACCGCGACCTACAACGCCGGCAGTTGGAATCTCTCCAGCAACGGAGCGACGATCCTGGTCTCGGTGCTGATCTACACTGATGGCCAAAGCAGCGGGGACAAGGTGCAGCTTGGCGTCATGAACTCCACCACCAACGGCCTCAATTCCAATCCGGGCGTCGCCTTCGAGTCCTTCCGTTTCGTTCCCAACAGCGCGACCAGTTGGGGGCTATATGAACAATATCGAACGGATGGTGCCAGCACTACTGGCAACGCCCTGGGAACCGTCACGGTGGAGGTGGGGCACTGGTATAAATTCCTCGTCGCGGTCACCAACACTTCGGGTCCCTCCGGCAACGTGGCGACCGGCTGCGCCCTATACGATTACGGCGCCGACGGCCTGACGCCGGGCGCCAATCTCATCACCTTCTCGACCGCGACCAATCATCCCGCGGAGGAAATAGCGACCAACACCGCAGCGTGGCCGGCTCTGCGCGCGTTTGAAGACGCCGGCATCAGCGCTTGGGACAATTTCCTGGTGTTCCAGTCCAACAGTCCGGCCGTCATCACCCTGGCGCTGGTCAACGCGGTCGCGGCTTCCAACAGCACCGCCACTTTTAACACGCTGGCCGATGGTCCGGGCCCAATTACTTACGCCTGGTACACCAACAACATCCTGGCTGCGGGCGTGACCGGTACGACTTATACCACACCTCCGGTCGGCACTGGGCTGAGCAACGTAACGGTGGTCGCAAAGAATGCCTACGGCGCCGCCACCAATTCGGCCACCATCAGCCCGCCTGGGCCGACTGCGGTCAGCTTCTTCGGCAATGGCACCAATTGGACCATCAACCAATCGGGCCTTGCCGACGCCAATATCAGCGGCAACGTCTTCTCTGGAACCGACGGCGGCACCATGGAATTCGTAACTGCATGGTATAACAACGAGATTTACATCAATGGCTTTACCGCCACCTTCACCTATCAGAACCCCGGCGACGTTGGTGAGGAGGACGCTGATGGCGCTTCATTCACCTTGCAAGAAAGCGGCCCCACCTTTCTCACCACTGCTAACGGCGGCAGCGGCCTTGCCATCCAAGGCCTGACTCCCAGCGCTAATTGGGAGATTGATATCTACGCTGGCCATCAGATTGGCACCATCTACACTACCGATGGCGCCACCGAAACCTATCTTCCCACTGGTAATGTCAACGTCGCCAGCGGCGATCCCATCAACTTCACCATTGTGTACGTGCCCGGCGGGCAGGTGCAAGAAACCCTGGTCGATGCCACCACCAGCGCAACCTTCACAACCAACTACAATATTGGAGATATTACTGCGTTGCTTGGCAGCAGCTTTGCCTACGTCGGTTTCAGCGCCAGTTCTGGCGGTGTCGGCGGCATCCAAAACATAAGCGACTTTACCTACCAGACCGTATCCAATGCCTTTACACTGGCCGTGGTCACGAATCTGCCCGCCACCGCCATCGAGCCCACGACCGCCACGCTCAATGGTGAGGTGATTTCAAACGGGGGCTTCTCGCCAAGCATCACTTTTTACTACGGACCGGATGATGGCGGCACCAATCCCGTGAACTGGGCCGACGGCATCACGGTGGGCTCCGATAACGGGATATACAGCCAGCCCATCACCGGTCTAACGCCCAACACGACCTATTTCTACACCGCCACTGCGGTCAATGTTGCCGGCACTTCCTGGGCCGCACCCGCACTTAGCTTTACCACGCCGGGCGTCCTGCCGCCGCAAGTGGCCAATGCTCCGGCCACGGCCATCGGCGCTACCCTGGCGACCCTCAATGGCCAGGTCGTTTCGACCGGCGGCGCGCCGACGACCGTCAATATTTACTACGGCCTGACCGATGGCGGCACCAGCGCGGCCGCCTGGGCCAGTAATGTTTCGCTCGGTTTGCAGAGCGGCGTGTACGCGCAAACGGTCGGATCGTTGTCCTCGAATACAACTTATTTTTTCACTGCCAGCGCCTCGAACAGCGCGGGCACGGTCTGGGCAACGCCTTCTCAGAATTTCACCACCCTCGCGACCAACCCGGTTTCCACTTTGACAGCAGTCCTGACCTATCACAACGACAACACCCGCATGGGGTTGAACTCCAACGAAACGATCTTGACGCTGACTAACGTAAACACCAACACGTTTGGCAGGTTATTCACCTGCACTGTGGATGGTTTCGTGTATGCGCAGCCATTGATCATGACCAACGTGAATATCCCCGCCAAGGGAACTCATAACGTGGTTTATGTCGCCACCGAGCATGACAGCGTGTTCGCCTTCGATGCCGATAACAACTCAGGCGCAAACGCTTCGCCCCTTTGGCAGACCAGTTTTCTGGGGTCGAACGTCACCACCGTGCCCGCTGGCGATGTCGGCTCCAGCGATATCACGCCCGAAATCGGCATCACCAGCACACCGGTCATTGATCCGGTCAGCGGGACGATTTACTGCGAAGTCAAGACCTTGGAAGAAGGGACCACTTTTGTGCATCGGCTGCACGCCCTGGACATTACGACCGGACTGGAACGGTCCAATTTCAACAGTCCGGTCCTGATTCAATGCACAAATTATCTGGGCGCGGGCAGCGGCGATAACGATGGCGAAAACCCGCCGCACGTGCTTTGGAATCCGTTGCGCGAGCACAGCCGGCCTGCGCTGACGCTGCTCAAGGGCGCGGTCTATATGTCGTTTGCCTCGCATGGTGACAACGGGCCTTATCATGGCTGGCTCTTCGGCTACAACGCCACCAACCTCTCCCTGCAACCCACCGTCTATAATGCCACCCCCAACGGCGGCGAAGGCGGCTTCTGGGAGGGCGGCGGCGGCCCCTCCGTGGACGCTCAAGGCAACTTGTATCTGCAGACCGGCAATGGCACCTTCGATCAGATCACCGCTATCACCTCCTCGAATAACTATGCCATGAGCTTGCTAAAGATTGCCACCACCAACGGACTTACGATGATGGATTACTTCGCGCCTTCCAATGCAGTCTCCTTGAGCGGCGGGGACCAGGACCTCGGCTCCAGCGCGCCGCTTATTTTGCCGGATTCGGCCGGCAGCGTTGCCCATCCTCATTTAGTCGTGGGCGGGGGCAAGACCACTCCGATCTACCTGGTGGACCGGGACAACATGGGACGTTGGAATGCCGGCAACGACAATCAAATCGTGCAGCAATTCAATGGCGGTCCGGGTGGAGACCGCGACATAACCCCGGCCTTCTTTAGTAACACTCTCTATATCATCGACGCGAACAACAACATCGGCGCCTATTCGATCACCAATGCGCTCTTCAACACGACACCCGTGGAAACTCCCGATGGGTACGATAACAAAGGCGGCGTCACACCTTCCATTTCCGCCAATGGTTCCAGCAACGCCATAGTGTGGGCGATTTACAATGCAGGAGGCGAATCACCAACCACTCCCTGCATTCTGCGCGCCTACAATGCGACCAATATTACGCAGGAACTTTATACCAGCGACCAACTCCCTGCGCGGGATTCCGCGGGTGACGCCGTCAAATTTACTGCGCCCGCCATTGCCAACGGCAAGGTCTATGTCGGAGCGCAATATTCTCTGACGGTCTATGGGCTGGCGACCACTTTTGTGGCCACTCCCATCATCAGTCCCAATGGCGAGGTGTTCACTAATTCGGTCACCGTCACCCTCTCGGATACAACGGCTGGGGCGTCGATTTACTACACGCTGGACGGCACCGCGCCGACCACCAACTCGACTCTCTACTCCGAGCCGTTTGCGCTGACGAATTCGGCCGCGGTCACCGCCGGGGCTTTCAAGCCCGGAGCTGTGCCCAGCGGGACGGCCAGCGCCAGTTTCATAGATAGTTCGGCCGTTGGTGATGGCACCGGCCTGTTGGGCCATTACTGGTCCAATACAACCTACACCGCTTTCATCGCCCCGGGCTTCGACGCGCCACCCACGCTGACCCGCATTGATCCCACCATTGACTTCGACTGGGACACCACCCCGCCATCCCCCGACATCGGCCTGACCAACTATGTCGTGCAATGGACTGGGGCGGTGGAGCCGCAATTCAACGAGACTTACACTTTCTCGACCACGACCGACGACGGCGTGCTTTTGTACGTCAACGGCCAGTTACTCGTAAACGAGTGGGTGCCTCAAACTGAGACGACCTGGAGCGGCACCATCCCCTTGGTGGCGCAGCAGCGATACAACATTGAAATGGATTATTTTCAAGGCGGCGGAGACGCCGTGGCGTATCTTTACTGGAACAGCCCGTCCACCACTTTGGCCATCATTCCCGAATCGCAACTCTATCCTGTGAGCAACCCGCCGCCCTCGGTCACCTTGACCGGGCCGACCAACGGCTCAGTCGTGACCGCCGCCGCCAGCGTGAGCCTGATCGCCGAGGCCGCCGCGCAATACAACACCCTCAGTTTCGTGGACTTCTACATCGGTTCCGCCCTGCTGGGCAGCGTCACCAACCCTCCCTACAGCCTTACCACCTCCGGCTTGGGCGCCGGCAGTTACGCCTTGAAGGCTGTGGCCGTGGACGGCAGCGGATTAACGGCCACCTCCGCTGTGGTCAACATCACCGTCACCGCCGGCACCGGCCACGCTTACGGCTTGACCAATGTTCCGCCCGCCCCGGCCTTTTACAACATGCCGCCAACTTTTACCAGCGGCGCCATTCCGGCGCTGCTCTCGCAGACCGGGGTTTTCACCAACACGCCCAACATGGTCCCGGCGGCCAGCCTGATCCCATACGCGCCCAATGTGCAGTTGTTCTCCGACAACGCGCAGAAAGTGCGCTACTTTTCCATCCCCAACACCGGCGCGCCCTACACGCCGGAGGAACAAATCGCCTACGCGCCGACCTTCACTTGGTCTTTCCCGGCCGGCACGGTGTTCGTCAAGACCTTCGAATTGCAGACCAACCTGAGCGATCCCACCGCCCTCCTGCGCCTGGAAACCCGCCTCTTGGTGCGGGACGCCAACGGCTCGGTCTATGGCGTCACTTACAAATGGCGCGCCAACTACAGCGACGCCGATTTGCTGGCCACCAATTTAACCGAACCCATCCCCATTCAAACCCCGGGCGGCATCTACACCAACAATTGGTATTATCCCAGCCCCAGCGATTGTTTGCTCTGTCACACGGCGCCGGCCAATTATGTTCTGGGTGTCAATGCCCGCCAGTTGAACGGCAACTTTAGCTATCCCAACGGCGTGACCGACAATCAACTCCGCGCCCTCAACCGCACCGGGTTGCTCTATCCCGCCATCAACGAATCCCAGATCACCAACATTGAGCAACTCTCCGCCCTGACCAACACCGCCGCCTCTTATCAACAGCGCGCGCGCTCCTATTTGGATGCCAATTGCGCCCAGTGCCATATTCAGCCAGGCGGGTCGGGGCCGACCTTCGACGCCCGCTACGATATTCCCCTGACCAACCAAAACATCATCGGCACCCCGGCGGTGAAGGGAAATTTCGGCTACGACAACGTCGATATTATCACGCCCGACGACATCTGGCGCTCGGCCATCTACGACCGCATGAACACTCTGGCTCCTTTGATCAAAATGCCGCCGCTGGCACGCAATCTTATTGACACCAATGCGGTCGAAGTCATGGCCGACTGGATCAACAGCTTCACCAACACGCCGGCCTTGCCGCCGCCCACGATTGATCCATCTGGCGGAACTTTTGAGGGATTTGTCAACGTGACGGTGCAAGCCCCCGCCGCCGGCGTGACGATGTACTACACGCTGGACGGTTCCCTGCCGACGACCAATTCGCAACTTTATGCCGGGCCATTCCGGCTGACCAACAGCGCCACCGTCAACGCCAACGCCTGG
>PLIU01000454.1 GCA_003140095.1 Verrucomicrobiales bacterium | reverse complement strand
GCGGCGCTCGCATCCAGGAAGGCGTGGGATCACTGGCCGCGTACGGCCAGGTCTTTTTCCGCAACGTTCTGGTCTCCGGCGTCATTCCGCAAATTGCCATCATCGCCGGACCTTGCGCGGGCGGCGCCGCTTACTCTCCGGCCTTGATGGATTTCATCATCATGGTCAAGGGCAGTTCCAACATGTTCATCTGCGGCCCCGAAGTCATCCAGTCGGTCACCGGCCAGAAATGCACCATGGATGAGATTGGCAGCCCGGCCACCAATGCCAGCGTCAGCGGCAACGTTCATTTCCTGGCCGAAAACGATGCTGACGCAATTCGCATCGCACGCCGCATTCTCTCGTTTGTTCCCGCGAACAATGTCTTGGATCCGCCGCACCACCCCACCGCCAGCCTGGATTTGAGTCCCGATCCTGAAGTCGATCGATTGGTGCCGGACGACCCCAAACTTTCCCTCGACATTTATGCGGTCATTAAAAGGCTGGTGGACAAAGATGATTTTCTCGAAGTATCCGCGGAGTTTGCCAAGAACATCGTCATTGGCTTCGCCCGCATCCAGGGGATCGTCGTCGGAGTCGTGGCCAATAATTCGGCGGTCAAAGCGGGCACTCTCGATATTGATTCTTCGGACAAAGCGGCGCGGTTCATCCGTTTTTGCAATGTGTTCAACATTCCGCTGGTGACACTGGTGGATATTCCGGGTTTCATGCCCGGCATCCAGCAGGAACGCGGCGGCATCATCCGGCACGGGGNNGGCGCTTACCTCGCCATGTGCAGCTCGGATATGGGAGCGGATTATGTCTATGCTTGGCCGACGGCGGAGATCGCCGTCATGGGCGCGGAAGGCGCGGTCAAGATTCTCTATCGCCGTGAAATTGCGGCTGCCAAGAATCCAAAAACGAAGGAGGCGGAACTGGCGGCCGAGTACCGGGCCAAATTCTGTTCGCCTTACGAAGCGGCCCGCACCGCCATGATCACCGATGTCATCGCGCCCTCGGAGACGCGCGCGTCGGTTTCGCTGGCCTTGCGCAGTGCGCTGGGCAAACGCGAAACCCGGCCGCCCAAAAAACACGGGACGATTCCCCTCTGACATGGCATGCTCCAACTGACTCTATGTCCAACACCCAGACATCTCCGGCGGCCGAAACTTCCGAAGGCCTGACCGCCAGTGAATCCAGCCTGGGCAAGGCGCTGGCCCTGATTCATCGCGTTTTGCCGCTGCTGCAAAAACCAGAGCGCGCTTTGGACGTTCAGAAGGCCCTGCGCAACGCCACCGCCTTGCTCGAAGCCGCGCGCCAGGCCCATGCCAGCCAACTCGGGCTCAAGCCGGCGCCAGCCCCAAGCGATTTGGTTGAAGCGGAAATTGTCGCCGTCGTCGCCGCCGCGGTCGCGGTCATGCTCGACCGGCCGCACAGGCTCATTTCCGTTGTCCCCGTCGATATTTCCGTGCCCCACTTGAACGTGTGGGCCTTCGAGGGCCGCTCTCAATTATTCGTCTCTCACAAAGTCCGGCAATCATTTTCCTAACCATGATTAAAAAACTGCGCGTGACCGTTGATGGGAAATCTTACGACGTGACCGTCGAAATGCCCGAGGATCTGGCAACTCCATCGGCTCCGCTGACGCCGCCGCCGTCGCCCACGCCAAATCCGCCGCCTCCGCCGAAGGCGCCGGAGCCAGCTCACGCCGCGCCCTCGGCGCCGGCATCCGCCTCGGCGCCTGGTTCAGGCGAAGTGCCAAGCCCTCTCACTGGGAGGGTCATAGCCATCATAGCGCAAACCGGCCAGCAGATCAAAGAGAACGACCACTTGCTGACTATTGAAGCCATGAAAATGAACACCTTTGTCTTTGCCCCCAAGGCGGGGAAAGTGGCTGAAGTCAAAGTTGCAATCGGAGATGCGGTTATGGAAGGCCAGGTCCTGGCTCGCATCGAATAGCAAGACTCGCCCTATGAGCACCGTTGTTGACAGACCTGGAAAGATCGTCGAAGACTGGACGGTCTGGGAATATGATTCCGTTACTTCAACCAATCTGGTTGCGGCCGAACTTCCCGCCTGGAGCGCCGTCCGCGCCGAGACCCAGACCGCCGGACGCGGACGATTTCAGCGCAAGTGGGTTTCTGATCGGGGCGGATTGTGGCTTTCAGCCGTCGTTCCCACTCCATCGCCCAACGGCCGGATTCTTCCTTTGCTGGCCGGCGTGGCCGTTTGTGATGTTCTATATGGCCTGGGTGTTCGCCACCTGCGCTTGCGCTGGCCTAACGACGTCATGGTCCTTGACCGCAAATTGGCCGGCGTGCTCATCGATCAATTCAGGCCCGGCCTGGCGGTCATAGGGATTGGCCTCAACATCGACAATCAGCCAGCCTGTTACGACGCCACTTTGGAAAATCATATTGAGCGCCTGGCCGATATTCGACCGGCGCCGATACCGATCGAAAACTTGATTACCGTTCTTCTCCGCCGCATTCGTTCGCTCGTGCAACCGTTGACCGCCGGTGACTGGACGCCGTTGCTTTCGCGCGTCAATGATTTGTGGAGCAAGGGGCGCCGCGTCGAATTGGATCTGGATGGCGATATTCGCGGCGGCTGGTTTGCAGGGGTGGACGATGCCGGGAGACTCCTTTTGCAGGACGACGTGGGCGCATCGACAGCCTACGACCCCGAAAAAGTTCGCCATTTAACCGAAATGCCTGAGTACCATGAATGAATCATTCCCCCGCCTGACAGCATCCGAAGCTGCCGCACTCATTAAAGATGGACAAACGGTGGCTTTCAGCGGCTTTACCCCGGCGGGGGCGCCTAAGGAAATTCCCAAGGCGATTGCCGCCCACGCGACTTCTCTGCACGCCGCAGACCAGCCCTTCCGCATCGGCGTGATAACGGGCGCATCAACAGGAAAGTCTCTCGACGGGTCGCTCGCGCGAGCCGAGGCCATGCTCTTTCGCACCCCGTATCAGAACGATCCAGACCTGCGCAAGAGCATCAACGAAGGCCGCACCAGCTTCTTCGATTTGCACCTGTCCATGCTGCCCCAGGCTGTTCGTTATGGCTTTCTTGGACCGATTCATTGCGCCGTCATTGAAGCTTGCCGCGTCACCCCTTCCGGCGAGATCACACTGACTTCCTCCGTGGGCGCCGCCCCTACGTTTTGCCGCGTGGCCGACAAAATTCTGATCGAACTCAACCGCTTTCACCCTGTTGAGCTTCATGGGTTTCACGACATCTACCAACCGCAAGACCCGCCGAATCGCCTGCCCATCCCCCTCTGCCGCTCGAATGAGCGCATCGGCACTCCCACCATCAAAGTGGATCCGGCGAAAATTGCCGCCGTCGTTGAGACCAACGCCCCGGATGAGTGTGGGGTCTTCGGCCAGATTTCCGAGACGACCGCGCGCATCGGCGACCACGTGGCCTCCTTCCTGGCCGGCGAACTCGCAAAGGGCCTGATTCCCAAATCCTTTCTTCCCATACAATCCGGCGTCGGCGAGACGGCCAATGCCGTCCTCAACTCCATGGGCGACTGCCGCGACATTCCTGTGTTTGACATGTACACCGAGGTGATTCAGGACGCGGTTGTCTCACTGATGAAGGCCGGCAAGGTCCGTTTCGCCAGCGGTTGCTCCTTGACTGTCAGCCAGCCTGTCTTGAGCGAGATCTACAAAGACCTGGAGTTTTTCCGACCGAAGTTCCTGTTGCGTCCGCAGGAAATATCCAACAGTCCGGAATTGATCCGGCGTCTGGGCATCATTTCCATCAACACCGCCATTGAAGTCGATGTTTGCGGCAACGTCAACAGCACCCATGTGCTGGGGCGTCAAATGGTCAGCGGCATCGGCGGGTCGGGCGATTTTGCGCGCAACGCCTTCCTTTCCATCTTCACTTGTCCCTCCACCGCCAAGGGCGGCAAGATCAGCACGATGGTTCCCATGGTCTGCCATTTGGACAGCAGCGAACACTCCGTCCAAATCGTTATTACCGAGCAGGGCGTTGCGGATTTGCGCCGCAAAAGTCCAGCCCAACGCGCGCACGCCATTATCGAGAACTGCGCGCATCCCGATTACCGTGAACTCTTGCGCGATTACGTGGCTCTGGCTGGCCACAGCCATTCCCCACAAACTCTCAGCGCGGCCTTTGGCATGCACCTGGGCTTCACCAAAGACGGCGACATGCGGCTGGCGAGCTTTAAGGCTTAGAGAAGCATCAACATCTTGCTGGCCAGCAGATAGAGGGGTTTTTCGAGAAGCTTTTCTCCGTGGAAGCCAACTTCGCCGTTATGAGTTCACCAAATCGTCGCCGAGATCGCCTTGCGCCGGGCGCGAGGTGCGAGTAAATTCTTGGTCAGCATTGTCTGCGAAAATCCGTTGAGGGAAATATGAATGCTGAAGGTTCCTTGCTATGGAAGCCCGTCCAAAGGAATGGAAAGGGAGGCTTTACTTTGTCCGGATGTACGCCGTCGCCGATGCCCGGCCGTTCAGGTTGTTCAAACAGGCTGGCGGCTTCCACGGCAGCGACCATGGATCCGTGGAAACTTTTTTTGGAATCGGGGGAATCACCGAAGCAAACCCGCCTCACGCACAAGGTTATAACATGTTGTTCGCCGATGCTCACGTGGATTTGGAGAAGCGGAAAGATTACCTGCATCCTCCTCGAAGCGCGCATAACTGGAACCGCGACAACCAACCTCATCCAGAACCGTGGTCTGCCGCCAGTGAATGGGCCGTCCAAAACTAGGAAGCGACCTCTGGTGTTAGCGCCGGTTTGAAAATGAGGTAAAAATGTTCTTGCATAGTGTGACGCGCGTAACATATATTGCCCGTGACGACCGTACCATATGAAAAAAGCGATTCGCATCACGGAGGCTGAATGGGAAGTCATGGCGGTGGTTTGGGACCGGCCACCGGTCGCGGCCAGCACGGTGGTTGAAGCGCTGGAACACCGCAAACAGTGGACGCTGGCCACCGTCCGAACGCTTCTGCGGCGGTTGGTCAACAAGGGCGCCTTGCGGCAGGAGTCCGAGGGCAAGCGCTACCTCTACACACCGCTGATTTCGATGGCGGAATGCGCGCGGCAGGAAAGCGAATCCTTCCTCGATCGAGTCTTGGGCCGCGCGCCCTCGGAAGCCATCCTGCACTTGGTCAAAAGGGCGGAGTTGTCCCGGGAAGATATTCAGGGACTGCGGCGCATTCTGCGCGAAAAGGAGAAATGAAAAGGAAGAAATGAATATGAGCCACTTGGCACACTTTGGCGAGGGAGTCTTTCGGTGGGTCCTGCAAACAACATGGCAGGCAGCGGTGCTGGCCGGGCTGATTTTGCTGGCGCAACGGCTGTTGCGAAATCGGCTTCCGCCGTTCTGGCGCCACGGACTCTGGCTCTTGCTGGTCGTCCGTCTGTTAGTGCCTGTCCCGCCACAAAGCCCCTTCAGCATTTTTAATCTGGCCAAGACCGCTCCAACGCATTCGGACGCGGGCCATCCGCCGCGATCGTCGTTTGGCGTTGACCCGCAAATCATTGTCAATTCGATTCCTGCGGCCACCCCGATGAATATGCCCGCGCCGACTATTCCCAAGGCGGCGGAATCGCTCGAAAATGCCGCGCTCAAAGTGCCGCCTGGGGTGGCCGTCACGGCCGCCTCGAAAACGGATTGGTTTGGCATTGCTTTAGGCGGGTGGCTGGCCGGCGTCTGTTTTTTCGGGGCACGCCTTGTTTGGACCAACGGGCGTTTCCGGTCGCGCATTGCCGGTTACCAACCCGTCGCGGATGAGAATGTGACGCGGCTGTTTAACGAGTGCCTCGCGGCATTCAAAATCGCCCAGCCAGTGAGGTTGATTGAGAGCGAAGAAGTGGAGAGTCCGGCTGTCTATGGGCTTTGGCGCAAGTGGCTGCTGTTACCCGACGGCGTCTTCGACCGCTTTTTCACGGAGGAACTGCGCTGCATTTTTTTGCACGAACTGGCCCACATCAAGCGGGGCGATCTTGCCCTCACCTGGCTGGTCGCCCTCTTGCAGGTGCTGCACTGGTTTAATCCGGTTCTGTGGCTGGCGTGGGGGTGCATGAGGGCGGATCGCGAGCTGGCTACTGACGCCCCTCGCCCTGACCCATCTCCGCGCAAGCGACCACGCTCCTTATGGCGAAACCATTCTCAAAGTGCTGGAGGGAATGACCGGCGAGCGGGCTTTGCCAGGATTGGTTGGAATCGCGGAAAACAAGGCTCAACTCAAGGAACGGCTCGCCGCCATTAGCCGGCCAGGCAAGCATTGGAAGGGGGCAGCGCAGGCGGTCGTGGCGCTCATTGCCGGCATGGGTTTGACGGGAGCACAGACGGAAAAGAGCGGGACGTCCGATGCGCTGGCAACCTCGCGGCCGGATTTGACGGGCCGCGTGCAATGGACCAACGGCCAACCGGTGAAAGCGACCGTCTTTATTTCGACGGCTGGGCCAAGAGTGGGAACAAGCCCGTTCTGTCCCTCGTGCTATGCCGATTGCCGCAAGAGCGCGAGCACTGACAGCCAGGGCCATTTCAAAATTGTATCGCTCGATCGCACTTTGATCTTCCGCATTCTCGTCGTCGGCGAAGGGTTGCGACCGAAGTTTGTCGAGCATGTTGACCCGGCCAAGGGGCCCATCAGCGTCGATCTTGAGCCGCAGCTTCTGGCCGGCGTGCCGCCACAATTGATCTTCCGCGGCCGTGTCGTTGACATGAAGGGCGCGCCTATCGAAGGGGCAGCGGTGGAAACGCTTGGCTATAACACCGAAGATGGCCGCGGCATGTGGGGAGAGATCGAAGGACTTGATCCGTTGGCCGTCACGGACGCGCGGGGAAACTTCCTGATCACGTCGCGCAGGGAGTTCGCCAGCCTCGATCTGAAAGTCGAAGCACGCGGTTTTGCCAATCGGATGTTCTTGAAAGTGCGCGGAGAAGCGCCCACGCCGAGCTTGCAGTTGACTGAAGGGGCGGCGATCACGGGCCGGGTGATCTGGAACGGCAAGCCGCTGGCGAACGTGGCTGTGGGAGTGGTTTCGGAAGATCGGACGCCGGAGAATTTTACAGGCGATTTCGAGGTGGGAACGGATGCGGATGGGCGGTTTGCGTTCGTCAATTTGCCACCCAACGTCCGATACCATGTTTATGGGCAGATGAACACGCTCGCAGCATACGGCACGACTGGGATCGCGGTGGTGGACGCGGGAGGCGATGGCAGCACAACGAATGTCGGTGATCTGGTTGTGGGCCGGGCGAATATAGTCAGCGGACGGGTAGTTTTAAAGGACGGCAAGGCGATTCCACCGAATACCCGGCTGAACGTGGGCCTGGAAGACGCATGGGATTCGGTGCTGGTTGACTTGGACAAGGATAGTTCCTTCAACGTGGGCGGGATTCCGAATGACACGATCAGTTTGTCTCTGGCTGTGCCTGGCTATCGCTTTTCCATCAAAAACGAGAGTCTCGACCTTCAGAACCCGTTTCGGCTGGTCGGGCGGATTGACCATGACATCACGAACCTCATGATTCTGATGGAGTTTGGCGGGACTCTGGAGGCTCAGATGGTCCCCCCGGGCAACGGTCCGGATATGGCGCCATTGCGGGGCGCGGAACGTGCCTACGATCATACAGGACAAAGAATGATCTCCGGCCGCGTCACCGATAAGCAGACCGGAGAGCCAATTGCGAGCTTCCGAGTCACGCCAGGGTGGCCGGACGAGATTCTCGGCGAACGGTTGAATCCGCAACATACCATTGCAGGGAGCAACGGCTCCTTCGTGATTTATTTTGACGAGCAAAAGCAGGAATCTCTGCTGAGAATCGAAGCGCCTGAGTACGCGCCGATGACCACGCGGGCATTAGCACCGGGCGTGACTCAGTATGATTTTGCATTGACGAAGGGAAACGGCCCTTCGGGCGCGGTTCTGCTTGGAAACCAGTCGGGCGCCACGCCAAGCGGTGTTATAATTGACCAACGAGTTAAGAACAACGAGCCTTTCAACAAGTCTGACTCAATGAAGGACCAGGAATTTCGGCGGCGCGTCTTGGTTGGAGAAGGCCAAACGCCCTTGGCGGGCGAAAACACCGGGGCAACTGAGACGCGAGCGGCCCTGGCTGCAAATTCCGAATTTGTCAAGTATATGGCTAATCCTCCTTGGATTAAGCTGATGACTTACGCGGAATGGAGAGCAAACGTTACCGCGGATGCATCCGGCGAATTTAATTTAGTTAAATGGCAATTAGAAACCAATCTGGCGGCGATCCAGCCGGCCGGGCTTTTTGAACAAAGTTTGACCAAGGCGACAGCATGGACCACGCGCGATAAAACTGGGGCTGTGGAAATGAATGTCTGGGGTGTGTCGGAGGACTTTTACTGGCGCGCATTCACCCTAAACCACCAACTCTTTTTGTCGCCGCGAAAGGAGAGCGAGGGCGCGAGCGAGGCCAACAATCCGCAGATACTTGCCTCCTGGAGAGAGGACCATCTTGAGAAAATTCGGCATTTTGGATTGCCGGCTCTTCGCCCGGATTCCTTCAATTTGCGGAATGATGGCCGCTTCTCCGCGACAACGCGTGATGGGAAAAGTGTCAATGGGAAAATTTTGACGACCGAGGCCCTCCGGCCCATGACGCTGCTCTACAGCGTTGATGGACCTCCCATGGAGGTCTTCAAAGTCAGCTACCGGTACCGTGCAACGAACACGCTGCCAAGCTACATCGAGGTCCGCAAAGCAGGAAGCAAAGACACGCCGCCGGGTGACTTGGTTTCCATGGTTTCGATCAGCCATGTTGAGTATGGGATTGATCCGAACGGTTCGGCCGGTTACAAACCGTCGCAATTCTATCCTGACGTGCAAGTTTTCACTTGGATTGAAGAGTGGAAAAATGGCAAGAGATACATGGTGAATGCGGATGGCGGCTTCATCGAAATCGCTCCGGATGGCCACCTAGTCAAAGCTGACAAAGTTCCGCCTCGCAAGTGAAAGCGTTGTGGAACCAGAAGCGTCCTGATGTTCGTAGCCAACGCCCTTTTATCAACCTGATAAGCCAGGCTGGAGGCGCGATTCAAAATGACAGGCTTTCACTTCCTGAAAAGGGAGAACGCTGGTGGTGGAGCATCCGCCCGTCGCTGCTGACGCCATCGCTTGTGGTCAATCGCGCCGAGGTCAAGATAGACCGAGCCTGCTTTGGCTGAAAGCCCAAGCCCTTACCGGGTCAGAAAGGCGGCTTTGGTTAAACCGGTTGACGCGACTGACTCGGGAATCCAAATCGGGCAAAAGCAATAATGGTTGCTAACGCATATCTTTATGCGTATATTGGGAATAAGTGATGCTCGCACTAGAAGCAAAACACAAGTTGAAACGCAGAGTCGCGGAGGGGTCTCGAATTGCGTGGTTTTCACGCATTACAGGCCCGCACTAGGTCAATCAAACCAAATCAAACCAAATCAAACCAAATCAAACCTGTGAGGGGGAAGTACCTATGGCACACGGAGTTGCAGGAGAGGGAAATGGGCTTTGGCGGGGTTTTAGGCGAAATCGAGTTACGGCTCGACGGAGTTGCCCTACCTACGAGGTGGGCACCGTGGCCGAAATTGGGCTTGCCAGCGGCGAAAAAGGGCGCGGACTACTGCCCAGTCAAACCCAGTCAAACC
>PLIU01000235.1 GCA_003140095.1 Verrucomicrobiales bacterium | reverse complement strand
GTTATTTACGGATAAGCTCTTAGTTTTTTTATCGCCGCTAGCGAGCCAGAGCAGGGCGCAGGTGTCCAGAATCATCGAACTGCCTCCGGCCATTCATCTACGGAAAGCGGTTCGACCGGATCATACCCAATTTTGATTTTGCGCAATGCACGATGCGCCTTGATCCGGTTTCTTCGGCGGTGCGGCACAAGGTCGGCGACTGGCACTCCATTGCGGCAGATGACAATTCCTTCGCAGTCCCTTTCCAGCTTAGCCAGCAGGCTGGAAAAGTTGGTTTTCGCCTCGTGAACATTAACCGTTTTCATGTTAGAAAATTTAGTCCAGTACTCAACGTTGTCAACATTGTCAACATTGTCACGCTGTCAACGGTGGTTTTGTCATCGTAAACGTCAAACTGCGTTGAAGAGCAAAGCTTTTCAATAGACTTCCTCATGCGAGCCGATGTTGATTAAGAGCAAGTCCTCCGCGCCGGTTTTCGGATGGTTCCGTTTGGCAAAAACAATCCGGCAATCGTAACCAGCGGAACACGCGTGAAGTCCAGCCAGCGGCCAGCTCAAGTGATGCGTTTTCAAACGGGAATCATTGAGATTTTCCGCCATGCGCCGCAGTGTCATCTCAATTTGCGATTGAAGCGCGGGGTTTTTCCTGAACGGCGACGGAACGCCCGTTCAAACTTGGTCGTCGGAACAAGCCCGTTCATGGCTCACTTTGTCTTGCGCAGGCTGGCGATGAGGTTTTCAGCGGACTGGCTTTTGAGTTTGCCGGAGCGAAAAGCTTTGATGGCGCTCTTGGCTTCCGCCGCCGTTTCCTGCCGCCACGTTTCGATGCGACGCCGACGCAACAGCCTCTCGATCATTTCCTGTTCGTCCGGAGGCAACGCTTCGGCTTCGGTCAGGACTCGATCTAAAGTTACAGCAGCCATAATCTCAATTCCTTCGTTTGAATCTCCACCGTTTGGCCGGCATTGCCAAGTTGTTTTTGACCTTCCGCGAGGATACAGCTGCGACGGCCGCGGAGTTTTTCTTTGACTTGCCTGGAATCTGGTTTCTCAATCAAGCCATTATGTCGTCGTTAGCTGGAAAGATCGGATTGGTGGTCGGTGTGGCCAACAAACGTTCCATCGCCTGGGCCATCGCCCAGGCCTGGCACAAAGCCGGCGCCACGCTGGCGTTCACTTATCAGGGCGAACGGCTCAAGGAAAATGTCGAGGAACTCGCCGGGGCTTTTGGCACGGAGACGTTGCTGCTGCCGTGCGACGTGACCAGGGACGAGGAGATCGTCCGCGCCCTGGCCGCCGTGCGGGAGAAATTCGGCAAATTGAATCTGATGCTGCACTCGGTCGCGTTCGCCCCGCGAGAGGCGCTGGAAGGAATCTTTTTGAACACCACGCGCGAAGCGTTTCGCGTGGCGCACGACGTGAGCGCGTATTCGCTCATCGCCCTGGCGCGGGAAGCGGCGCCGCTGATGACCGAAGGGGGCAGCATTCTTTCCATGACGTACTACGGCTCGCAAAAAGTCGTGCCGCACTACAACGTCATGGGCGTGGCCAAGGCCGCGCTGGAGGCGGGCACGCGCTATCTGGCTTACGACCTGGGCTCGCGGAAAATCCGTGTCAACTGCATCAGCGCCGGCCCTGTCAATACCCTGGCCGCGCGCGGCATCGCCGGTTTTTCCGACATGCTCAAGCATTACGAGTCGCACACGCCGTTGCAACGAAATGTGCTGCCGGACGAATTGGGCGCGACCGGAACGTTTCTGGCCAGCGACGGCGCCGCCGCCATCACCGGCCAGGTCATCTACGTTGATTGCGGATACGAAATCATGGGAATGTGAGTGGGATTCTCAGGTGGCGCTCCACCGCATACCCTTCCGATTGCTGCGAGGAGCAAAGCGGCCAGGAACGGCCAGGAACGGTCGGGAGCGCCCTTTTGCCTGGCGCCGAATTGGGTGCGGGACAAGAAAGTAACCAAAAATGAAGTCCGCCTGGATTTTCCAAATTTTTAAGTTTTGTATTCGCATTCCCATCTAAACGTGGTAGTAGGCCATCGTGTGGCGCTCATGCGTCTGTTCTTTGAAAGTGTGCAGAAGGGAGAGGGGGAAAGCGGAAGGCTAAATGTTCAGGGCTAAACGTCGAGGGCGGAGGCTTTCGCGCAGGCGATGATGATTAAAATCAATGGCTTTGTTGAAAACTGTGAAAACTCCAAATAGAGCTTGTTTTTGGAGAAAAGATGGCCGAAATCACGCAAGTCGTTGATTTGCATGATTATCCTGGTCGTTTTCACCTCCATTTTTGAGTCGTTTCAACCGGTCCGGTCAAACCAAATCAAACCAAATCAAACCAAGGGGGATCGTGAGCGAAGGGGCCGTTTTTTGGACAACCAGACGGTCCAAATCACGCAAGTTATTGATTTCCAGTATTATCCTGGTCAATTTCACCTCCTTTTTTGAGGCGTTTCAATCGATCCGGTCAAACCAAATCAAACCAAATCAAACCTGTGAGGGGGAAGTACCTATGGCACACGGAGTTGCACGGGAGTGGAATGGGCAAACCCTCTCAACCGCGAATGGACGCTAATCGACGCCAATGGATTATGATTAAGGATCACGATTACGATTAGGGGAAGAAGGAAGCATTGGGACTCTCTGCGGCTGATTTCTTTACAGCTTTTGGCCTTAAGCCTTTAGCCCTTAGATTTCAGCCTTTCCCGATAGGGATTTTGCCATTGCGGTTGAAGGACTCTCGGCGATAATGGTGGCACAATTGATGAACGAATGGAACATCCAGTCGCGCTCCCGTCTCTGTCAGGCGTGCGAGAAGCCTTTTGCGGATAAGCACCCCTATCATACGGTGCTCTTTGAGGAGAAGCAGCAGTATCACCGGCTGGATATTTGCCCGTCGTGCTGGGAGTCGCAGCACCGCGAAGGGGCCAGCGAACGCAAGGGCTTCATCTCCCAATGGCAGGGCATTTATCATGCGCCGCCCGCCGTGCCTGTCGATGCCATTCAAAAGGAATCGGCCGAATCGCTGCTGCGCAAGTTGATCGAGGCTAATGATCCCACGCACGGCCCGGTCTGTTACATCCTGGCCGCGATGCTGGAACGGAAACGGATTCTGAAGGTCAAAGAGCAAATTCAGGGCGAGAGCGGTCGCGTTTTCGTTTACGAACACGCCAGGACGGGTGATGTTTTCACGATCGCCGACCCAAATCTCCAGCTTGGCCAATTGGAGGAAGTCCAGCGCGATACGGCCCAACTGCTGGCGCATGGATTGAATCCACCGCCTGCCGATGCCGCGTCTGCGGCTTCGCCTGAAGGCGCGTCCGCGCCGGCTGAAAGCCTGGGCGCAACTCCGTAGGGCGATGATGGCGCCGGACTTCGACAGCCTGCAAAGGGAGATTCAGTACCAGTTTCGGGACACAGGGCTGCTGCGGCAGGCGCTGACGCATCCGTCGGTCGCGCACGAGCAGGGCCGGCTGGTGCAACACAATCAGCGGCTGGAATTCCTGGGCGACTCGGTGCTGGGTGTGGTGTTGACTCGGGAGCTCTATGAAAAGTTTCCCGAAGTGAGTGAAGGGCCGTTGACCAAGGCGCGGGCGCAAATGATCAATCGCCGCACGCTGGCCGAGCAGGCGCGGCAAATTGCCTTGCAGAACTACCTGATTTTGAGCCGGGGCGAGGAGGCCAACCTGGGCCGCAGCCGTGCTTCGGCGCTGGCCGACGCCTTCGAGGCTCTGATCGGCGCGGTTTTTCTGGACGGCGGTTTCGAAGAGGCGCGCGGCTTTGTGCTGCGTTCTTTTCACCGCGCCTTCGGGGAATTGACGGCCATCCCGACCTTGGATAATCCGAAAGGCGAGTTGCAGGAGATTTTGCAGGCCAAATCGCCGGATGCGCCAAGTTATGAAGTGGTCCACGCCAGCGGACCCGATCACGACCGTGATTTTGAATGCGTGGTTTGGCACGAGGGAATCGCGTTGGGCCGCGGCCTGGGGAAGAGCAAGAAGGCGGCCGAGAGCGAGGCGGCCATCGCGGCGCTGAAAAAATTGCGAGGTTAGAATCGAGGATGCAAAGCTTTGATCTCACTTTGTAAATTGTATTTTCGCCGGCGTTGCCCTATAACCAACGCGTGTCCAATGACGCCGATGATTCAGTCAATGCCAGCACGCGCTACTGCGCGGTCTTCGGCCATCCCGTCCGGCACTCCGCCTCGCCGGCAATGCAAAACGCGGGTTTGAGGGCTTTGGGTTTGAATTGGCGTTACCTGGCGTTTGACGTTCACCCGGATGATTTGCGCGCGGCCATCGAAGGAGCCAGACGGATGGGATTTATCGGGCTGAATCTGACGGTGCCGCATAAGTTGGCGGCGCTGGAAATGGTGGATGTCCTGGACGACGAGGCCAGGACGCTGGGTTCGGTCAATACTATTGTTTTTGAAGCTCTGGATCCTTCCGGCCCATGGACGCCGGTGGGAGGCCTGGATGCGCCGCCGAACCGGGAGGTGCGCAGCCGGGGCTTGAACACCGATGCCGACGCCCTCGTGCAGGCGCTGAAAGAGGAGTTTGACTGGGAAAGCCTGGGCGGAGCGACCGTCCTCTTGCTGGGAGCGGGCGGAGCGGCGCGGGCGGCGGCGTTGCGCCTGGCGCGGGAAGGGCTGGCGGCGCTTTATCTGGTCAACCGCACTCAAGGGCGGGCCGCGGAATTGGCCGCCGAGATAGCCAAAAGTTGTCCCGGCACACGCACCATCCTGGGTTACCCGCCCGAATCCGTGAATTTGGTCATCAATGCGACTTCGCTCGGGTTGAAGGCGGAGGACCCGCTGCCGATCGATGCCCAATGGCTGCAAACGCGCCGTCCGCGATTTGTTTACGACATGATCTATCGCCCGATGGAAACCGGCTTGCTGCGCGCGGCCCGAAGCGCCGGCGGCCGCGCCGCCAACGGCGCCGGCATGTTGCTGTACCAGGGGACGCGGGCGCTGGAATTGTGGACGGGGCGTCCTGCGCCCGTCAAGGTGATGCGCGCGGCGCTGGAAAAGAACCTTTACGGATGACCGATATTTTTGATCCAAAAGTCCTGGCGCAGGTCCCCCCTCATTTTTGGACGGTGTGCTTCTTTGTGTTGGGTTGCGTGGTGGGCAGTTTCCTGAACGTTTGCATCCACCGGATGCCTCGGGATGAGAGCCTTGTGCATCCGCCCTCCCATTGCCCGCATTGCGGGTATTCCATTCCGTGGTATTTGAATATACCGCTGGTGACCTGGCTGTGGTTGCGGGGCCAATGCGCCAACTGCAAGAAGGAAATTTCCATGCGCTATTTCCTGGTAGAAGCGTTGACGGGAACACTGTTCGCGCTGTGCTGGCTTGTCTCCGGGCAGTCCGCCGCGGTGGCCGCGGTGCATTGCGTTCTCATTGCGGGCTTGATCGTGGCGACGTTCATTGATTTTGAGCATTTCATCATTCCGGACGAAATCACCATCGGCGGCATGGTGGTGGGATTGCTGCTGGCCTTTTTTGTGCCGGCGTCCCATTTGAGTTTTCTCGGTTTCCGTCCCTGGCAATCACCCAGAGCGGCGATGCGCGACAGCGTGATGGGCATCATTGTTGGAGCGGGCGTGGTCTATGGAATCCTGCGTCTGGGCAAGTTGCTCTTCGGACGCTACAAACTGGCCTTGCCGCCGGGCACGCGCATTCTCTTCACTGAGACGGCCCTCAAACTGCCGGACGGCGAGATGCCCTACGAGGATTTGTTTTATCGTTCCGGCGACATGATCCGCATCGAAGCCGAAAAAGTCGAACTGATAGACCGATGTTACCGGAAGGTGGAATTGCGGCTGCAAGCCAAACAACTGCGCATCGGCAAGGACACCTTCGACCCGGACAAAGTGTTGTATCTGGAAGCGGTGGCCGATCATGTCGTACTGCCGCGCGAGGCGATGGGATTGGGGGACGTGAAATTCATGGCGGCAATCGGGTCCTTTTTGGGTTGGCCGGCGGTGCTATTTTCGCTGGCGCTCAGTTCGGTCATTGGCTCCGTGGCCGGCGTGGCCTTGATCGCCATGAGGCGGCGCGAATGGTCCGCCCGGATGCCGTATGGGCCGTATATCGCGGTGGCGGCGGTGATTTGGATTTTTGGCGGATACCGGTTGCTCAAGCTGTTCTTTTAGGAACAGAGGCCCTTCACGGGTTAGCCACAGCGCGATAGAAGTCTTGCGAGTCCGCGGGGGAAATGGAAACTGGCAGGACGGAAGCGGGACTGAAATTGGTTGCCACGGGAGTCCAATTGATCAAATCCGGCGATTCCTGGATGACGTAGGTGATGTTGCTTTGGCCTGTGAGGGTGAAATTGAGTTGCCCGAGGCTGGCCGCCGGTTGCGAGAGTTGAGGCGGCGTAATGGCGTGGTACACTTGGATGAAGGGAACCGCGACGGTCGTGGCTTGGTTGGAGCCAGGCGGGGAATAGACGCGCCAGCCGCATTGGGCGAAACCATCCTCGCCATATATGGTATATAAATTGCCGACGTTGTCCCAGGCGACATCGAAGAATTCCTGATTGGTATTGCCATGGGCGTCCTCGGTCATCGCGGCGACCAAGGAGCCATTGGTCGCCAGAAAGATCCTCGCCGTGCCGCCTTGGAATGAATCGCCATTAGTACCGTACCCCCTGCTGGCCACCGCGAGGAACGTCGCCGTCGGGTCCACCGCCACTCCGTAGTTGTTTACCATCGTCGGGTCGCCTTCGCCGATTTCCCACAACGCCGAAACATCGGGAGGGCCACCGCTCGGAGCCGGCGGAAAGCACAATACCTTTGGGTTCATGTCATTGGTGGCCTCCATGAAGCTCGTGTCCCAATTGCGCTGAATCGTGTAGATGGTGCCATAGGTGTCCACGGAGACGGCGTACGGAGCCAGCGACAAATCGGAGGCATTGGTGGACAGAGTCACATCCACCATCCCGGTGTCGTTGATGGCGGCCATTCCGTTGGAGTTCAGTATCCAGGAGAGAATACCCAAGCCTCCGGCACCAATCAGATTGACATCCGCCATGTAAATCTGCATGTTCGTTCCGTCGCCAATCACGCACGGGCCGCTTAATAAGATGCCGGAGTACGGGTAATTGTCTGGCCGCAACACGGCTAAATAATTGGTGGAAAGCACTTCGTCGAACGACACCACGACTCCACTGCCGCTCCAATCATCGACATACAACCTATCGTCGGAGCCAACATCCATCTTCCAAGGGCTGGGATCGTTAAAAGGGGAGACACCGCCGCTTCCGCCCGTCCACGGATACCCTCCCGTGCCAAAGCCGCCTTCATCGGCGGGGCTGCCGTCGGCGTTGCATTTGAGGATGCCATTGCCCATATCCACGGTGCCGCCGTTGGTGAAATCAAGTGTGCCGGCCTCGCCGTTTCCAATGAAGACACGGCCATAATAGGAGCTATTCGTATTTTTATTGACAGCGATGCTGGTGGGAAAGAAGACGTCGAAATTGGTCCCGTCATCGGTGATGTTGGTCCACGTCTCATAGCCGGCGGCGGCGGCGGCGATGCGGATGTTGTAAACGCCCCTGGCGGCCGCGGAGCCGTCCTCATTGGTTCCATCCCAGACGACGGTGTTCAGGCCCGCATTGGTGCCGACCTGGCTGGCGTCGGAGGTGAACGTCTTGAGCACATTGGTGCCGGCATAGATCTGGACGGATATATTGGTGGCGACTTCATTCAGAACGAAACTGATGGTTAGAGGGCTGCCGGGGACCACGACGCCGACTTGCAAGGAACCGTTGAGCCGGATATCGGTGGCATAGACATTGGCTCGCGCCGAGAGGCAGGCGCAAAGAAAAAAGAACAGCCCTACCACCGTGATTCGAGGGCGGCAGATCGCTTTCATTCTTAGGGAACCCATCTAACCTCCAAATTCTTTGCCATTTCGGACTCGATTCAAACCATCACTGCTAAAGGGCAGATCTCAATTTAGACGCTTCGCACGCAGGCAGGGAAGCCGCGCCGCGCGCCGACCCTGCCAGAAACGGAGATGCGCTTGATTTAGAATGACGCAAAATTTAGCGGTTGACAATTTAAAACGGATGAATCAATCTATCCGTATTCGTTGATAAAACGAATCTCATTCAGAGTGGTGGAGGGACTGGCCCTGTGAAACCACGGCAACCGGCGGCGGCAACGCTGCGCCAGGTGCCAATTCCAGCCCGATGGCGCGCAAGCCGTTTCTTGGCGTCCGGCGGGCAAAAATGAGAA
>PLIU01000195.1 GCA_003140095.1 Verrucomicrobiales bacterium | reverse complement strand
CCAGATGAAATGGCCCTGTCCCCGCACCCGCGCCGGGCGCATTCCACAATGGGTGGGCTGCCCTCCTCCTAAAAACGGCGGGGGTCGGCGCCACGGCCGCGCCGCCTTCGCTGGACCGCATTATTGGCCGCCTGCTTCCTTGTAAACGCGCACATAGTCGATCAAAAATCTCTGCGGAAGAACAGTGTCATCAATCGGCCCGCCCCAACTGCCGCCCAAGGCGAAGTTGATCAGAAGGTAGTGGGGCGCGCGGAATGGATTTTCCTCCCCCTTGCCAGCCTTGTCGATGAGGACGGTGTGGTATTTCTTGCTGTCGAAGAAGAAATCGATTCGATCCGGATACCATTCGACGGCGTAAATATGAAAATCATCATTCGGCTTGGCCGTTTCCATCGTGCCGCTGTCGGACTGGTGCTGGCCATCCACGGCGTAATGGAGCGTGCCGTGGATGTTGTTCGTCTCCTTTCCGACAAACTCCATGATGTCGATCTCACCGCAGGCTGGCCAGCCTGCGCGTGAAATATTCGTTCCCAGCGTCCAGATGGCAGGCCAGACACCTCGGCCTTGGGGGAGTTTCGCCCGCACCTCGATCCTTCCGTATTGCCAGCTCGCCTTCTTGCGCGTGATCAGGCTGGCGGCCGTGTATTCAACCGGGGCGTGATGCTTCGGCGTGAAATGCTCTTTTCGGCATTCAAGAATCAGCATGCCGCCCTCGACTCTGGCGTTCTCCAATCGCGCCCGTGTGTAGTATTGGCTCTCGTCATTCCGGACGAACCCCTGCTCATAGTCCCATTTGGTCTTGTCCGGCAGGCCTTGGTAGTCGAACTCGTCCGACCAGACCAGTTTCCATTTTTGAGCGTCAGCGCCGCTGGCGGCTATGACGAGCATGCCCATGGCGAACAAGAAAGTTCTCACGGTGTTTCTCCTTTCAGCCCACTGGCCGAAGGTGCAGCGGTTCACTCGCCTGATCTTGCGGGCCTGCGGGCAAAGTTCTTGGGGCCGCGATTTTTCAACTTAAGCTACTGTGGAATCGCTTTAACGGAGTGAAGCTGGAGCCAGCGCACGTCCACGTCACGCGGCACGTTCAACTGGGGCTCCGCCGGACCCCCGTCGGTCGCAGTGCTCGGATCCAGCGGCGGCGTTGTTCTGTAATCCAGCCAATGCTGGATGGTAGCGTGCCCGTCCGCAAAGGCGAAACCAGCGGAACGATTATGGTACATGCCAGGCATATCTTCACTAAAGGCAAAGAGAGCGGGTTCATACGGCACGTCGCCCGCCATGTCGGTCGCATAATTTCCCCAATTGATGCAGTCCTGGCGCTCGTCCACAAACACCCAGGTATCACTTGGTCCGGGCGACTGGCCGGGGATCAAGTCCGTGGTTTTCATATAAACGGGGTAAAGGTTGCCCACACTGCCGCCCAAACCATACCCGCCGAATCCTCCCAAGTAAAAGTTCATCGAGACGGTGCGAACCCGCGGCAAAAGTTGGCCCCCGTTGTGCTTGATCACAGAGGTATCGGAAGGGCAGCGATAGACCCAGTAGGAATTGATATAAGGATAGAGCGGCCCCACCGTGATGTCCACCGACGGATCATAGTTCTTGGGATTGTCCGTAAAATCCTCCTCCTGCTGGCACCAGGCATACTTGCTCAATGGATCATTGGGAGTGCCGGACTGGCTGGCCAAGACGATGAACTCTCTGTTATCCTGCGCGTACATGCGCCAGCCGAGGGCCATTTGCCTCATGTTGCTCATGCACTTGATGCCCAGGCTCTCATCCTTGGCGCCCTTCAACGCCGGCAGCAGCAGGGCCGCCAGGATGGCAATGATGGCAATGACCACCAGCAGTTCAATCAACGTAAACGCGCCGTTCCGCTGTGGCATGCGCCGGTTCTTTTGGCTAATCACGCTCTTCATGCAGAATAAGATTCTTATTAAGCAATCATAAGTGTCATATACTTTTAACAGTTCAGGCATTTTCCGTCAATCCCTTTCGTATCATTCTCGCAAATCCTTGACTTGTCAGCCCCTAGAACCGCGCCTGCTCCATCGTCCCGGAGTTCGTATTCTCATGGATGGATCAGGGCGTCGAAAAGCGCCGCCGCGTCGCGATAGTCGGGAATGACGACGTGGGCGCCGGCGTGGATAAGTTGCGCCCGTTTGGCCGGGTCCATGCGACCGGAGCCGTTGTGGTCTTCGTCGCTGGCCAGCGCCACAGCCAACCCGCCCAGTTCCCGGGTGTGCAAGATTTCGACCGGTCCATCGCCGAAACACAGCAAGTCCTCGCCGTGGAGATTCTCCTCCGCCAGAATTTTGTCCAGCACCGCGCGCTTGGAGAAACGGGCGGAGTCCGGCGCGCTGCCGAAAATCCGGCCGCCAAAGTAACGGGCCAAATCCAGCAGGTCCGCCTCCTGTTTCACCCGATCCTCCAATGTCCCGCTGAGGACAAAGAGTTTGATGCCGCGCTGCTGCAGGAGGTCGAGCATGGTTCGCGCGCCAAACACCACAAATTCGTCGGCACGCGCTTGTTGGCGCAAAATCATCTCCGATCGTTCGGCAATGATTTGGTCCAGCCGGCCTTGGTATTGCTGGAGCAACTCCTCCGGGGCGGGAGCTTTAGCATGGCGAGCCTGGACGCGCTCCACGAATTTCTTCATCTGCGCGATGGAAGGAAGGCCATTGGTGGAAAGAATCTCCGCCACCAGTTCCCGGCGGACCTCCGCGAGGGATTCATTCGGCCGCATCGGGTAATAGGGGAGGAACACCTCGCACATCAACTCCGGCCAGCCGTGACGCAACCAGGAGAGAGTGCCATCGAAGTCAAAGACCGCAAGGCTCAGGCGTGGGCGCGGCGAAAAACCGGCCCTGAATTCCACCAGCCCCGCAAATGGCGCCGATTTCATAGGCAACATCGTGACGCTCGGTTTCCGGCAGCGCCAGAACATTGTCTTTCAGTTCAGCCAAGCTCATTGTTGAGTGCATATTGCCACGACAGAATCCAGATTTCAAGCCGTTATTGGAAGCCACACGACGATGCCGCCAGAGTCGCGGTTGGCCCATGCGTAATCGAAGCTCGCCTTGCAATGCGCACCGTCAAACATCCCGCAGCCGCATCAGCGCCGCGCCAGGGGATTAGCCCGAAGCGGCAGCCTCAAGCATCGCGTTGATGGTCTGGAGCGCGTTTCCCTCCAAGCGATTGTTGACAAAGATAAAGGTCTTTCGATTCGCGTTTTTTTTTCCCTCCTTAATCAGCCGCGTCCCGGCCTGGCGGGCCTCGTCATTGACTTCCTTCGTTTGGTCGTAGGGTTGAAACGACTTCACCGCGGCTTCGTATGCGCGACCGGGTTTGAGCAGAAAGCGCGCGGCGACAAGCTCCGGGTTTGTTTGACTGCCAGGCAGCGCCATCTGCTCGCCGACAGAAGGCATTTCAGTCCACGAATTGTAAACGTGCGACACGTCGTGGCGGGCAAGGCAGTCGAAGTATTCCTGCTTGAGCCAGTGCTTGTTTCGCATCTCGATGGCATAGGGCCAGCCTGGCGGCAGTTTACCCAGGAAAGAATCGAGGTCGGCCACAAATTCGCGCCCATGTTGGTAATCCGTCGGAAAAAACCGCGAGAATTCAAAGATGAGAACGCCCACGCGGCGGCGGATCGATGCGCAGGGCTGCAAGAAGCCGCGTTCGAAAACCTCGCCTTGCAGGTAATGATCGTTCGGTTTGCCCGCGCGCTGTCCGAAACGAGGCAGGTTGGGATATTTCTTCAACGTGATTTCGTCCGTGACCTTGAACCCGAACTGGAAATCGGCCGGCACTTGCGCGGCAAGACCCTCCAGGTATGGCAGGCTTGGGAAGGTGTAATAGGCCGCGTCCACGCACACCGTTTTGAATACCTCCGCGTACTCGGCCAGGCAGTTTTTTTCGAAGCGCGACATGGCGAATTTGCCGCGCCAGACGTAACGGGATTCGTCGTAAAGCATTTCGCGCCAGCCCGGATATTTCCAGGAAGACGTGCCGATGAAAACGCCGCTCGCCGCCAAGTCGGCGGCGCTCTGCTTCATCCGTTCCCGCTCGAAAGCCATAATCATCACGGCGCCTCCAAAGCAACGGAGTCCTCACCGTGGGATTGCACTTGGACGATGCGCTTGCCGTCCACGACGATCTGGTAGCCGACGCCTGCGCGGGCTTGGATGCGCGCCTGGCCGTCCCGAATGGCCGCGGGAAATGGGGCGACGACGCGGTGCCCGTCGGCGGCCGCGACGGCCAGGGAATCAAGTTTGCCGTCCAACGCCAGACGCAGGCTGACGAGGGCGCAAGGGTTGATGGCGGGCCCGTTGCGTTGTTGACTGGCAAGATTGTACGAATCCGGTTCGCACCCGGCGAATGGGCCGGAAGGATATTGCATCTGTTCGGCGGTGGTCAGAATGCCCGTGGCCAACCGCTTCCAGTCCAGCGCCTGATCGAGCGGCGCCAGCATCGTCAGCGCGTCAGCATAGACGTAGCCGCACCACTGGACGGGCAGTCCCATCCAGTTCGGCGCTTGCCAGCCCGTCGCGCCAAAAACAGCGATGGTGGCATAGGCCATCGTCGGCTCATCGCTCCATTGATATACAAACGGCACCCCGCTCAGCGCCCAGGCGCGCGCGCGGTCCAGGTAATCGCGCTGGCCGGTCAATTCGTAGCCTCGCACGTAAGCGTGAACGAGGTAGGCGGAGGCCAGAATGTCAGGCGTGTGCAACGGGCATTCCCAGGTTTGCGCTCCGCGCGGATCGCGAAAATGTTTCATAAACTCAAGCGCTGTGACCCCGGCTTGCAGCGCCGCGGCGTCGCCGGTGAACCGGGCTTGCTCCAATAATTCGACGGCGCGCGCGGCGCAATAGCCGCTGGCCGTGTCTTCAAAATGGCCGCGACGCAACTTGCCGTCGTAACGGAACGAACCGTCGGGCTTTTGCTCGTCGATGATCCCGCGCGCGCCGGCGGCGCGCATGTTCAGCCACTCGCCGGCCCGGCTCGTGAGAAAATAGATCGAATCGTTGACAATGTGCGCGCCGCCCGGAACCAGCCGGGGCAGCGACGGGATTTGACCCGTCAAGCGCCAGACGGTGGAGGCCTCATCGGCGTAAGGCTGGCGCGCCCAGCTTGCTTCGGCGCAGTGGCCCCAGCCCTCGGCCGTTTTGAGCGGAGGGCCGCTCAACGTCGTCAAGCATAAGTCAAGTTCCGCCTGCCGCGAGCGCGGGGCGGTTGGCAACGGCGGCAGCCCCCGTCGTTGCGCCGCCCACAGGATCGCATCCTCAATCGGACCGGCATGGCGGACCAGGATCGTGCATTCGATGTTCTTCCCGCGCAGGGCGGCGCGATGGCCTTCAGGTCCGTCCAGGAAATTAGGCGTGGCAAAAACCGGCTGCATGGACATTTCGCGCCAGGTCATCGCCGCCAGCGCGCCATCCGTGACGAAAGCCATCAACGGCATCGTGACTTTCTGCCGATCAGGAGCGAAACGGATGTGTTCCTCGGTCTCAATGTCCAAGGTCGATGAGGAATGCTCGCCCTTAGCCAAGTACTCCAATCCAGGAAACAGCCCTTGTTCGAGAGGCCCGAACGCGCGCAACACAGGGCCTTCGCAAGGACGATCGCTTTCCAACTTGGCCGTGATCACGTCCTCGCGCAACGACAGGTTGAGCGTGACCCCTTCGCCGCGCCACGTCAGGTCATGGCCTTCGTCGGTCAATTTCATTTTGGGCGTCACGCCGTCCCGGTTCAGCAGCGGCGCCAGAACGCCGACGAGGCGCCCATCGAGTTCGAGGCGCGCGCCGGAGCCATCACGCGCGGCCCGCACAATCAGGCCGCCTGACTGAAGGCTCGCCCAATCGCCGGCTGCCGCAGAGTCAATAATAGAAACGACGCGGTGAAGGGCCGGCAGAGCGGGGGATTGGATGGCGATGTCGTAGCTGCGAAACGGCGCGTGGCCCGGCGCGACTTGCGAAAACTCCCCGCTGGCGCCCGCGCCAAGGCTGAAAGGCCGCCCATTCATCGTGAAGGAAATCGGTTCCGTGGCATAATTCTTCAGTCGCGCGCTCACGTTGGCGCCCTCGGTGTGGACCGCTTGGATTTCCAGCGGGTGCAAGGTCTGCCGCAGCAGTTGCAAGGATTCAACCTCGATCACCCCGGGACCTTCGGCCGGGTCCAAACGCAGCCGCTGCATCGTCCCTTCGGCGGCGAGCGCCACGGTGTAATCATGCCACTGGTTGTCATGGATGAGGTGGAAATGCTCACTGTGAGGCTCGTTGAAATCCGGCGCTGCCGCCGTGCTCCAGAAGACTTGTCCGTTGCCACCGGCCGCGCATTTGAGGCGGAGCCGCGCGAGGACCGGTCCGTCCACCTGGATGGGCGGCCCAAACAGATAAGGATCGTCTCCACGGCTTTGAATGCGCAGCGCGCTGGCGGTGCCGGCGAGGGTGCAATCGTTCGCCGCCGTCCATACCGCGGCATCCGCCGGAAACGTCCACGCGAGCACATTCTCAGTTTTAATGACGGCTCGCGGGTAAGGATTGATTTCCTGGGCTGCGGCCAAACCAGCCAGCATGACAAAAAAGATGCACCACGCCAATGGCGGGAAAACTGGCCTCGCCATTCTCATGACCTCTGGATGCAGGCCTTTGATCATTTTGAACATTCCGGGCCAATCCTACGCAAAAACGCCGGAAAAGGGAACGATTGGCTTTTTTTGTGGTTCAACCTGGGTCAATCCTCCTTTTCTGGTTTGACTGGGTTTGACCCGGTTTGACCCGTTTTGACAATGCCGCCGTGAGTGTCCTTGCCCCTTCTTCCTTCATAATTCATAATTCATCCTTGCGTTGCCCTTTTTCGCCTCCGGCAAGTCCATTTTTCCCTGCGACAGGTTTGATTTGGTTTGATTTGGTTTGATTCGCCTTGATTGGGCTTGACCGGGTTTGACGGCGTTTGACTATGCAGCCGCAAAGTGTCCTCGCCCCATGAGATGGCGCACCCTATCTCGCGGGGATCGCCCACTTCTTCCTTCATAATTCAT
>PLIU01000046.1 GCA_003140095.1 Verrucomicrobiales bacterium | reverse complement strand
CTCATTTCACCGCCAGGGCTGGAGCAATTGCCCGGTATCCCGCTCAATGAGCGAACGCGCCACCAATGCTTGGAATGGGAAACGGACTTGTTCGGTTTTGCTGTCAGCGGCCATCCGCTGGAACTGTTCGCTAACGTCGCTTGGGAAACCTATTGCCCGGTAAACCGGCTTGGCGAATTCGTCGGCCAGACCGTCACGACTTGCGGCCTCGTCGTCGAGCAGCGCACCCATCACCAAATTACCGGCGAACCGATGAAATTCCTCAGTCTGGCCGATTGGACGGGCATCGTCGAAACCGAATTGTTTGCTCAGACCTATAAAAGTTATGGCCTCGCAACGCTGCGTTATCCTGTATTGGAGGTCGAAGCGCACATTGAGCCATTCGAGAATAAGCGCGGGTTTTCTTTGCGCGTGGTGCGAGCAGGAAAGCCACGCACGTTATAGAAACTCGCAACGAAAGAGATTTATCTATTCGGCTGGCATCAGCCGTTTCCACGGGCGTCGAAGTCCTAATTGAATCCTGAAGGCCGTCGTGAGAAGAATGTTGATTTCGCCGGCCTCAATTTTTTGGAGGTTGCGAGTGGCAATTTCGGCCTTTTCGGCCAATTGCTCTTGTGTCATGCGGCGGCGCACCCGCTCTCGACGCACATTCGCGCCAAAAGTTTGGATTCTTGCTCGCTCTTTTTTGTTTAAAGACACGACATAATACATCGCTGAGGCAGGGGAAACAATGAACGATATGGTACATCGTGAAAGCGTTTCGATTTTGCTTGAAGAAAAGCGCAAGTGGGTTAAAACGCTGTCAATGGAGGCAATCAAGCGCGGGATTTGGGGAAAATTGGCCGTGCAGTTGGAAGAACTGTCAAAGGCCGAGGCGAAATCCCGGCAAACGCAATCGAAAAAATATGTCGCATGATTCGGACGCGCCACAGTAATCTGCGCGCCGTTTAGCGCGGCACTGAAACTTGTTCAGATGGCCGAACAGTCAGATTGCCGGAATGCCATAAAGTGCGTATGAAAATAAGTCAGGCAACTCGATGAAATCTTGTTCAACAAATACCAGCCACGAGAAAAACGGCGACCACGTCCACTTTGTTCAAAAATTATTGCGATCACGCCGCAAAGCGGAGGCGTTGCGCTGGCTTCTTGGAAGTCAACCGTCACGCAGACGTGCTTTAGGCGGTTTCACGGGGGCAAAATCCTCGGCAAAGCTTGTGGAGGAATTGTATGCGGCAGGCGCGGTGAAAGTGATTGCGGTGGAGATTAAATCAAAACCAACCGGAAGCCAGTGGACCGAGAAATTGGTCATGGAACTGCCGTCCGACGCGAAACTTCGCGAGTCCATTTTTCGCTGGTGCAAACGACAAGGCGCAAAAGCGGGTTATTCGCCAGAGCATGATGGTGGTGAGAAGCACCTCTATTTGCTGTTGGCATAGTAGGTCCGGGACGGCTTTGACTGATCGGCTTTCCCCCACGCCCCCCCAAAGCCGACAGACAAAGCTCGCCCCACGGAGTTTGGAGCGCACTCACCGCCGGATTGNNCAATCCGGCAATCAGTGCTTGAATCCGAGCGTTAGCGCACCACGAGGCAATTGGCCGATTCATCCACCATGAGGCGACCAGAGCCTTTGCCTTCGGTCAATACATCCGTGGCAACGGCATCGCCTATAAACTTCTCCACGGCATCCCGCATGGGTCGAGCGCCGAGTTTGGGGTGAAAACCGTGCCGCACCAGGAACGGTAATACGGACACATCTGTTTCGAGATCATAACCCCGCTCGCGGAGGAAAGTGAGTTCGCGGCTCAACATCAATTGGGCGATTTCTAATTGGTGATCGTAGCTCAGGCGGTGGAAAACCAGTTTTTCGGTGATACGGGCATAAATCTCAGGGCGCAACGACTGCTGCGCCCGCGTCAAAACATGCCGTTCCAACGTCGCCGGGCTGGAATGCTGAAGGTTCAGCAATTCGGCCGAGCCGATATTGGAGGTAAACACCACGTAGTAACCGCTCAGGTCGAGCGTTTCTCCGGTTGCAATCGTGACGCGGGCCGCATCAAGAATCTGCAACGAGAGATCAAGGACACGCGGATGCGCTTTTTCAATTTCGTCAAAGAGAAGTGTGCCGACTCTGGATCGTTCGTAAGCCATTGCCAGCATCCCGCGTTCAGTCGCGGAGCTTCCCAGGAGCAACGGCAGACGCTCCTGCGTTTGATACTCTGACATGTCAAAACGAAAGACGTGTTGGGCGCTCAATAAAAAGCTGGTGAACGCCAGCGTCACTTCGGTTTTGCCCACTCCCGTCGGGCCGAGAAGCAGAAAGCTTCCCTTCGGACGTTCTGGTTTGGTGATGCCCAATTCTCCCCGTTGCAGCACCGAAACGATGCGCGGCAAAACGTGGTTTTGACCACGAATGCGCTCGCGCAAATGCGCTTCGAGCAGTTGCAATTTCGAGAGGGTCGCCGGCTGAGTTTGAATCGTATTTTGCATCCCAGCATATAAGCG
>PLIU01000207.1:31763-32311 GCA_003140095.1 Verrucomicrobiales bacterium | reverse complement strand
GCCATGCCAGGCGGATCCGGCGTTGCTCAAACAGGTTTGGGTCAACTTGCTGTCCAACGCGCTGAAGTACACCGGCAAACGCGAGGCGGCCGTCATAGAAATCGGTTGCGCGCGGGAGAAAGGTCAGAACGTCTATTTCGTGCGCGATAATGGGACGGGTTTTGACATGCAGTATGCGCACAAGCTGTTCGGTGTATTTCAGCGCCTCCATCGCGCGGAGGACTACGAAGGCACAGGCGTCGGCCTGGCCATCGTGCAGCGCGTCATTCACCGTCACGGGGGCAGAATCTGGGCCGAATCCGAGTTGAACAGCGGGGCCACATTTTATTTTACCTTGGAGAAAGAGACAAAAGTATGAACGGAACAACCATCGTTGAGTTATTACTTGTGGAGGACAATCCGGAGGACCTCAAGATGACGTTGCGGGCGTTGAAAAAGGCCAATCTGGCCAATCACATTCATATCGCGCGAGATGGGGCGGAGGCGTTGCAGTTCATCTTCTGCGAAGGCGATTACTCCGGACGCAAGATTGAGAACGCACCCAAAGT
>PLIU01000207.1:0-31746 GCA_003140095.1 Verrucomicrobiales bacterium | reverse complement strand
ATCGTCAAGCCGGTCAACTTCGAGGGATTCGCCGCCGCCGTGCAGGAATTGGGGATGTACTGGCTGCTGCACAATCAACCCCCAAAATTATTGGAATAATATGCCGCAATCACTTAAAGTCCTGCTCGTCGAGGACAATCCCGACGACGCCAAAATGGTTTTGCGGGAGCTAAAGCGCGGCGGTTTTGAACCTATCTCGCAACGAGTGGACACCGAAGTGGCGTTCCTGGACAGCCTTCACAGCGACCTCGACTTCATTTTGTCCGACTACGCCATGCCAGAGTTTAGTGGGTTGCGCGCGCTGGAACTGCTGAAAAAGAGCGGGCTGGAAATTCCTTTTGTCCTCATATCCGGCACCATTGGAGAGGACACCGCAGTGCAGGCGATGAAGCTGGGAGCGACAGATTACTTGCTGAAAGACCGATTGGCTCGTTTGGGGCCTGCAGTGCGCCGTGCCTTGCAGGAAGTCGAAGAACGGGCCGAACACCGGCGGCTGGAAGCGCAGTTTATCGAAGCGCAAAAAATGGAAGTCATCGGCCAGCTTGCCGGTGGCGTGGCCCACGACTTTAACAACATCCTCGCGGTCATCATGGGCTACAGCGATTTGATGATACAAAAGCTCGAGCCGGGTAACGAATTTAAGAGTTACGTGGAGACGATACGGTCGTCGAGCGAACGCGCGGCAGGCTTGACCCGGCAGCTCCTTATCTTCAGCCGCAAACAGACGGTGCAACTGGTCGTGCTCGACATCAATGAAGTAGTCAAAGACCTGGACAAAATGCTGCGGAGGCTCATAGATGAGAACATCGAATTGACCATTCTTCCCGGCGCTCAACTCGGGCGGGTGAAGGCGGACTCGGGCTACGTCGGGCAGGTGCTGATGAATCTGGTCGTCAATGCCCGCGACGCCATGCCCAACGGCGGCAGGCTCACCATCGCCACCAGCAATGCCAGGCTGGATGAAAATTACGCACGCACACAAAAAGACGCGATGCCCGGCGACTATGTCATGTTCAGCGTCTGTGATACGGGAACCGGCATGACCGAGGAAATCAAAGCGCGCATCTTTGAAGCGTTTTTCACCACGAAGCCCAAGGGCAAAGGCACCGGTTTAGGCTTGGCGACGTGCCAAACGATCATGCAACAATCCGGAGGTCACATCGCCATACAGAGCGAACTTGGTCAAGGTACGACCTTCAAGATTTATTTTCCACGAGTCGATCAGCCGCTGGATGTCGCGGCCCTCCCCCGAACCGGCCCGACGCCGCGCGGGACGGAAACCTTGCTGGTCGTCGAGGATGAGCCAACATTGAGACGTCTCGCCCGGAGCGTTTTGGAACTCCAGGGTTACAAAGTACTGTCCGGAAATAATGGCCAGGATGCGCTGCACAATGTGCGCGATCACAAAGGATCGCCAATTCGATTGGTGATCACTGACGTCATCATGCCGCAAATGGGAGGTAAAGTAATGGTGGAATGGCTGAAATCAGCCAATCCCGATCTCAAGATTCTTTTCACATCGGGATACACGGATGACGCCGTCACACAGCAAGGAGCGTTGGAAGAAGGAGTCGAATTCCTGCCCAAGCCGTACACGCCCACCGCGCTAGCCCGTAAAGTACGCGAGATGTTGGATGCTTCCAAATGAAAAAATATATTCCATTGTTTCTCGCTTTGATTTGGCTGGCGGCGGTCAGCGCCGGGCTGGGTGGTTTATTGGTCTAAGATCATACTCCCGGCACCGATGCCGGCGTCCCGCCTCATTGGCCTTCGCAAAGCAAAATACCGGAAGACTCGGGCCAGCCGACTCTCATCATGTTTGCCCAACCTTGGTGCCCCTGCACGCGGGCGAGCATCGGGGAACTGGCGGTGCTCATGACGCATTGCCAAAACTGGATCAATGCCCGCGTCATTTTCTACCAACGCATGGGAACGGGAGAAGATTGGCCGCACACAGACTTGTGGCGGACCGCCGAAGCGATTCGGGAGTGACGGTGCGGGCCGACAAGGAAGGCACTGAAGCCAGTCGTTTCCAAGGGACGACATCAGGGCACGTTATCCCGTATGACGTTCACGGGAAATTGCTCTTCAGTGGGGGAATCTCATCATCGCGCGGCCACTTCAGAGATAATGCGGGGCGCTCGGGCGTCACGCAATTGCTCCGAGTGCCTATACCGCCACAACCAGGGAAGCTTGCGCCATATCTCTCTCCAAGCTAAACGGCAGGCTGCGTTAGCTGGAATTCTTAGCCCGGATATTTCATAGTGGGTTTGCTTTTGGCCGTGGGAGGAGCGAAAACTGGAAAAGGGCCTGCTGAAAGCTGGAGTTTGGGGCCAAGAGCGCGCTTCTGCTGCGATTTTCTAGTCAATTATACCTTTGGCAGTGGTTTTGGCCGACACCTCCGGCGTGGAAACGGTGGCGGCCAGCAAAGAAAGGTGTCAACCGCTGGCGGGCCTCAGGGCCTTGAGCCGTCGATGGCAGAGCCGGAAGAGGGCCTGCATCGGATAAGCGCTAATCAGTTGCACGTAAACACGACGCACACTTAAAAGCAACCGCAGCCGCGACAGCGGCGCCTTTTGACCAGTTCCGACGATTTCCATCGGGATTGAACAGTTCAGCAGCACGGTCTCGCCACTCTTGATCCGCCGCACAACCGAGTGTTCTTTTGAGACTCTGGGGCGCAACCTTGAAGACGCGACGACCGTGTTGAAAAGCCGCAAGTTCCACCATCGCTTCTCCCTTGATCGCTTCCAGACAAGAACCGAACCGCCCGGATGAGCATTTCAAGAGTGCGACGACCGAACCGGCGCCAATCCCCTTGTGGCCTATAAGAACGCTGAGACTTCGCAACAGTTCTGCCAGATCATCCCCGAAACAGACCTGAAAGGGAATCGATCTGATGCCGGTGATTACAAACCTTCTGCCAGCACCCTTGGTCTCGGCAATAATTATGGCAGACTTGGTGGAGCTTATTCCAAGAATCACCTGAACATAATCTCTGAGCCGACCTCAAAGGTAAAGCTTCGTGTGGCCAGGGAGATTCAGGAGAAATGCCAGACTTGGCTGACTTGGGCAGCATGCCGTTGCGCGGGCTCCACCTCCGGGAACCCACCCACCTGGACTCATTGGTTCGCATCTCGAAGGTGGCTTCCCCGACGGAAGTGGACTATTACCTGATGCGGCGTGTGGTGGATATTTACGTGGCGTCCAAGGGCGAGGCGTTAAACAGTGTGTACGCGGCCGTGGAAAAAATCATCCACCAGACGAACGAGCCGAAGGCCGTCCTTTGCGTGAGGCTGTCTCCTTGGGCTGTCGCACCCGCTTGCGCCCGGTGTTGATGACCTCGCAGGCGACCTTGATGGGCCTGCTGCCGATGGCGCTGGCGCTGGAAGCAGGGAGCGAGACCTACGCCCCGCTGGCCCTGGCGATCATTGGCGGCCTGACAGTTTCAGTGGTCTTGACTGTTTTCATTGTTCCTGCCGCCTACTTGCTGATCTACCGAGGCAAAGAGGCGGAGAAGAGCCATCAGCCGGTTGCCGCGCCCAGCCCAAGCCATTGACAGTGGCTGCTCCTGAGCCGAATAACATGAATCACTATGATCGAATTAAATATCAGGCCGGCGAGGGAGATTTTTGCGTGACGATGAAGGATAGCAGTGACATCGCGAGTGCGACCGCCGCGGTTCCACCGTAAATGATATTCAGGTTTAATCCCCCCCACGTTAGCAATGGTCCGACGCCGAACGCTGCAATACCGTAACCGATCTGGTAGGACGCAATCAAACCGCCCGCCACGGAAGTTGTGATAGTTTTCAGCTCCTTCTGGCCGAAGCTGATCGTCAGCGGCAGCAATGCCGAACAACCCAGACCGGCCAGTGCAAAAGTCAGGATCCCAAGGAAAGATTTTGTTTTCGGCATGCACGCAGTGGCAACGAAAGCAGCGGCGACCCCGAACGGCAGGACACGGCAAACCAGCTTTTCGGGAAACCACTTTTGGACGCCTGCGAACAAGATGCGTCCGACGGTTACCATGCCCCAAAAAATGGCCAGGGCGAACGACGCAACGGATGCGCTGGCACCAAAATGTTTTGTCACGTAAGGCACCGCCCAGTTGCCGTTCATGGTTTCGCACACGCCGTAAAGCAGCGCAAAAGTGGCGTAAATCCAAAACCTTTCGGGTATTTTAGCTTTGCCTGTGCGTTGGTGAGAATTCGTGGCATCAGGCGTCTCGTGCGTAATCAAAGCCTGACGGAGGCTGAACAACAGCAGCCCAAGAATCAAAACGCCAACAAGCACGGGCAGGCCCCACCAGATTCCGAGTCCGACAAAGATCGCGACAAAGACGGGGGCCAGCGCCGTTCCCAAACCTAATAGCGCATTAAGGAACAATACAGCCCGGTCCACCTTTTTTGGAAAAAACGCCGCCGCAAACGTATTCAGCGCGGGAACGGTGAAGCCAAAACCAATTCCCATACAAGTCGTAGCTGCCAACAAAACTACGTAAGCCAATGAATGTTCCTCCATCACAAACCGGCTCACAATGAGCAAGGTCATGGCTAGGAGATTTGAAAACAGTCCCAGCAAATAAATGCGTTTGGCGCCAAGCCGACTTCTCAGTGCTGCTCCTAGCAGCGAAGAAACAATTGCCATGAGGGCCTGCGGCACAAACATGGCCCCGTATTCTGTGCTCGATAAGCCATAGTCGCTTGGATTGGTAAAGACGGCGCTTGTAGCCGGGAACGTGACCAGCGCCACGCCTTGAATCAAGCCGGCGGAGTAAACAGTTGTGATTTCGGCCCGCTGCGCCATTTGATTTTATTTCAGACGTTCCAGAAGGCGATCTCCGACTCGCAAGGCGTTGGCGATTATAGTCAAGGACGGGTTCACAGCTCCGCAAGAAGGGAAAAAGGAAGCGTCCACGACGTAGAGATTGTCAATGTCGTGCGTGCGGCAATCGAGATTCAACACTGAATTCTTCGAATCCGACCCGAACCGGCAGGTGCCATTCTGATGGCCGACGCCTTCCAGGGGAATGGATTTCTTCAGATAAAATTCTTCAGGGACATAGGTATGTCCACCATCCACTTGCTTTAATACCTCCTTCCAACGGTTGGTCAGGCGTTGGTAGGGCCGGTCGTTGTTTGGCGTGTAGTCGAGTTGTATGCCTTTTCCGGCGATCCAGCGGACGCGATTTTGGGGACTCGGCAAATCCTCCGTCGTGAGCCACCATGGGACGGAGTGAGACTTCATGGTTTTCAAAACCAAGGACGGGGTGAAGGGTGGTGCTTCGCCTTTCATCATTTCCCACTTGAAAGAGCCGACCAATTGAATTCCGCCCATTGGATATGGATAATCCCTTTCGCCAAAGTAAAAATCGTTCACCGCCACGGTTTTCATGTACTTGCTGGGGTTCGGCTTCAGCCCAATCGAAAGCACTATCGCCGCTTTGTGAAACATAAAGTTGCGTCCGACAAGGTCGGAGGAGTTGGCCAAACCAGTGGGATGTAAAGCGTTGGCGCTGCGCAACAGCAGCGCGGCGGAGTTGATCGCACCGCACGCGATAACCACGATGTGGGCGGCGTAAGTTTCTTTGCGCTTTCCTTTCTCAAATTCCACTTCGACACCGGTCACTTCGTTCCCCGACGGATTGGTCGTCAGCTTCGCGACATAGGCGTCCGTGAGCAGGGTGACGTTCGGCAATTCGAAGATGGGGCGGATGCAATTATTGTCAGCGTCCGACTTGGCCTCGACCAGGCAGGGAAAGCCATCGCACGTATCGCAGCGAATACATTGGCTCTGCCAGGGCGTCCGTTCATTGAGTTTTATCCCAACGGGACAGGGAAATGGATGGTAACCCCCGGCCACAAGCTCATTGTAAATTTCCTGAACGCGTGGCTCGTGACTGACAGGCGGCTGCGGGTAAGGTTGCTGGGTTGGTGGTTCCGTGGGATCCGAACCGCGCTGACCGTGGGCCTCATAAAGCAACTCGGCTTCGTCATAATAAGACTGATAGTCGCGGTATTTCAACGGCCACTCTGGTGAGATGCCGTCTTCGTGCTGAACTTCTTCAAAATCACGTTCTCTCAGCCGGAATAGCGCCGCTCCATAAACCTTCGTATTGCCTCCAACCCAATAGGCCGTCTGTGGATGGAGGGGTTTTCCCTCGCTGTCCTGCCAGACTTCGGACGTATGGTAGCGATTTTCGATAAAAACGGCGTTGGTGTTCCAATTCTCTTTTTCCCTCGGCAGGAATGTGCCTCGCTCCAGGATAAGAATACTTTTTCCACTTGGAGCGAGGCGTTGCGCAAGAGCGCCTCCGCCGGCCCCAGTTCCGATAATTATGATGTCGTATTTGCTCATTGAATTTTCCCGCGGTTGATCACTTCAGGTTGATGATCTGAGTGATGCGTCTGGAAGTTAAAGTTGGTCAATCGTAATATTCATTTTTCCACCGCGCACGTCTCAAGCCAGCCGCCACCAAAATTCGCCCGCTGAAGCCCGGCGACCAGATACGGGCATTGACGCATCAGCCGCCACAGCAGGCCTGACCGGTAATTTTCAATCATCAGCACGATGGGCCCCTGGTCGAGGCCATAGTGGTAGGGAGAAATCCACGGGCGGGATAAATCGGGCGTCTCCGCAAAGGTGGGATTGAAGGTAGCTTTGAAACCATATGGGTTGTTCTCGTGCAACTTTAGCTTCTGAAAGTAACCAAGCGTCGAGAGCACTATCTCGGGCGCAAAAGGGAGTGAAGCAATCACCGCCCAAGGCGCGATGCTTCCGTCGTCAGGGCCGTCTGGCACGCCGCGCGCTTTGTAGCCAAAAAATTGCCGCTCCCTGCTCTTGATGATTCGCTTCGCGGGTCCGGGACCGTCACTCGCGGTGATGCCCCAGCATTTTTCGCTGTAGGCGTCGAAGTTCGAGGGATTAGCAATCGCGTACTGCTGCTGGACGCAGATTGCGCGGCGGCTGTTCTCGAAATAATCGATGTTCTTGCCGCGCATGTAGTCGTCCTGGATGCCACGAAAATCGATCCATAGATGCGATATTTGGTGAGTAAAGAGCGGCGCGGAATACAAAAACCCGTATCCGTAAAGTTCTCTCCACTCATAAGTGGAAACCCATTGAAGATAGCTTTCCTTTGGCAGCGGATAGGTCGGCGAGCCGAGGCCAAGCACATATAGAAACAGCGCCTCGTCATACCCCTCCCAGCGGTAAGGCAGAAAGCCGCTCTCGGGTTTCCAACCATGCGTCACCGTTCCTCTCCCGTTTTGGGCCCAATTCCAATCGGCGCGCCGGTACAGCTCGTCGGCGAGTCGGCCGATTTCGAGTTCGCCTGGGGTGCCGGCGGAAAAATACGCCGCCGCAGTCAACATGCCGGCCAAAAGAAAGGCGGTGTCGATGGTAGACAATTCGCATTTCCAGACCCGTTTTCCGGTCTTCATATCGAGAAAATGGTAATAAAAACCCTTGTAGCCGGTCGCATCCGGGTCGGTGCCTTGAACGCTTTTATGAAAAAAACGCAAGGTCGCCAAGGTGCGCTGGACGGCATCGGCGCGACTAACGAATCGGCGTTCCACTCCGACCGGGTAGGATGACAGGGCCAACCCAACAGCCGCAATACTCGCCGGGGCTCCCGGCTTGGTTTTATCAATGACCAGCCCGTTAAGCGGGTTCGTTTCATGCACGAAATAGTTGAACGTCGCACGTTGCAACGCCTCCAGCACCTTTGGATTGGCTTCTGTGTCATTCACGATGGGTATTTTGCTTGGATCGCGTCGGTGTCAATTCGACCGTGATGGCAGCAATGGCATGCGCCGGCACCGGAATTTTCAGATGCAGGGTCTTGGCCTTGTATTTCCAGCGAAGAGGCTCTCGCATGATTTGGGAGGCCACGTGCAACTGTTCGACTTGGCGCTCCGTGGGCAGGGCAGGTTTACCCATTTCGATCCAGAGTCGTTTGGCATTTGCGTGATCGTTGTCAATACGCTCGACGTACACGTTGGCCGGCGATAGAAGTCCCGTCAGTTGGACATGCACAGACTGAGTTTTGATCGGATGCCGCGGCAGCGCGTGATTAGTGAGCAGCGCCGTCACAGAGTCCCGGCGCCGCACCACCCATACATCCACCGTTTTGTGATTTCCCGTCACGGGTAATTCCTCGACACCGAGGCGATGCAACAGCTCGAAGGCGCGATAGGCAGGTTTGGCGACTCCTTGAAGAGTCAACAAACCAAAGCCGCCTTGGAATGCGTTGGCAGGCATGTAGTTTTCCTCAAAAATATCACTGAAAGTCCAATAGCTGTATCCCTGAACCAAACCTCTGGCCTCCATCATGGTCTTGATGATAACGGCTGCGGTGTAGGTTTCATCATGGAGGTGGTCGCGCGGGTTCGAGGAGGAACTCCATTCCGTATAATAGAGCGGTTTGCCGCGCGCTTTGCGCCGAGTCTTCCGCGCCCACTCGCGGAGAATGCTTCGCCTGCTGTGAGCGAGCTGCGTCTCGGTATCCTCGCCCACCGAGCCCACCGCATCGGTCGGATAATGATGCGTGCTCACGAAATCCACCGGCACGTCGTTTTTTTTGCAAAAATCCAGAAACTCCGTGATCCAGGCATTCTTTGCTGTTGCTGGCCCCCCCACTTGCAGCCGCTTGTCCACCTTTTTGATCGCCTGCGCAGTGAGGCGATAGAGCTTGAAATAGTCGGCTTGCGTTCCAGTCCAGAACACCTTCAAGTTTGGTTCATTCCACACCTCGAAGAACCACGTGCTGACTTCGTCAATTCCGTAGCGCTCGATCCAATGGGTTGCCAGCCTGCCGATAAACTCTGCCCATCTCCCATAATCTTTAGGCGGTGTCACGTTGGCCGCATAATGAAATACCGTTTGACTGCCAGATGCGAGGGTGGACGGCATGAAGCTCAATTCGACGAAGGGCTTCATGCCTATGGACACGAGAAAATCGCAAATTTGATCGGCGTTGAAGAACGAGTAGAGTAACTGATGGCGCTCATCCATGAGCGTTCCCATGTCATCACTGAGGAGATCGTGGAAGCGCACATGGCGAAAACCAAGTTGCTCATGGCATTGCCGCAACTGCCGCTGCCAGTCGGCTCGCAACGCAAGCGGCGCGTGCCCGCTGCCCACGGTATGCTCCCAAAAATGCGGCAGCGCCACCGATTTTGCCTTAAGACTACTGCTAAACTTCACTTGCTTCATGCCCTGTTGTTTTTCATTATGGCCGGGCCTGGGCCATGCATTTGCCCCCCCATTTTGAACCGGCTAGATTGAATATATATCCGATTCCGCAGGAAAGCGTCGGATTTATTGCCCGATGGATTTTCATTGCGAGATTGGATTTGGAGTCCGGTGTCTTGGAAAAGAACGGATTCTCTGCAATGAACATTTTGTCGAGGTTATGCCCCTTTCAAGTTTGCGGGTGATCGCGCTGCCTGTTTTGCAGCCCGGGGGGACCAAATTCAAAGTAATCTTTGGATCATCGTTTCAACTTGTCTATCCGGTAAACACCTTATAGCAAAGGGTCTTCCTGTGGTTTATCGTCCCCTTGGCCGAGCTTGTGATCGGCCTGCGGTCGTTAGGGAATTGGTAAACATTTCCTGCCGGGCGATTCGGGGGCGCGGAGCGTTTACCCCGCCATTTCGCCAAATTTGCGAACTTGGAAGAAAAGCGATGACGAGAAAGTCATGAAAACAGACCTTCCCAAAAGGATTGTGATTGTGGGTGGGGGCTTTGCTGGAGTGACCTTGGCGCAACGCCTCGAACGCTTGCTGCCGGCGCAGATGGAAATAATCGTCCTCAGCGACGCAAATCATCTAGTCTTCACTCCCATGCTCCCGGAAGTGGTGGGGCGCACGATCTCTCCCCTGCATGTTGTCGTGGCCGGACGCCAGTTGACCCGGCGCACCCAGTGGCTGGAGGCGCGCGTCAGCCGGATCGATCGGGAGAACAACGAAGCGCACTATGTCCGTCGAGACGGAACGACGGCTTCAATTCACTACGCCCATTTGGCGCTGGCGTGTGGTTCGACGGCAAATCTGGCGGAGATCCCGGGCTTGGCCTCGCGGGGTTATGCCTTGAAAACGGTCACCGATGCGATCGTCATGGGCAACGATTTGATCGGCAATTTCGAAGCCGCAGCGACTGAGCCCGAACGGGAGGCGCGCCAGCGGCTGCTCACCGTTGTCGTGATTGGCGGCGGCTTCAGCGGTGTGGAAGTGGCTGGGCACATTGCGGACCTGATGCGGGCGATCCACCGGTTTTATCCAGAGTTGAAAAACGAGACGCCGCGCGTCGTTCTGCTGCATAAAGGCAAGCACCTTCTGCCTGAGCTGCATCACGAATCGTTATCCAGTTTTACCTTGCATAAACTGCGGCAAAACGGAATCAAAGTGCAGTTGCAAACAACGGCCCAGAAGGCCACCTCTGTCGCGGTGCATCTGAGTTCGGGCGAGCGGATCGAGACGGGAATGATTGTCTGCACGGTGGGCACGGAGACGCCTCCGCTGATCAAGAGCCTGGGGCTTCCGCTGGAAAAAGGCCGGCTGAAGACCGACCCGGACATGAAGGTGAAGGGCACCACAAATCTCTGGACGCTCGGCGACTGTTCACTTGTTCCCAATGCCTACGATGGCCGGCCGTGTCCGGCGACGGCGCAGTTCGCGATGCAGCAGGCCCGGCAGTTGGCGGAAAATCTTAAGTGCGCTTCGCGCGACGTTGCAACCAAGCCGTTCTCTTTTCGCTCGCGAGGCATGCTTGCCTCCATTGGCCATCGCAATGCCGTGGCAGTCATTTATGGAGTAAAATTTTCCGGCTTCTTCGCCTGGTTCTTATGGCGGGGAATCTACCTGGCGAAGCTGCCGACGTTGAGTCGCAAGCTGGAAGTGGCTATAAGCTGGGCCTGTAGCATTCCATTTCCGCCGAATATTGTCCAGCTTGGCCAGTCGAAACAGCAGCCAGCGAAAGCAGGCAGCGATTGGGCAGAGGCGCAATCCATAAAGACGAAGCACCATCATGAATATCAAACTTGAAGGCAAGCGCGCTCTCGTCACCGGCGGCAATTCCGGACTCGGCGCGGCCATTGCGCTGGCTCTTGCCGAAGCCGGCGCAAAGGTGGCGATCAACTACGTGGCGAATCCCAAGGCAACGGCCGCGCTCCTGCAAAAGATCAAAAAAAAACACGGCAAAGCCATCTCAATCCAAGGGGATGTATCCGCCGCCAATGCCGTCGAGGACATGTTTCTGCAAATCGACAAGGCGTGGGGCGGGATCGATATTCTCATCAACAATGCTGGCATTGATGGGCCCCGTGCTCTGGGCTGGAAGGCCGATATCGAAGCCTGGCGAAAAGTGATCGAGATCAATTTGTTTGGCGCGTTCTACTGCGCCCGCGAAGCACTTAAGCGCATGGTGCCGCAGAAGAGCGGCGTCGTGTTGTGCATGACTTCGGTGCATGAAGAAATCGCCTGGTCGGGATACAGCGCCTACACGGCCAGCAAGGCGGCCATCGGCATGTTGACAAAAACGCTGGCCCAGGAAGCCGCGCCCCACGGAGTGCGTGTGTTGGCGGTAGGCCCCGGGGCAATCAAAACACCGATTAACCGAGCAGTTTGGGACAATCCGCAAAATATGAAAAGTTTGCTGGAGAAAATCCCGCTGAAACGAATTGGCGAACCTGACGAGATCGCCCGCATGGTCGTGGTGCTCGTTTCGGACGTCGCATCCTACGTGACCGGTCGCACGGTCTTCGTCGATGGCGGCATGACCGATTATCCCGATTTCGCTCATGGCGGCTGATCCCAGGGACAGCCAAAGAAATATTATGTCAACATCAAATCATATCGCGCCGGGCGCTCCCGGCATCGCGCCGCGTTGGACGTCCAGCGCCAAGGACGGCATCGGCACCGCCTATCATACCAGTTCCCGCCTGTGGTTCACCTTGAGTCACGGCATTGTCAACGAGGTCTATTATCCTCATGTGGATATGCCCAACACCCGCGATCTGCAATTCCTAATCACCGACGGAAAGACGTTCTTCCACGAGGAGCGGCGCGATCTCGACCACCTGAGCGAAATGCCAGAAAAGAATGTGTTGCTATACCGGCTCACCAACTCGGACCGCGAGGGCCGCTATCGCATCGTCAAAGAAATTATCGGAGAGCCGCACTCGTCGGTTTTGTTGATGCATACCCGGCTTGAAATCCTGGACCCGAAGCTGCGCGGCAAGCTGCATCTCTATGCGCTGCTCGCCCCTCACCTGAAGGGGACCGGGCAACACAATTCGGCAGAGTGGCGTGACACCGGAGGCCGAAAGTTTTTTCAGGTCGCGCGAAAGGATGTCCACATGGTCTTTGGTTGCGCGCCCGATTTCACGCGGCGCTCCGTCGGCTACGCCGGACGCAGTGACGGCTGGCAGGACTTGAAGCACCATTTCAAGATGGATTGGGACTTTCAACAGGCTCAGGACGGGAACATCGCGCTGACGGGCGAGATCGATTTATCACACGGCTTGGAATTCATCGTGGCCGTCGCGTTCGGGCGCAGCGCCCAAAGCGCCTCGACCCAACTCCTGCAAGCCCTGGCCACGCCTTTTGCGCAGCAGCGCGAGAAGTACGTCAGCCAATGGCAGCGCACCCGTTCCGAAATTGATTTGAGGGCGCAGACCAAGGATGGCGCGCACATTGTGCGCTTGAGCCAGTGTGTTTTAATGGCGCACGAAGATAAGACCTTTCCAGGCGCGTTTGTGGCGTCATTGAGCATTCCTTGGGGTGAGACGAAGGACGATAGTGATCGCGGCGGCTACCATCTGGTCTGGACCCGCGACATGGTGCAAATCGCCACGGCTCTGCTCGCTTGTGGACGAACCGAATCGGCGTTGCGCGCGCTCATCTGGCTGGCGTGCGTGCAAGAAGGCGATGGCAGCGAGCCGCAAAATAGCTCGATTACCGGCGAACCTTATTGGAAGGGCATTCAACTGGATGAAGTGGCCGTGCCGATTCTGCTCGCGTGGCGCTTGCGCCGGGCGGGCGCATTGCGGAAATTCGACCCTTGGACCCTGATCTCACGCGCTGCGGGCTATTTAATTCTCCACGGACCCGTAACCGCGCAGGAACGCTGGGAGGAGAATGCCGGTTACTCACCTTCAACGCTGGCAGCGATCATCGCGAGTCTGGTTTGCGCAGCAGAATTTGCCCGTGACCAAAAGGAAAATACCGCGGCGGATTTCCTGCTCGAATACGCCGATTGGCTTTCCTCGCGCCTCGAAGCATGGACGGTCACCGACCGGGGCGAACTCGTGAAAGGCAAACCCAGGCACTACGTGCGCATCACTCCCGCAGTGCCACAGCAGGCAGACAGGACGGTCAATCCCAATAATGCTGTTATCCAGATTGCAAATGGCGGCGGCCAACACCAGGCTCGCAATATCGTCGGCGGGGATTTTCTCCAGTTGGTCCGGCTGGGAGTGCGCGCGGCGGATGATCCGCTGATCGTCGATTCCGTCGCGGTCATCGACCAGATACTTAAACATGATTTGCCGCATGGCCCGTGCTGGCGCCGTTACAATCACGATGGTTACGGACAAAAAGACGACGGAAGCGCGTTCGATGGGACGGGCGTCGGACGGTCCTGGCCAATATTGACGGGGGAACGCGGTCATTACGAACTGGCAGCCGGACGCGATCCCATCACGTACATCGAGGCAATGGAGAAATTCGCAAACCTGGGAGGGATGTTGCCGGAGCAGCTTTGGGACGCGGACGATTTGCCGCAAAAACACATGAAGTTTGGCGGCCCGACCGGATCAGCCATGCCGTTGTGTTGGGCGCATGCGGAATACATTTCGCTGGTACGCAGCACTCACGACGGCGTGTGTTTTGATCGAATCGAACCAGCCTTTCAGCGCTACGTCGACAAACCAGTAAAAAACTCGCATGAAGTGTGGAGCGGCTGTCATCGGATTAGCAAAATGCCGACCGGACAGGTCTTGCGGCTCATCGTTGAGGCTAACGCAACCATCCTCTGGTCCGCCAACAATTGGGCAATCACCAACAAAGTGGACACCACTCAGATAAACGCGCTGAAAGTGTGGTTCGTCGATCTCCCCACGAAGGATTGCCCGGAGAATTCACTGATCGAGTTTACTTTCTTCTGGAAAGAAGCCGGGCGCTGGGAAGGGCGGAATTATTCCGTCGCGGTAAGCGGGCCAAAGTAATATCATTTTCCATGCCGGAGCGGGAATCTTTGAGCACAAGCATTCGGAACAAAATCGAGCAGCAATTGCATAAACTTGTCACCAGGTCGCATCACGCGTCTCAACCAAAAGATGATAGGATACCCGCGACCTTCTTACAGGCCGGAGCGCCGCGTTTTTGGCTGGCGGTTTTATGCATTGGCATCGGGGCTGGCGTGGGCGCGGTGATACTGACCCGACTCTTGGAAATCGTCCAACATCTTGTTTGGGCTGGTTCTGGCACTGACATCCTCGATGCAGCATCGCACGCCGGAGCTTGGCGTCATATTGTAGTGCTTTTGGGCGCGGGGGCCGTTGTCGGAATCGGGCAACTCGTTCTCGTGCGGCTTTCCAGCGGCAACGGCATCGATATTACATCTGCCATCTGGTTTTCGGCCGGCCGATTGCCCGTTGTGCGCACTTTGGGAAGCGCGGTGCTCTCCGTCGTTGTCGTCGGCATGGGCGCCTCCCTCGGACGCGAAGGCGCCCCCAAGCAAGCCGGGGCTGTTGTTGCCGATCTCATCTCAGACAAAGCGCGACTCTCCGACGAGCAACGCCGGCTTCTCGTAGCCTGCGGCGCTGGAGCGGGCATGGGGGCAGCCTATGGTGTTCCGCTGGGAGGAGCACTCTTTGCGCTCGAAGTGCTGCGAGGAATGTTGGCTCTGCGACTTGTGCTGCCTGCTTTGCTTGCTTCGCTAGTCGCGACCACAATATCCTGGCTCGTACTACCGAACGCGCCGACCTACCAGATTCCTTCCTTTCCATATTCCGCAGGCGCTCTTGCCTGGGCGCTCGTGATTGGACCCATTGCCGGACTCGTCTCTGTAGGATATGTGAAGACTGTTGCCTGGGCCGATCGCAACAAACCGACTGGATGGCACCGATTGGCTGCGCCAGTCCTGGTACTCGGTCTGCTTGGTTTGATTTCCGTCAAATTTCCGCAACTGCTCGGAAATGGCAGCGACCTCTCTCAGTTGCTCTACGTGGGCGGAATTACATCTTCCGCACTTCTAATGCCGCTTCTAATTCTTAAGCCTGTCGCAACTGTGGCATGCCTGGGAAGCGGGGCGCCAGGTGGCTTATTCACTCCCTCTTTAACGCTTGGAGCCTTGCTCGGAGGGACGTTAGGGCATTTCGGCTCACAGCTCGGGTCGGGAGTTCCACTGGGACTATCCGCCGTTCTTGGGGCAGGAGCAGTGCTCGCCGCCACAACCCAAGGACCGATTTCGGCAGTCGTGCTTATGATGGAACTCACGGGCCGGGACCGATCGTTCATGGCTCCTCTATTGCTGGCCGTAATCGCGGCCACTTTGGTCTCGCGCCTGATCGAGCCACGCTCCATCTACGACGCGCGCTTATCGGACAAGGAAGTCAAGGCACGTCTGGCGGCGCGTGAACCATCACCTCAATAGAAAAGGCAGAAAGCATCTCCGGAGAAATCAAGAAAGAGCGGCAAACATGCTCCACTGGCTGCATTCTTTCCTACCGCACGTCCCTCGTTACGGATTTGTGCTCGTCTTCGCCGTCATATTTTTGAACAACATCGGTGTTCCCCTGCCGGGAAAAACGATTCTTTTGGGGGGCGGGATTTATCTTGGGGAAATCCGAGGGTTCGTTGTGGCAACCGATGGCAGCAGGATCGGTGGGTTGTTTCCTGGGCGGCATTTCAATGGTGGAAGGGCAATGCGTTTGATGCCGCGTTCACGAAGCACCAGAATGCACTGGTGCTTTTTCAAGTGGCACGACTCTGTCCATGCTCGGCTACGGTCGCCCTTCGCCCTCCCTCCGCCAAGGATGGACAACACCAGAACGAAAACATAACATCAATCAATGGCTCCAATTAACACATGGAGTGGTACAGAAAAGTGAACCCGGTCAATGGCCCAAATCTTTAAACGCCGCGCAAATGCCATCGCCCACGCCGCGATTGCCGGCGGAGCACTGATTATCCTCGGCGCGTGCGGCGTGCTTTATGCGCTGGGACGTTCGGATTATTGGACGCGCACCGGAGAGCCGCCCGCCCAACCTGTCCCGTTCAGCCACGAGCATCATGTCGCGGCACTGGGGATTGATTGCCGGTATTGCCATACTTCCGTCGAAAAATCGTCCTTCGCTGGCATGCCGCCAACTGAGACTTGTATGACTTGTCATTCCCAGGTTTGGAAGGATGCGCCGGTTTTGCAACCGGTGCGGAACAGTATGCAAAACGGTCAATCGCTTCGCTGGACGCGCGTCTACGACTTGCCGGATTACGTCTACTTTGATCACAGCATCCATGTGAACAAGGGAATTGGCTGCGCGAGTTGTCATGGGCGCGTGGATCAAATGCCGATGACCTGGCAGGCCCAGCCGTTGTATATGCGTTGGTGCCTGGAGTGTCACCGGCAACCCGAAAAGCATCTACGCCCCCTTGATGAGATCTTCAACCTCGCGTACGCCTCGCCGAAGAATCAGATTCTGCTCGGCACCAAGCTGGCGGAACAAAACCACGTCAACCATGAGGGTTTGACCGATTGTTATACCTGTCATCGATGAATATGAACACTTGGCGCAGCATGGATGAGTTGGAGGACAAGCCGGGATTCCGCCACTGGCTTCAACGCGAGTTTCCGCCGCTGGCATCGGAATGGACAAACGAGGCGACTCGCCGAAGCTTTCTGAAAATAATGGGTGCTTCATTCGCGCTCGCGGGCTTGAACGCGTGTACCCGGCAACCGTTGGAAAAAATTGTGCCTTATGTAAAGCAGCCGGAGGATCTGGTGCCCGGTCAGCCGCTCTATTTTGCAACCGCACTGAACCTCGATGGCTATGCACGCGGCGTGCTGGTGGAAAGCCATGAGGGGAGACCCACGAAAATCGAGGGAAATTCGGAACATCCAGCAAGCTTGGGCGCGAGTGACGTTTTCATGCAGGCGGAAATCCTCACGCTCTACGATCCGGACCGATCGAAGAGCGTCTTGAATGGAGTGGAGTTCTCCACATGGAATGAATTTTTGGCGCTGGTCGTCCGGGAGCGTGAGAAATGGAAGACAAATGGCGGAGCCGGTCTGCGCCTGCTGACGGGTCATATCACCTCGCTCACGTTGCTTTCGCAAATTGAGGCGCTTTTGAAGGAATTTCCGAATGCGAAATGGCACACTTATGAGCCACTGGCACCGTTCGTGCCGCAACCATTTTACGATGTAGCAAAGGCCGAAGTGATTCTTGCCATCGAGGACGATTTTCTTGGCCCTGGGCCAGTACAATTGAAATATGCCCGCGATTTTGCCAGTCGTCGGCGTGCCAATTTGGGCACCACGAATTTCAACCGTATTTACGTTGCTGAAAGCACTCCAAGCATGACTGGCGCGCGCGCTGATCATCGTTTTGCGCTCGGGCCGCGAGCGTTGCAGGAGTTTGGGACGGCACTAGCGACAGGGGCTTCGTTACCAAGCTGGGGCGTTCCTATTTTTGCTGATCTCACCCGCAATAAGGGCAGCAGCCTGATACTCGCGGGTGATTCGTTGTCGGAAGAGGTGCGGCAATTCGCGCGGAATTGGAACCGGCCGCTCCAAATCGCGGAACCTTTCGCTTCGAATGGTGATTCGCTCGCGGAATTAATGCGCGATGTTGAGGCAGGCAAAATCGAAACGATTGTCATTCTTGGCGGAAATCCGGCTTATGACGCGCCGGTGGATTTCAAGTTTGCGGAAAAGCTCGCCCTCATGCCATTGCGCATTCGCCTTGGACTATACGAGGACGAGACTTCGGCGCTTTGCCAATGGCATATCCCCGAAGCGCACTCGCTGGAAACGTGGAGTGACTCACGCGCGTTCAACGGCACGGCTACGATCATGCAACCACTGATCGAGCCGCTTTATGGAGGCAAATCAGCGCACGAATTGATCGCTGCGCTCACCGGAAACGAGGTCGCGAGCGGCTACGAAATAGTGCGTCAATACTGGCTCACGCAGCACGCAGGCAACGATTTTGAGACATTTTGGCGAAAGTCGTTGCACGATGGAGTGGTTGAAGGTAATGCGGGCGGCAAGCCGTCCCAGTTTGTGCCGCGCATTCCCGCGGCAGCTTCCGGCGGCGGGCTTGAGCTTGTGTTCAGGCCGGGCCCATCCATTCGTGATGGCCGGTTTGCCAATAATGCCTGGCTTCAGGAATTGCCCCAGCTGTTCACAAAAATCACCTGGGACAACGCGGCGCTGATTTCTCCCGCAACGGCGAAACGCCTGCAACTCTTGAACGAGGATGTGGTTGATCTCCAGTATCGCGGACGCTCGGTGCGCGCACCGGTTTGGATCTTACCAGGACAGGCGGATGATTGCGTGACCGTCCATTTGGGATATGGACGCAAGCGCGCGGGTCGTGTGGGCAACGGCGTCGGGTTTGATGCTTACGCTTTGCGCACCTCGGATGCTCCGTGGGGAGGATCCGGGTTGGAGATCGTAAAGACAGGTTTGCGACATCCGTTTGCCACCACACAACATCATCAGAGCATGGAAGGCAGGGACCAGGTGCGGGTCGGCACGATTTCCGAATTTCAACAGCATCCGGACGCTGTGGCGCAGGTTGGTGAACCGGCGCCTGGTCGGGACGAGACACTTTACGCCCCAATCGCCTATAAGGGGCACGCCTGGGGGATGGCGATTGATCTTGGCGCCTGCATTGGCTGCAACGCTTGCACGATTGCGTGTCAGGCGGAAAACAACATTCCGGTTGTTGGCAAAGAGGAAGTGGCGCGCGGTCGCGAGATGCATTGGATCAGGGTGGACAATTATTTCGAGGGCGCTCCGGAAAATCCACGCCTGCATTTTCAGCCAGTGCCCTGCATGCATTGCGAGAATGCGCCGTGCGAATTGGTCTGCCCGGTTGCCGCGACGGTGCATAGTTCCGAAGGCCTGAACCAGATGGTTTATAATCGCTGCGTTGGCACCCGCTATTGCTCGAATAATTGCCCTTACAAAGTCCGACGCTTCAATTTTCTTGAATACGATCGGAACGTCTTTGAAAGCGCACCGGTGCTAAAGCTATTGCGGAATCCCGACGTGACCGTGCGTACGCGCGGCGTCATGGAAAAATGCACTTACTGCGTCCAACGGATCAATCGCGTTCGCATTGATGCCGAGAAACAAAATCGATCCATTCGCGATGGCGAAATCATTCCCGCTTGCGCGCAGGCCTGTCCGGCGGAGGCCATTATCTTTGGCGACATCAACGATCCGCAAAGCCGTGTCGCGAAGTTCAAGGCATCTCCACTCAACTACGGGCTGCTCGCCGAATTGAACACGCGCCCGCGCACCACGTATCTGGCGAAGCTGGTCAACCCGAATGCGGAGGTGGAAAAGGCATGAGCGCTCCCAGCGAAGCACCGGTGGTAGCGCCGGGATACGATAGTGAGTCAGTTACTCGGAAGATCACTGATGTCGTGCTGGTGCGTCCGCTCAAACGCGGGTGGCTGGCAGGGTTTGCGTTTGCGTTTGCGCTGCTGATGCTGCTGAACTTTGCCATCGGATGGCTGCTCATTCGCGGAGTCGGCATATGGGGAATCAACATCCCGGTCGCGTGGGGATTTGCGATTGTGAATTTCGTGTGGTGGATAGGGATTGGACATGCGGGAACTTTTATTTCGGCGATCCTGCTCTTGCTGCACCAGGATTGGCGCACTTCGATCAATCGCTTTGCCGAAGCGATGACACTCTTCGCCGTAGCGTGCGCAGGATTATTTCCGTTACTGCATCTGGGGCGGCCATGGGTTTTCTACTGGCTGCTGCCGTATCCCGACACCATGGGACTATGGCCACAGTGGCGTAGTCCGCTCATTTGGGACGTCTTTGCGGTCAGCACTTACGCCACGGTCTCGCTTATGTTTTGGTACGTCGGACTGATTCCGGATTTGGCTACCATGCGCGACCGGGCCGTGCCGAGGCCGTTGCAGTTCGTTTACGGCGTCATGGCCTTGGGCTGGCGTGGATCGGCGAGGCACTGGGAGCGCTTCAAAATGGCGTATCTGCTGCTTGCGGGCTTGGCGACTCCGCTGGTGCTTTCGGTGCATAGCGTTGTGTCGTTCGACTTCGCAGTCGCGATTGTGCCCGGCTGGCATTCGACGATTTTTCCGCCCTACTTCGTCGCGGGCGCAATTTTCTCTGGGTTCGCGATGGTGCTCACGCTCCTGATCCCGGTCCGCAAAGCGTATGGATTGGAGGATTTCATCACTATCCGCCATCTCGAAAATTGCGCCAAGATCATGCTCGCAACCGGCCTGATGGTCGCGCACGGCTATATCACCGAACTATTCATGTCGTGGTACAGCGACGATAAATTCGACATCTACATGACACTGAACCGGATGTTCGGCCCGTATGCGCCGGCCTGGTGGCTTTTGATGTTTTGTAATGTGCTCGTGCCGCAAGCTCTTTGGTTCAAATCGATTCGCACAAATCCGGCGATTCTATTCGTCCTCGCGCTGCTCGTGAATGTCGGCATGTGGACTGAGCGCTATGTGATCGTGGTGACGAGTCTGCATCGCGATTTTNNCTGCTATTTTTGTTTCTGCGTTTGCTTCCGGCAATTTCGATTACCGAAATGAGCAAGTTGGTACGCGACAAAAAGGAGTCGCGCCAACAATGAACCAAAACCTTTACGGCATGATGGCGGAGTTTGAGCACCCGGAGGAGTTGCTGAACGCAGCGCGCGCGGCCCATCAGGCGGGTTATCGGGAGATGGACGCTTACAGTCCTTTCCCGGTGGAGGGTGCGGCTGAAGCAATCGGTTTCGAACGTACGCGGGTTCCGCTGGTCGTGCTCATCGGCGGGATCACGGGAGCAGGGGTTGCGTATGGGATGCAATATTACTCCGCAGTTTGGGACTATCCGTTGAACATCGGCGGCCGTCCCTTGCATAGCTGGCCTTCGTTCATTCCAATTACGTTTGAATTGACGGTGCTTTTCGCTGCAGTCGCAGCTGTGTTCGGCATGTTGCTGATGAATGGTCTGCCCAAGCCATATCATCCGGTCTTTAATGTCCCCGCTTTCAAGCTGGCCAGCCAGACTCGCTTTTTCCTTTGTTTGCAGGCATCCGATCCACAGTTTGGAGACAAAACAAAACACTTTCTCACATCCCTAAACCCGATCGCGGTTCATGAGGTGGAGTCGTGAAACTTCTCATCGCCCTGCTTTCGCTTTGCGTACTGGCTGGCGGCTGCCGGAAGGGAATGATGAACCAGGGAAAGGTGAAACCGCTCGCCGAAGAGGATTTCTTCAAGGACGGCAGCGGCGCGCGGCCAATTCCGGCGCACACCGTCGCGCGCGGCCATTTGAACAAGGACGAACGTTTCTTCAGCGGCTTGATTGGTGACCGGCTGGTCACGACGATTCCAATGCCCCTGACGCCTGAACTTCTCCAACGAGGGCGCGAGCGATATGACATTTATTGCGCGGTTTGCCACAGCCGTACGGGAGATGGCAATGGAATGATCGTTCAACGAGGCTTCCCAAGACCGCCATCGCTGCATGAACCGCGTCTTCGCGAAGCGCCGGCCGGACATTTCTTTGACGTTATGACGCAGGGCTATGGCGTGATGTATTCGTATGGCTCGCGGGTCGAACCGCAGGACCGTTGGGCCATTGTCGCCTACATTCGCGCGCTGCAACTCAGCCAGCACGCGACGACCAATGAAGCGCCACCGGATGAGCGCGCGAAACTGAAGGCGTCGCCACGATGAACGCGGCCTTACCAACGCAAATACACAGGGCCGCACGCAAGGCGATTGTGACCGCTCTGGCGGCGGCGCTACTTTGTGCCCTTGGCGCGATATGGAACCGACCGCAGTTTTTCCAATCGTGGCTGGTGGCGTGGATATTCTTTACCGGCATCTCATGCGGAGCGCTGGTGATCGTGATGATGCAATCGCTCACTGGCGGCGCGTGGGGTGTCGCCGTTCAACGGCTCGCCGAATCTGCAATGTTGACCCTGCCGCTGATGGCATTGCTCTTTGTGCCGGTGCTCATCGGCATTCACGAAGTTTTTCCTTGGTCGCGAGCCGACGCGCTGGCTGCGCATCCAAAATGGCAGCATAAACTGGGCTATCTAAATCCTCCCTTCTTCGCCCTGCGCGGATTTTTTTATTTTGCGGTGTTGAGCGCGCTCGCATTTTTCATCCGGCGATGGTCGGTTCAGCAGGATAAAGTTGTGGATGGCCCATCTCCTGGGAGACGGATACGGATGCTGGGCGCTGGCGGGTTGGTGGTTTACGTGCTGTGCATGAACTTCGCCTCTACCGATTGGGTAATGTCGCTCGAACCCGATTGGTATTCGACGATTTTTGTCGTCATCTTCATGGCTGGCCAATTCCTTACGGCGCTTGCGCTGATGACCGCATTGCTCGCTCTGTTTGCCGGTCACAAGCCATTCGAAGGGTTTATTACGACAAAACATTTTCATGATTTGGGCAACCTCCTTCTCACTTTCGTGATTTTTTGGATTTACGTTTCGTTTTCGCAGTTTCTGATCATTTGGTCGGGAAACCTGCCCAAGGAGATTTCGTGGTATCTACACCGATCGGCGTCCTGCTGGAAAGGGGTGGCGCTATTTCTAATGGCATTTCAATTTATTCTGCCGGTGGGACTGCTGCTTCTGCGGGGGATGAAGCGCCATCGCGAACGGCTCGGTGCGATTGCGGCGCTGATCGTCGTTGTCAATATTGTGAATGTTTACTGGCTCATTGCGCCGGCGTTCCACCCCGAAGGTTTGCGGATTCACTGGCTGGATTTTGCCACGTTGATCGCCGTCGGCGGTTTTTGGACCGCGCTTTTCCTGTGGTTTTTGAACAGGCAGCCGCTTTTGCCACTTCATCCGGGGGAGGGGTTGCGTCATGTCTGAAAAACTTCGCATCAGAAAGGAATCCATCGCTGCGGGACACGAGACCACCGACATCAATGCTCGTGGAGTGGCTTGGAGTGCTGTGGCGCTGATGATTATGATCGCGGTGCTTTTTTTCGCGTTGCGGGGATTGTACGGTGTTTTCACCGACCGGCGTCCATCAAATGCAATCGCTCCACAGAACGGCGCGCCTTCAACCGAACCTAGGTTGCAAGTTGATGAAGTGAGAGATCTCGGTCGCTTGCATGAGCACGAAGACTCGATACTGAACAGCTACGGTTGGGTGGATCAAAAGGCGGGGATCGTGCGGATTCCGATTGAACGCGCGATGGACATCGTGGCGCAGCGCGGCCTGCCAGCGCCCCCTCCCGGCCCCGGAAAAACCCGCCTCGAGATGCGGCAGGAAAAAGCGAACGCGGAGAAATCCCAGCCATGAACATGCGCGCCCAGTTCCTCAACCTCGCCGGATTGTTGGTCGCAGGATTACTGGCAGCCGCCGTGCGCGGTCAAAATTTCACGGACGACATCTCAGTGAAAGTGGGGCTTGATCAACAGCTGAACGCCCAAGTGCCGCTCGACCTCAGCTTCCGCGATGAAACCGGCAACGCCGTGCGGCTCGGCGATTACTTCGGAAAAAAACCGGTGATTCTCGTGCTCGCATACTACGAATGCCCGAACCTTTGCACGCTCGTGCTCAATGCGCTGCTGACCAGCGCGCAGGATTTGAAATTTGATGCCGGCAAGGATTTTGAGATCGTCGTGGTCAGTTTCGATCCCCGTGAGACCGCGACATTGGCGTTGGCGAAAAAGCGCACCTACACGCAACGCTATGGCCGGCCTCAGGACGCGGGCGGCTGGCATTTTCTCACGGGCCAAGAACCGGCTATCGCGCAACTCGCGCATAGCGTCGGCTATCGTTATGTATTCGATCCGCAGACCAGGCAATATGCTCATCCGAGCGCAATCATGGTCCTGACTCCTGACGGGAAAATCTCGCGATATTTCGCGGGTATCGAATACCCCTCGAAGGAATTGCGGAGGGCGCTTGTCGAGGCCTCGAACCGGCGCATCGGTTCGCTCACCGACCAGCTTTTTCTACTTTGCTTCCACTATGATCCCCTCACTGGAAAATATGGATTGGTCATCATGCGCGTCATCCGCATCGCGTGCTTTGCAACCGTCGCCGCGCTCGCGTTTTTCATGGCCACAATGTTCCGGCGCGATCGCCGCCAGTCAACGCGAACAGGAACCGGATAATGAACAATCCGTCCTCATTCCCTTTCCCTGAGCAAGCTTCAAACCTTGCGCCCGGCGTTGATTGGATATTTTATACTCTCACAGCACTCTGCGGCGCGATGACCTTGCTGGTGGTGGCGCTCATAACCCTCTTTTGCGTCCGCTATCGCCGGGGTTCGCGGGCTTCTCGCGCTAACGCAAACCCGCGATCCCTGCCATGGGAAGTAGGGTGGACGCTCCTGCCGTTGCCCATCTTCCTTGCCATATTCTTTTGGGCGGCCAAGACCTATTTCCGCATGTCCAGGCCGCCGAAGGGCGCGATGGAAATCAACGTCGTCGCCAAACAGTGGATGTGGAAAATCCAACATTCCGACGGTCGGCGCGAGATCAACGAGCTGCACATCCCGGTCGGTCGCGCCGTGAAACTGGTCATGATCTCACAAGACGTAATCCATGATTTTTACGTGCCCGCGTTTCGGACGAAGCAGGACGTGCTGCCGGGCCGCTATACTACCGAATGGTTTACGCCGACAAAGCCAGGGAAATATCATCTTTTTTGCGCCCAATATTGCGGATTGGATCACGCCATAATGGGTGGTTGGATTTACGTGATGATGCCTGCGGACTATGCGCAATGGCTGGCGCAAGGTCAGCCTCCCGATTCACTCGCAGCCCGAGGCGAGCGGGTGTTTTACACGCTCGGATGCAGCGGGTGCCATGCGGCAAATTCCAAAATCCGCGCGCCCCTGCTCGATGGCATTTACGGGAAACCGGCGCCACTTTCCGACGGCACCATCGTCACCGTCGACGATCAGTATCTGCGCGACTCGATTCTTCTTCCCAACAAACAAATCGCCGCCGGTTACGAACCGGTGATGCCTACGTTTCAAAACCGAATCAGTGAGGAAGACCTCACCGCAGTCATCGCATACTTGAAATCACTCGGAAGCGTTGAAAGGAATGATCCATGAACACAGAAACGCGTGAGCTGCCGATGACGCTCGAACCGCGCGCTAATTACCTGAACGACGGGCATTCCATCCGCTCATGGCTTTTGACCACTGACCACAAGCGCATCGGACTGCTTTACATGGTCTCCATAACGCTTTTCTTTTTCGTCGGTGGCGCAGCGGCGGCCATGATGCGTCTGGAATTACTTAGGCCACAAGGCGGCCTCGTTACCTCCGCGCTTTACAACAAACTCTTTACCATGCACGGCGTGATCATGGTTTGGTTTTTCCTAATTCCTTCGATCCCAACGGTGCTCGGCAATTTTCTGGTGCCGCTGATGATCGGCGCGCGGGACGTCGCCTTTCCCCGGCTCAATCTGGTGAGTTGGTATCTTTTTATCGCCGGTGGCGCATCTGCGCTCTGGGCGATCATCGCCGGCGGCGTGGATACCGGCTGGACATTTTACACCCCCTATTCCAGCACCTATGCCAACGGACATGTTCTGGCCATGGCGGCGGGAATTTTCATCGCTGGCTTTGGTTCCATCGCAACCGGACTGAATTTTATCGTCACGATTCACAAGATGCGCGCGCCGGGATTGACCTGGTTCCGGCTGCCGTTGTTTATTTGGACGATCTACACGACCAGCCTTATCCTTGTGCTGGCGACTCCGGTGCTGGCAATCACCTTGACACTGATGGCGCTCGAACGTCTGTTCGGCGTGGGCATTTTCAATCCGGCCATGGGTGGAGATCCGTTGTTATTTCAACACTTGTTCTGGTTTTACTCGCATCCTGCGGTTTACATCATGATTCTGCCGTCCATGGGCGTGGTCAGCGAACTCATCCCATGCTTCTCGCGTAAATCAATCTTTGGTTACAACTTCATCGCGTATGCGACCATCTCCATCGGGGTCTTCGGCTTTCTCGTCTGGGGCCATCACATGTTTGTCAGCAGCCAGTCTGTGTATGCCGGGATGATTTTTTCCATCCTCAGTTTTCTCGTTTCCATCCCGTCGGCGATCAAGGTTTTCAACTGGACGGCTACGCTTTACAAGGGTTCGATCACGTTTCAAACGCCGATGCTTTACGCGTTCGGCTTCATCGGCTTGTTCACCATTGGCGGACTTACAGGGTTGTTTCTCGCGGCGCTCGCTGTTGATGTGCATCTGCATGACACTTATTTTGTGATCGCCCATTTTCATTACATTATGGTCGGGGGAGCGGTGATGGGCTACCTCGGCGGCCTGCATTTCTGGTGGCCGAAAATCACTGGGCGGCTGTATTGCGAATGGCTTGCGAAGCTCGCGGCGGTTACGATTTTTGCCGGCTTCAACCTCACGTTTTTCCCGCAATTTATTCTCGGCTTTATGGGTATGCCCCGGCGTTACCCGGTTTACGCGCCAGAATTCCAGGTGCTCAACGTGCTCTCGACCGCGGGGGCATCGATTCTCGCGATCGGATATCTTTTGCCGCTGGCTTATCTGCTCTGGTCTTTGCGCTATGGAAAACCGGCTGGCGCGAATCCCTGGAAGGCAACCGGCCTGGAATGGAAGACGTCATCGCCGCCTCCGCGTGATAATTTCGCGAATGCTCCAGTCGTGACTGAAGAACCTTATAACTATGATGCCCAAGCCGCCGAGTTGTCATTGGAGGAGAATAGCCATGCCTGATTCCACGCTCGCGCACGCGCCTCAATTTGACGATGCCTCGCAGCAACGCGAGTCCGCGACCTTTGGCATGTGGATTTTCCTCGCCACCGAAATCCTGTTCTTCGGCGCGATGTTTCTCGGCTATACCGCATATCGTCTGGCATATCCCGCCGCCTTTGCCGCCGCAAGCCGCCATACCCTTCTTGCCTTTGGCGCCACGAATACCGCAGTGCTGCTCATCAGCAGCGCGACGATGGCCTTCGCGGTCCGTGCCGCCCGCGAAAAACGGCGCACGGCGCTGACAGTGCGATTGCTCCTCACCGCCGCCTTGGGCGTGCTTTTTCTCTGTATCAAGGGTTTTGAATACGCACGCGAAATTTCCGAACACCTCCTTCCGGGAGCTTCCTTTCAATTCGACCAGCCGTATGCGAGTCATGCGGAAATGTTTTTCTACCTTTATTTTCTAATGACAGGTGTCCATGCGCTTCATGTTACCATCGGCGTGGTTTTAATTGCGATTTCCGGGTTTCGCGCCTGGCGTACGGACGCGTTCATGCGAAATGATACAGCCGTCGATTTGCTCGGGCTTTACTGGCATTTCGTCGACATCATTTGGGTCTTTTTGTTCCCATTGATTTATCTTGTGGAGCGGCACTCATGAACCGAGAACCGGCCACCAATAGATTTCTATTTACGGCGGGGGCCCTGCTTGGCCTGCTTGCGCTCACCGTGGGCGCCGCCTACGTGAACCTCGGGCCTTTTAATACCATCGCAGCACTGACAATTTCCGCCGCAAAGACTGTGCTCATTCTTGTATTTTTCATGGAAATTCGTGAACGAAGCCCGGTGATCTGGGTCGCGCTCGCAACGGGTTTTTTCTTCTTCGGCATAATGTTCGCTCTGGCAATGAGCGATTTCCTGACGCGTGGCTGGAAATAAGAAAGTGCATCACCATGTGACATGCCTGGCCGGTTTCTCTCCGGCCCCGGATTCTGAATGGATGGAGCAGCACGATTGGTTCGATGGCGGCCGACCGCAGAACCTCGTCAAAGCCAGCACAAAACTCTGCATGACGATCATGCAGCAGATAACGGCAACCCTGGAGCATCCCGTCCCTGGCCATCGTGAGGTTTCGCGCCTTGATGAAGTGTGAGCCTGGAATGCGAGTGTCGCGAACCGACCCTCTCCTTGTTGAAACGAGCAAAAAAAGTGGCGAAAAAGTGGTCGGGTAAGGAAGTGGCGTTGCCGCCACTCCCTCCCCTCAGAACCGGACGTGAGACTTTCGCCTCATCCGGCTCAAGCCGCACCAAAGCCCCGCGTGAGCGGAGCCGGTGTCACACGATGTGCCACCTTTACGATACGCGCTTGCAGCCTCCTCGCTTGGCATTCACACTAGGGCCAGGTCAATCTGTCCCGGTGCGCTGCCTTGCCAGACGACGCACACATGGACAAATCCACGTTCATTTGCTTTTCCTCTCGTACGAAGGTTCTACAGGTTCTCTCGTAACGAACGACCTTGCTGGAAGTCGGCCCGCTTGCGCGGCAGGAGTTGAAACGGCAACCCCTATCCGCCCGATTACAGGACGGCCTTGGCTTTCTCCAGCGTTCCTCTGCCCGCATTCCCACAACGCTCCTTGCGGAAGCGTCTGCCTCCCACCAGGCGGAATGTTGGGTTTACCATGTTCCACTCGAACAGCGAGGGATGATTTAGCCCCTGCCTTCTACACCGGCAGTCGTGGTATCCGTGTGCCCGCATACTGAAAACGAGCAGCCTGACTGCGCACCATTTTGGTTGGAGCCTGTCAGCGTCTTTGGCTCCTTACACTTGACGATGCTTGCGGCAGTTCACCTGGGTTGGGCGTGTCATCCAGCCTAGCCCTCCGACCGCCTTAACGCTGGCAGTCACGGAAACAACCTCGCGGTCATTTTCGCACCCTCACGGGTGAGGTACATTGTCTCGGCAGCTTCCGACCCGACCGTTGCCAGTCACGCCGGTGCCGATAGACTCTGCGGACGGAACCGCAGATTTGTTTACGATGTATCCATAACAAACAACTGTTCGAGCAACCTCATGTAGCATCCAGTGAAAATGCCAGTGAACCGGTAGTAGATGGGTAATTGGTCAGTGCTCGGTGCGTATTGACCCCGTAATGTCTAGGCCTTGACAACCATCCAAAAATGCCTGATTCTATTGGGGTTCGTGGGTTATGAGGCAGTACGCCTCTGGTGGTAGGGCGGTAGTTAGCGAGTAGTGAGTTTTGAAAAAGGCCGCTATTTTTGTTCGATTCCGACCCTCGCCTCCATCTCTAAGTGGTTGATAGAGGACAAGTTGGAAAGTCTGGCCGGTCCGGTGTGTATGAAATTGTGCATGGAATGAATCCATCAGGCACAAGACGGCAAAAAAGCTGCCAAAAGGCATCCACCAGGCCGGCACAAGGCGCTAACAAGTCGGCACGATTCTGTGGGAGGCTCGTAACAGAAACGAGCCATGAAACAACGGTACCATATCTTCCGGCGTGAAAACGGGATTTATTATTCCCTCGACACCCTCACCAAAAAGCGGGAAAGCCTCAAAACCAGTGACGCTGAAACCGCTCGCCGTCTCAGCAATGTGCAGAATGAAGCCTGCCAGCAGCCGACGGTAAATCTGCAAATCGCCCAAGTCTATTTGCAACATAGCGACCCTGATTTTGCCAAACGCAACTGGCAACACGTCATGGACGAAATGGGCCGCGCCAAATCCGGCAGCACCAAAAAGCGGTGGGACGTTGCGATAAAGGACAAGGCGTTCGACCAAATTCGTTATTTTGTCCTGATCAAAACCCAGGCGGAACATCTTTTGAATGCGATGCACAAGGGCACCGTTTCGACGAACGCTTTTTTTTTTGCGGCGCATTCATAATTTCGCCCTCGACATGAACTGGCTGCCTCGCTCCATCATTCCCAAACGGCAATGGCCAGCGGTCCAGTTCAAGGAAAAACGCGCCATCACTTTTGATGAGCACCAGGCCATTGTCAGCCGTGAGAGAAATCCAGAGCGCCAAGGGTTTTACGAGTTGTGCTGGCATCTCGGCGGCAGCCAGGGCGACATCGCCTGTTTAATGGGCGAGGACGTGGATTGGGAAAGCCGCACCATCAGTTTTACCCGCAAAAAGACCAGCGTGCCGGTGATTCTCCATTTGGGTGAAGAGGCATTGAGCGTGCTGAAGGACTTGGCCAGCGAAGGCTGTTTGTTTCCTTACTTGTCACGGGTTCGCGCAGGCGACCGGGCGACCGAATTCAAACAGCGCTGCCGGGGACTTGGCATTGAGGGCGTCTCGCTCCACAGCTACCGCTATGCCTGGGCGGAACGGGCCAAAGCGTGCGGTTATCCCGAACGCTTTGCCCAGGAGGCGTTGGGGCATAATTCCGCCGCAGTGCATCGGGCCTACGCGAAGCGGGCCAAAATGAAACTTCCGAGCCTTGAAGAATACGAAAAAAAGGCAGCATCATTGGCCGCGATCAAAAGATAATAACCGGCGACCAGCCAACAAATCGCTGCATTATTTATGGCTCTGGTTTGATGAAGAGGATGTGGCCAATTAGTTCGCACCGAGGCCGTTGCCTTGCACCCATTGTGGCGCACCGCAGCAACGGCCTCTGCCGCCACCGCCTCTCGCTCCGCCAATGGAACAAACGATATATCGTGACAACATCGTTGCTGTGACCAGCGTGCGAGTGACGATTGGCAGCGCTACCAACCACCAGAGGCGTGTCGCCGGTAAGAACGATCCGACAGTCCTTCCCCAAGTCAAACAGCAGTTTCATGTCGTCAATCACGGCGCAAAAAACGTGGATAAGACCTTATCGCACTGCCGGGCAAGCGAAAAGTCTTTTTCGGCGCCCCGTGCGGGCGATGACCATGATAATAGCCCAAGGTAGTCCGAGATAATGTCGCGCAGGTGTTTTTCGTTCAACGCGATGACGTGGTCCGTCGCTCAGGCTAGGACGTCTCAAGCGGCTATTGCGGCGCTCGTCGGGGTGAGCAGTTGTAGCACCTCGTCCTTCGTAAGCGTCTCCCGGTCGAGCAACACCTTGGCCAGCTTCTCCGTGTTCTCCTTCTGCGCCTGGATGAGTTCGTGAGCCTCGCGGTCGGCGGTTTCGAGCAGGCGGTTGATCTCGGCTTCGGCGTCGCGCTGGTCGGGCTCGTAATAGAGTTTCTCGCCCATGCCCCATTCGTGGATCATCTTGCGGGCGATCTTGCGCGCCATCTCGAGGTCGCCGGACGCGCCGTTGGTGGTGGCGCCGTAGAAAGTCCTTTCGGCGGCCCTGCCGCCCATCAGCACGAGCAATTCTTCCAGCAGGAACTGCCGGCTTTGGAGATGCTGGTCTTCGTCGGGCAAAAGTGTCGTGGCACCCAACGCCTGACCGCGCGGCACGATGCTTACTTTGTAAAGCGGCGGCATCAGCTGCGTTTTCAGGTGAATGATCGTGTGGCCCGCCTCATGGTACGCCACCATCTGGCGCTCCTTTGGGTTCAGAACCATCGATTTGCGCTCTTTGACATAGCGGACTTTGTCGCGCGCCGCCTCGAGGTCGGTCTGCGAGATCAACGTAGCGTTCTGCAAAGCGGAACAGATGGCCGCTTCATTAAGGAGGTTCGCGAGGTCCGCGCCAGACATGCCGGGAGTGGTTTGAGCAATGATGTCCAGAGCCTGCTGTGAGTCGGCGATCGGTTTGCCTTCTGCGTGGGTCTGCAAAATGGCGCGCCGGCCTTTCACGTCGGGATAGGGCACATAGACTTTGCGGTCGAA
>PLIU01000337.1 GCA_003140095.1 Verrucomicrobiales bacterium | reverse complement strand
CACCACCAGCAGTGCGGCGGGATCGTATCCCATTGTGCCGCGCCTGGTGGATCCAGGCGACCGCCGGACCAACTACACCGTCCGCCTGGTCGATGGCACGCTAGCGGTCGCCCAGGCCATCCCGCAGATTAGCTGGACCAACCCCGCCGCCATCACCTACGGGGCCGCCCTCAGTTCCAACCAGTTGAACGCCACAGCCAGCGTGCCGGGCAGTTTAGTTTACAACCCAACCAACGACACCGTGCTCAACACGGGCACCAATGCGCTTTCGGTCCTGTTCACCCCGGCCGACACGGTGGATTACACCAGCGCCAGCGGCAGCGTGAAGTTGGTGATCCTGCCCGCGTCGTTNNACCGCCTCCAACGCCAGCCGGCTTTACGGGCAGACCAACCCGGTTTTCGGGGGCACGATCACAGGTTTGGAGAACCAGGACAACATCACGGCCACTTACAGTTCCAGCGCCACCACCAGCAGTGCGGCGGGATTGTATGCCATTGTGCCGAGCCTGGTGGATCAGGGCGACCGCCGGACCAACTACACCGTCAGCCTGGTCAATGGCACGCTCACCGTGCTCGCGGCGCCCGTCATCCTGACCGTGCAGCGATCCGACGGTTCATTCACCTTCACTTGGAGTTCGACAGATGCCCAACAATATCAAGTTCAGGCCGAAACCAACTTGGCTCAACCCAACTGGACTAACTTGGGCAGCGCTTTCACGGCGACTAATTCCACCATGACCACTTCCGAATCCATCGGCACTAACGCGCAACAATTCTACCGCATTGTGCTCTTGCCGTAAGTTAAGTTTACCTTCGGCCCATACTCACTCAGGACGGTAATGACCGTGTCGCCCGATTCGGGAAGGCGATTGGCCGGCACCAGGGCGAAATACCAGTTTTCCACACTGTACCAGGCTTCGGTGATGTTCATTTGCATCAAGTGATGGCTGGAAATAAAGCGTGCCCGCGCGCGCGGCCTGGGCGGCCAACAGCAAACAGACACCTAACGAGCACGGGAAAACAAAGCGATTTAGCGGAAAAAAGCGTTCTCAACAGGCTGTCATTGCTTTCAGGCGTGTCAACTAGATCGATCATGAGGATAAAGCAGACCGGGTATCAATGCAAGCTTTTTTGACAGCTAAATCACAGCCAGATCAATACGCCTTGATGGAAGTTGGCGGTTTTGAGAGGCATACCACTACAATGATAGCTGGGGAAGCCATTACGATCTTGATAGTCGCTCATAATCCAAAATGCTTCTTCGCAAAGGCGTGGCCAGAGCCGCTTTTATATAATGTTCAAATTCCCGTGCCAACGCCAACGACTCGAATGCCGCATAGAAATGTTGCCCCAAGCAGGCCGGCCAATGTCTATCAGCAATACAATCAACTGCTCGTCATCAATCGCGACCCGTCCACGCAATCCTCCTGATGACTGAGACGTGGAAATGTTCCACGATAGTATCGAAAAAGCGCATATATCTATTTCCAAAGTTAATCATTGAAGAGAATGGGGCCGGCGGCGGAATACGTCGTAGGAGGCGATAAAGGGAAACAAAACCGCCAAATGAAAAATCAGCCGCTTTTCAACAGCCTGCTAGGATTAATAGACTGTCATTCCTTCTTCACAAGCTGGGGATGTTGCCGGTCCGGCCAATTAAGCGCATCCATCTTTTGTCGAAGCTTCTGCGCCGCAGGCCAGGTATGGTGGCAAGCCAGACAATAGAACCGCCTCTCCATGATTCCCAGGAAGCAAGCCAAATCCGTGACCGTAGTGCTGATGAATTTTCGGGTGAACTGCGGGTACTCCACTCTTGGCGAACCGCATTGCAGGCAGCAAACCTGCCCTTGTAAAAGGTCCCCGGTTGTTTTCAGAAACTGCCGCGCGTTGTTTGCATCCTCCTCCTTTACGCAGACCCGGTGATTGGCAAGAGGGCGGCACAGAAACCAAAACCTTTGCAGTTTGGATTCATCAAAGGTGGCGGCATGAATTCCTTCTTTCTCGAGCCGATCCTTCACTAGCTGGGATTTTTCCGGGTCATTGAACGTGGCCACAACAATCATATCCGACACTTTTTTATTCATAAGTAAATATAAGTCAATAATTCAGAACAACTAAATAATGCAGTACATACTTTACGCATTTTGAGTCCTGATCTGGTTCGTCGCAGATCATCTTGTTTTCGAAAGCGACATCAAGGCCACGCTTTTTTTGCGCGGGCCAACGCTTTCCAGTCACCATTGATACTCGTATGATCGCCCACAATCGTCTGACCGAACGTTTGGACATCGTCGCGGACCCCTTTCAGCGCAGCCAGGCCGCCCAGTTTCACCTCAGTAAATGCCGATCGTAATCGTCAAATTAGGGTGGAGTGAGGCCCGTATAATCGCCAATGATCTTGGCACCGTAGGGTGAATACAGTCCCTCCTGGGTAGAGTTGAGATCGTAACCCACATAGTTGCCGATGGCACCGCCGCCGTCCAGCGGCAACCCATAGCTGGCCAGGACATGTTTGGCGTGATCAACCAGAATGACGCGATTGTTGAACTGGTCGCTGATCAGGGTGTTGCCATCGCGCAAACGCACGGCTTGGGTCGGCAGCGGTGCGGCCACGCTCATTGGGGCCGTGTCAGTGAAGTACTCCCAGACGATGTGGTCTTTGCGGTTTACTTCAACAATGCGGGAGTTGCCGGAATCGGTGAGGAGCGTGTCGCCGTCTGGCAGGCGGCTGGCGAAGGCCAGGGTATTGATGGTGCCCCCGGCGGTCAAAATTTGGACGATTTTATCGGCTCGGGTGACTTCCAGGCAGCGGTTGTTGCCCTGGTCCGAGATCAGGATATGGCCGTCTTCTAGCAACTCGGCAGAATTGGGACCGTTGAGCTGGTCCGCCGCATTGGTGTCGCTGCCGGGGTATTGCCAGACGATTTCCTTCGCGAAGTTGACTTCAATGATGCGGTTGTTGGCCTGATCGGTGATGAGGACGTCGAGGGTGGGGAGGAAGGTGCATTGCACTGGGGTGTTCAACAAGTCAGGACCGTCGCCGCTTTGCCCGAATTGGCCGTATTGCCAGACGATCTCACCGTAGGGGCCAACCAGGAGAACCCGGTTGTCGGCCGCGCCGGCCGGGCTTTGGGGAATCACTCCCGGCGGCGTGCCGGTGCCGGCCATCAAGGTGAACGCGCCCACGCGCTGGGCATCATTGACGCCAATGATGGAGTTGGACGAGAAGTCATTGGGGCCGAGTCCGAAAGACCAAACGATTTCCCCGGACCGAGTGGCTTCGATGACGCGGTTATTGAATTGATCGGCAATGAGAATGTTGCCGTCTTGGTTGAACGCCGGGTTCAGTCCAAAGTATTGCGCGGTGGCGGTGTTGGCGGCCAGCAGAAGGGCGCTGGCGGCGAAGCCGATGCTGAAGACGCCGACCAGACGGTGAAGGGCGCGTAACGACGTGGTCGGCTTGTCGGGATGCCGGGCATCAGGCTTGCTTGAATCGGGGTTGGAATTCATCCGCAACGAATTGCGGGACAATTTTAAAAGACAATTTTTCATATTGAATTTTCAATTCGAATTTTGACTATTCACACATACTCAAGATAGTGGAGCAGTTTCAGCCATAATAAGAGAAACCCGGCGTTCGCACAATGGGGTGAACACCTAACTCCCATGCCAGACGTTAAACAAATCCACATCCATGCTCAGATAAGATGCGCGAACCGAGAATTTGTTCCAAGAACATGCAGAAGGAAGCGGCGCGACCAACGAATGGGCGGCAAAACTTTTGGGCGAACGCTGTGTCAATAATTCAGAATCCGTAGGAGAGCTGAAGGACAAACGAGGTGGGTGCGCCCGGGGCGTTGAAAGGCTGGGGGCCTGGGCCATGGCTCCGCCACCATTCGTAGTCTGCCTCGAAGAGCAAAGTGCTGGAAAAGTAATAGACCATGCCTGCTGTATAACGGTCGGTCTTGGTGGTTCCCGCACCGCCACCGAATAGGCCGTCGTCATTTTCACGATCATAGCGGCCGACCAACTCGAAATTATTTATGAAAGGCATTTCCAGACCCGGGCCCGTCAGCCTGTAGCTCGCCTGAAGATACCACCCTTTGGGGTCAATCTTTCCAAGATCGTCCGTTTCCACCCACGTTTGGATATACTGGCTCTTCACTTCGATGTTCGGGCCTAAGTGCAGGGCTGCATCCACCACGCCAGCCGACCACTTACGGTTCCCGGAATCGCTCCATTCTCCAGTCTGGCCTGAGAGGCCGAGTTCGAAATCGTAGCGAGGTTTCCAAACGTAAAACCAGCCGAGGCGGCCCCCGCCACTGGGATTGGCATGCCAATTAGGCGTATTGCCGACGTTGCCGGCAAGATCCAGCGCGCCGGCATCGGCGATCGAGTTGCTCGCGCCGGAAGAGGGTCCGTTGACCGCGTACGCGGAATAGGTAACTATCTGCCCGGACTCTCCGATTGGGACGGCCCCGCGCAACTGCACGCCGAGGCCGCTGCCCGGTATCAGATCATCAGTTACCAACGGGTCATCCGGTACCCGGAACGGTTCGCCCAAGAGGCGCTCGGCCACAACAGCAAGGCGGTGCATCGAGCCTACGCGCGCCGGGCACAAGTGAAACTGCCGTCGTTGGAGAGTTACGAGCGGCAAGGTGCGAACGGTTGCATCATTCAAATGCCGCAGTTTGATCCGACAACGCACCAGGTCAATCATGGTGGCCAGAAGGTTGGTTGAATGATGCCGCCTTATCCTTCACCTTCCACAGATTGGACAGGCGGGTGAACGAGACGACCCGCCCATTAGCGCCAGATGGCGAAAAGTGCGGATAATCTGTGCTTCGGTCTGGCCTTTTGGGTCGCGGGAGTGGAGCGAAGGCGGCGCGGAGCAAAGCCGTAGTGGAACGATGCGACCCAATGGCCAGACGGAAGCCCCGCACTCTTGTGCGCCTTGCAAGCCGTGACGAGCGCGCGCGGAGAGAGGCGAGGGGCCAGTTCGCCGACCGGAGCGAGCGTTGGTCACGGCGGCTAATCCTCAAAGGCCGCCAACCCATTACCTGAGCTACCTTTTGATAATGGACTTCTTCCCTACCGCAGAGGCTGCTTTGTGGGCGTTGCGCTCCCGCCAATAGCTGGCAATGGCATCGCTGGCGCGGGCAAGCCATTTCTCGTCGCGGCGGAATTGTTCCAGTGTTTCCATGGCAAAGAACTTTGTGCTGTTGCGCGCGGGATGGCCGAGCGGTCTGAGCAAACCTGCTGTAACCAGCCTTGGAATCTCGTGTGGCTCAAAGCCGAGAAACCACGCCGCCTGGGTTGCATCAAGCCGGGCGGGAACGACTTTCCAACTGAGAAACTCAGTTTGTTGCGCGGTCACATTCATACGGCGGTGCCGGCTGATGAACGGGCTGGTGGCCGCCCTCGCGGGCGGCGGAACACGGGCATGATCTGGCCGGCTTTCGAATCCTTTAAGGACAGGCCGGGCAAAATATCCGCCACCTTGACCTTGAGCGCGTAAGCCAGAACTGGAACATAAAATGCCGGCACTGCGGCCCGGCCAGTTTCCCAATTGGCAATCATGTCGCGCGTGATCGGGGCGTGAAAAGCGCGAAGCCGGACGGAAAGTTCGTCCTGGGAGCGATGCTGCTGGCGGCGAAGCTGGCGGACGCGCAGTCCGATTTGAGAGTAGATGGTCGAGTTCATACTGGAATGGCCGCCCCTTGAGCGTGGCGGGACAAATGGGTTTGAGTTTATTTTTCGCTGTGTCATAACGTGTTTTTGCCGGGCCAATTTGCCTCGGCCTGTCCTTGCCGGTCTTTTCCTGCCTCCCTATCCAAAAGTGCGAACTGTTCACGGAATTCACGCCGCAGCCAATGCCTACCGGCATCGGAATTCAGGAGCCGGTGCAATGTCGCGCGGCCGTCATGAATCCGGAGCGAGACGAGATCAACAGAGCGATTGAGCTTGGCGGCGATTTGCCGCCGGGTCAGTCCGCCATAATAATACCATAAGATGACTTGGCGATGATTCCGATCCAGGGCGCGGAGCAGTGCCATCAACAGGGTGCGGTTGTCACGCCACACGAGGTTCTCAAACGGATTATTGCGGTCCCGTTCACTGCTCACGTGGGCGAAACGGCAGGGCTTGTGGTCGAAATTCCGAAGAACGCTGTCCAGCGCCAACTGACGCGTGGCGAAGTCCGTTCGGACCGCACTTGCCGGTTTTACGGGTTTGTCCGGCTTTGGCGGCGGCAAAAGCGCCGGGAGGGCGAAAATTTCCGCCGCCGTGAAACTGGGCAGCAAGTCGTTTACTTGGGCGTTGGGGGTATGGGCAAGGAAAGGGACAAATCGCGCCGGAATTTCACTCCGGGCGTTTTCCCAGTCGGCAATCACGGTTGGTGTGATGGGCACGCCCAGCTTATGGCAGTGATTTGCGTAGGCTTGTTGGGATTTGAACCATTGCTTGCGGAGCATCTGAAGACGCTGGCCCAGGTTATGAACGGGTGGATTCATACGGTGACGGCCACATGGTGTTTGGACTGCTTGGGATTTTGAGTTTCAGCAATTTTTTCCTCATTACCGCCGTCGAGGGCTTCCGCCTGGCTGGGGGCTTGATTCTTGGTCAGATCGAGTTTTTCCTCAATTTCACCCTGACGACGGGTCAATTCCTGATAACGCTCCTCGCGCTCGAAATGCGCGCCGACTTTGGGTTCCA
>PLIU01000433.1 GCA_003140095.1 Verrucomicrobiales bacterium | reverse complement strand
GCAACTCGTGCCGATAGCGGGCCGGGCCGACGACCAGGACGAACTGGTTTCCATTTTGAAAAAAGTGAAAGCCAAGCCCGTCACCATTGTGGACGCCCGCGCCCATCTGGACGGTGTATTGCGGACCGCCCTGCAAGCCACACGGTTTTTCAATCTGGCCAAACAGCTAAACGTCGGCATCACCGTGACCATGTTCCCGTTGGATGACGTGGACGTGATGACCAATCTGGATGAACTTTGCCAATTCTGCGGCAACCAGGTCGAATACATTGTTGTCAAGAACCCGGCCCGTGCATCGCGGACGAAAATGTTTGATGGCAGCCCGCTGGATGATGAATTGAGGGCATTGGGGGCGTCCGTCATCACGCTGCCGCTCCTGTCGGAAATCGTAAAGATGAATCTGGCCTTTCTCGAAACCAAGCATGAGCGAGGCATCCCGTTCAATGAAGCCATCGGCAGCGACGAATTGGGTCTGGACATCATGGCGCGGGGCATGTTGCAGGATTGGACGGGCCAAATGTTCAATCAGTACGACCGCATCGCCGGGCGGCTCCTTCCCACGGCGGAAGCCGAGAAGATCAAACCGAAAGCCGCGCCCGCTTTGGGCGAGGCGCCGCGAGCGCGACGCGGGGCCAAGGTCAATTTCACGCAGTAGGAGGTACCAATGACCGACAGCCCGCCGCTCTTTGAGGAAATGCTGGCCGCGTAGGCATCCACCTCGACTGCGACCGGTTGTCCTGGCCGCATGTGCTTCAATTGTGTTTCTTTGAAATTGGCAGCCGCGACAGATTGGTTTTGGCGTAACTGGCCCGAGCCTCGACGGCGACAACACTCTCGCGTGTCTCTTGCGCGGTTGCTTGGGCGGCGGTGAGTTGCGACTTCGCTTGTTCCAATTGGCTGCGCGCCGCCGTTAGATTGGCCTGCGCCTGAGCGAGACGCGCTTCGTAATCGCGGGGATCCATTTGAAGGAGTAGATCACCTTTTTTGATTTCCTGATTGTCCTCCACGAACAATTGGGAGACCCGCCCAGGGACTTGTGATGCAATTGCCGTCACATGCCCTTCAACAAACGCATCATCGGTGGATTCAAAAGGCAAAACGCACCGAATGTAATAAACAGTCGTACCTGCGATTACTGCCGCCGCCGCAATCGCGGCGAGCGCACGGGGCAGGGCTTTTTTCGCGGCGCCATTGGGGGGCGCATCTAATAGAGTTCCTCCCCCGTCGCTTTCTGTTCGCTTGGGAGCGGCTGGGAGTTCCTCTGCAAGGTGTCCGTTATCGTTTACGCGGGTTGCGCAGACAACGCCATGTTCGCCTCGCGATGGAGCTTCGTTTCGCCACCGCGGACTTTAGAAGAAGCCACCCGCAAAAATCCAATCCCGAAATTCCGCCGTTGATTGCTCTTATCAACAGAGTATGAGATTCGAGCATTTTAATTGCAGGCATCCAGGACTCCTGCCGGAACGAAAGTGACAGAGCCGAACTTCCAGGAAATTCAACGGCATCGCGATTTTCCCGTTGCGGACGACTCATGAAAGTGAGGCAGAATCCCACGGAACCTACCTATGAAGGTGCCTCAAAAAGTGCCAGCAGAAGTGCCAGCAAAGCTCATCTGGTGGGGTTAAATTGAGTTAAAAAAAGTAGGGCGGAGTTATCCTTGACATAAAATATAAACGCTTTAGGTTCAATAGACCAGCGGTGCCATAGGCCGTTGATTTCGAGTGGCTTGTGGAAGCGGGATGCGTTCGATTCCGACCCTCGCCTCCACCCAATTTCATTGGGAAATCGGAGGAAAAACGGGTGAGTTTCAGTGGATTCTTCAGTGAGTGACGAACCCCTTTACCATTCGGGTGAAACTGAAGTAACTCTCCCACAACTCGCTAACGGGGGCGGTTCGTGGTGGTTCATGCTCACAACATGAATCGAAACATGAAGAATCGTTACCGGGTGTTCTGCCGTGGCTGGGGCACCTCTACTGCGAAGACCTCGTTACCAAGAAGCAGACCACCCTCAAGACCCGCGACAAGGACGAAGCTTATCGTCTAGTTGCGGCTCAAAATGAAAACGAAGACGCGCCTGCGTTCAGTCTGCATCTGGCGCGCGTCTATTGGAAAGCGGGCGATCCCATCGCCGCCCAACGAACATGGCAGCACGTAATGGACGAAATCCCCAAACTCAAAACTGGCGAAACGCAACACCGCTGGTTGACCGCCATTAAAGACAAGGCGTTTGCTTCCCTCCGCAATCTCGTCGTCCTCGAAACCCAGGCCGAACACTTTTTGAAAGTGTTGGAGAACGGCTCGATCTCCACGAACATTTATGTGCGGCGCAGCCACAACTTCGCCTTGGATATGAACTGGCTGCCGTGGCCGGTGCTGCCCAAGAAGCGTTGGCCCGCCATCAAGTTCAAGGACAAGCGCGGCATTACCTTGACGGAGCATCTGGCCATCGTTAGCCGTGAATTGAATCCCGAACTCAAGGCGTTTTACCAACTCGCGTGGCATTTGGGCGCGGCACAATCGGACATTGCCTTCCTTGAGGCGGAGAACATTGATTGGGAACACAGCGTCATCAGCTTCGCGCGCAAGAAGACCGGCTCGATTGCCTTGATGCGGTTCGATGAAGAAATGGCGGAACTTGTGCATTCGTTGCCAGACAGCGGCCCGCTGTTTCCGTATCTCCGGACGGTGCGGGCCAGCGACAGGGCGACGGAATTTCACCAACGGTGTGTCGGCCTCAATATCAAAGGGGTCACGTTGCACAGTTGCCGCTATGCCTGGGCGGAACGGGCGAAGACCGCCGGTTATCCCGAACGCTTCGCGCAGGAGGCCCTCGGCCACAACAGCAAGGCGGTGCATCGCGCCTAGGCGCGCAAGGCCAAGGTCGAATTGCCGTCGCTCGGCGAATACGAACGGCAACGTGCAGCGTTCGCTCGCGGAACAAAAACGTCTGAGCCGATGCCGCAAATCATCAACGCTTGAACAGGATGAAACACATGAACACGCACCCTGTCATTCTGCTTGAGCCGGTGTTTCATTTTCTCGATGCAGTCATTCGGGATTACGGACTCTACATCTACATGGTGATGGTCTGTGGAAAGCCGTCTGAAAAAAATGGCGCAGGAAGAAGGTCTCGACCTCCAGCGCCTGCGGCGACAAGCCGCATTTGACCGATTGCTCTGCCGCCTGTTCGCAGAGCCAGATGCTCCGTGGTTGCTGAAAGGCGGCTACGCAATGGAGCTGCGTCTGAATGGCACGAAGAATTTCGCCCGACGAGATCATGAACTTTTGCGCGCAATCTTCCTCCGTCACCTCGTTGTCGGGTGAAACCACCTGCGTTTTAAACCGGCGCGGCTCGTCTGAGCGGATCGCGTAGATATATCCTCGCGAAGTCTGAACCACTGGCGTACTACCCACAGGCGATGAGGGTCTGACTTCTTCCGGCACTAAATCTTGTGGCACGTAACCGCCAGTCAACAATTCGAGGGTGAATCCGGAGTAGTTTTTAGAAGCGGGCGCACGGCCTTCTCCACCAACGAATGTTTCGGGCGAGGGCACGGGAAACCCCGCAGGTGTCGTGACCGGCAAAAGTCTTATCTGTCCATCCGCAACCAGAACTTGCACATACGGTTTCGCTCCCAGATATGTTATCGCCGTGGTCGGGCTGACCTTGGCGTATTCCGTTTGCAGTTTGTTTATTCTTTGCCCGGCGAGATCAAGTCCCGTCTGCGCTTCCGCGTCCGCAAGGAATACATGGCCGTATCGTAAAGTCTCCGGCAGCGTCTTTGTACGGGCGCGCGCCTGAAGCTTGCGATGCACGCGCAAGATTCGACCGACAAGTTGAACGCCAAAATCTTCGTCGCGCGCAGCCCGCATGGACACAAGTGTCATCGCACGCGGCGCGTCAAAGCCAAGCGCCACTGCCATCTTGAATACCAGCACATCCCGTGCTTCGTCATTCGCCAAAGCAAGCAATCCACTGTCCGGCTCTTCCGCCGTGTGAATGGCGATTTGTGTTTCGGTAAATCCCAACGCCAGCAACTTTTCCTTGGCCCGCTCAACGCTTTTGTCTTTGGAATCCACCTGCACCAACATCAACGGCGTGAGTTCAACACGCAGTTTCTTCAATTCTTCCTTCAATTTCTTGTGCAACGCCACGCCGTCGCGCAAAGCAATGTCTTCGTAATCCACCAGCGCTTCCTGCCCCGGCGACGCAAAGTATGCCACGCACTTGATGCCTTCCTTAATCAAACCTTCATCAACGGGCTCACGGCGACTGATCGTGATTCGATTCAGCCGCGTCAGGCCAAGTGATTTCTGAAACCGCTCAATGTCCGCATCATCCGGCGTCGCTGTGACCAGCACTGTGTATTCCGGCTGCAACATTTCCCGAAAAAATCTCATCGCCGCGTTTCCGCGCCTGCGCCGAAAAATCCGTGATGCGCTTCGTCCACCACCAGGATCGCCAGCATCCGCGCGACCTGTTTGATGTCCACGGTCTTCTCGAGCGTGACGGTCTCACATCGGAGGTCGTCGAGTGCTTCGTCTGTTATCTCGCCGGTCACAATCGCCCCGTACATGAAGTTTTATTTTCGCGCGACACGGATATGTCGTCGGCTTTTGAAAATGAATTTGCAGGCATGGCGCGGAAGCCGATCACGCTGGCAGAATTGCAGCGCGTCGGGCGCAAACTAAAATCGGAATTGCCCGCCGCACTGACGCCAGACCAGCACCGATTTTTGCTTGGTCTGGTTTCCGGCGAACCCGACTGGCACATTTATCGAATACCCGGCCTGTCTGCTGTGGCGTCTTTGAACCCTGGAACATCGCGATATGGCGGGATCTATTTGAAGTGCAAGAACATCTGAAAGATCTTGGGATCGATTGGCAAATTTCGCGCGATTTGTTGAAAGATTTGGTCCCCGGAGAGCTTACCAGATGCATGGACAATGTTTTCAGTTGTATCGCGGCCTTTAAGCGTTCGGGGTTCATACTGGTCTCCCTGGCTTGGATGACGGCGGGCATTGCCAACGCCCTTGCCGCTGATTCCACAACAGATACCCGAGAAGTCAAGGTGAACCGGACCGTTCCGCGGGTGGAGCCGCCCAAAGGATCCTTGCAGTTTTCTGCCAGCCCCACGACCGAGGAACTTTTCCGCGCGCGTGTTTTCCAGGAGCCGCTGGTCGTTGTCGGGGGCGCGCCGACTGCGGCGGAAAATTCGGCCCTGGCGGCGGCTTTACTCGATTATTCGAAGCGTTCGGGGCCGGATGATTTCTCGGCGCTCACCGACTTTTTGCGGGGGCATCCGCTGTCGCCGTGGGCTGCCGCGCTGCTGACGGATTTGGGCTTTGAGTATTACAACACGGCGCATTACTCGCTGGCGATTGATGCCTGGAGCCAGGCCTGGGCGCTGGCCAAATACGCCACGGATCGGAAGGCGCTGGCCCTGGTGGACCGCGCTTTTGGCGAATTGATTCACATGGACGCGCGACTGGGGCGCGTGGATGAACTCGAGCGGCTGCTCAAATCGGTCGGGCAGCACCCATTGCTGGGACCCGCCGCCGAGCGGGTTCCGGAAGCACGCGAAGCGCTGTGGAGCATGCAACACCATCCGGAGATTTCCTTTCGTTGCGGGCCCCTGGCGCTGCGCAGCATCCGGAAGGCGCTCCACATGGACGGCTCCAGCGACGAGGAGATATTAAAGTCCGCTTCCACGCAAAAGGGATGTTCCTTGCCGCAAGTGGCGGAACTGTCCAAAAAAATCGGTCTCAATTACCAGATGGCCTTTCGGGATAAGGGCGAGTTTGTCGTGCCCTCGGTGGTTCATTGGAAGGTCGGACATTATGCGGCCCTGGTGCGCAAAGCAGGTGATTTGTATGAATTGCGGGATCCAACTTTCCTCAATAAGACGTGGGCCACCAAGGAGGCGCTGGAAACAGAAACAAGCGGTTATTTTCTCGTGGCTGCCGGGACACTGCCTGCAGGCTGGCGCACCGTTGATGAAAAGGAGGGCGCCGGCGTGTGGGGCAAAGGGAACCCTGACGACTATAATAACCAACACTGCACGAAGAAAGACCTGGCTACCGGAAGTTGTCCGCTCAATGCTATGGCAGTCGCCAAGGTTCACCTGATGGAGGTCAATCTCAACCTGGCCGATCAACCGGTCGGTTACTCGCCGCCAGTCGGCCCGCCGGTGCGCTTCACTGTCCGCTACAATCAACGCGATGTGTTCCAGCCGGCGAACTTTTTCTATGGCAATCTGGGCCCGCAATGGACCTTCGATTGGATTAGCTACATCACGGACAATCCGGCGAACGCTTTGGCGGATGTCAATTTGTATGTCGGCGGCGGCGGCCAGCGCACGTACACTGACTTCGACACCAACACGCAATCCTTCGCCTATCAGCAATACGACCAAAATCTCCTTACCCGCACGGGGCCAAGCAGTTATGAGCTGCTCGCGGGAGATGGTTCCAAGCTGATTTTCAGCCAATCGGACGGGGCCATCGGCACCGCGCGCGACATATTCCTCACCCAGGAAGTCGATCCCCAAGGCAACGCGATCACGATGACCTATGACACGAATCTTTGCCTGGTGGCAGTCACCGACGCCATCGGGCAGGTAACGACTCTGACGTATGGGCTGCCCAACACGAACATCGTCTCACCACTGAATGGCGTCGTGTCGGCGGTTCCCGCGGATCCGTATAAGCTGACGAAGGTGACCGATCCGTTTGGGCGGTTTGCGATTTTTAACTACGAACCTCAGCTCGTAGAGAAAACGGTCACGGTCGATGGTGGTCTAAGCTTTACGTATGCCTGGGGGGGGCTTGCCAGTGACACTGACGTGATTGGAATTACATCGCAGTTCGGCTATTATTCGATAGTTTCTGCAACTAATTCGCCGGTCATTTTTGCCATAAGCAGCTTCGTTAATTCCCTGACCACCCCGTATGGGACCACTTCCTTTTCGACGACTCTCAATAATGGGGTTCTCGATAATGGGCTCACCCGCGTCATGGAAATCACGTACCCGGATGGCAGCCTGGAACGGGTCGAAGCTAACCAAACGATCAACCTTCCGCCGTCGGACCCAGTGGCAAACGTGCCGTTGGGTATGCTGACCGACAATGATTACCTGCAGTATCGGAACACCTACTACTGGGACCGAACGGCCTGCGCGCTGGCTTATCGTGATTATTCAAACGCCCGCATCTATCACTTTTCTCACACCGACACCCTCGGCGGCGCCGTTTCCGGCTCCCTGGAAAGCTTCAAGCCGCCTCTGGAGGGGCGCGTCTGGTATGATTATCCGGGCCAAAGCATTGGGAACATCATTGGCTCCAATAATGTGCCCACGCACATCGGTCGGGTGCTGGATGACGGCACAACGCAACTTTACTCCTATGCGTATAATGGCTTTGGGCATGTGACAAATTCGATTGATCCAGTCGGGCGCACCTTCAGCTACATTTATGACACCAACGGCATTGACCTCCTTGAAGAACTTCAAACTCTTGAAGGCGATAATGAATTACTCGGTCGGGCGACTTACAACTCCCAGCATAGGCCGCTGGCCATTACAGACGCGGCTGGTCAGACGACGACCTATACCTACAACACGCGCGGGCAAGTGCGCACGGCCACGGACGCAAAAAATGAAACAACGACCTACAATTACGACACCAATGGTTATCTCCTTTCGATCATTGGACCACTGACGGGGACAAATGATGTCCTCTACGCTACGTATGATGCCTACGGCCGTTTTCGGACTACCACTGATGAGAGCGGCTATACTTTGACTTTTGCTTACGATAATTTGGACCGGCCGACTCTCTTGACCTACCCCGACGGCACCTTTGCTCAGCTTACTTACGACCGCCTGGACCTCGTCGCATACCTGGACCGCGCTGGACGACAAACATCCCTTGCCCGGGACAGTATGCGGCAAATAACAACGATGACCGACCCTCTTGGCCGGGTCACGCATTTCGAATGGTGCCGTTGCGGAGCGCCTAAGAGCGTGATCGATCCGATGGGCCGCAAGACTTCGTGGCTCACGGACGTGCAAGGAAGAAGGATAGCCAAGCAGTTCGTAGATGGCTCACAAGTTCAGTATCTCTACGAGAACATGTCAAGCCGTCTGCAGGAGCTCATTGACGAAAACCAGCAAGACACGATTTATACTTACAACCCTGACGACACGGTGAACGCCATCGTTTACGAAAATACTGCGGTCCCAACACCGAACGTGAGCTTTTCCTACGATCCCAACTACCAGCGGGTCGTTTCCATGACAGACGGCATCGGCGTTACCATTTATAACTATATTCCAATTACCAGCCCGCCTGTTTTGGGCGCGGGAAGGCTTGGGAGCGTGGATGGCCCACTATCCAATGAGACCGCGACGTACGCCTACGATGAACTCGGACGTGCCGTTCAAACATCCGTTGACGGAGTCTTGGCAGCCAGAGGCTTCGATGTCTTGGGCCGGATCATCAGCGTTTCCAACGCGCTGGGATCGTTTGCGTTCTCTTACGACGGCGCTTCGGGACGATTACTGTCGGGAATAGAGCCAAACGGCCAAACGGCCTCGGCCGCCTATGGATCAAATATCCAGGATTTTACTCTGCAACAGCTTAATTACGCAGTAGGTGCGACGCCGGTTTCTCAGTTTAACTACGCCCGCGATATTCCCAGAATGCAGATTACAAACTGGTCACAACAAGCCGGGGCGCAATCTCCCTCGGTTTTTGCTTTCGGCTATGATGCGGTCAATCAGCTTCTTTCGTCCGCCGTGACCAACGCCGGCGTGCAAGTGGGCGCTTTCGCCTATAGCTATGATCTGTCGGGAGATCGTCNNAACCGAGCAGATTAGCGGGGCGACGGCGACGGCCAACTACAACGCACTCAATCAACTAAGCACGATCGCCAATGCCGCCTTCATCTCGGGCACCAACCAATGGGATGGGCAGAACCGTCTGGCCGACGTGAACGCCGGGAATTTGCAAACAGTATTTGGTTATGACGGCGCGAATCGCCTGGCCTATATCCAGCAGCTTGAGAATGGCTCGCAAGTGTCTTTCCGCCGTTTTGTCTGGTGCAATGGGAGCATCTGCGAGGAACGTGACGCCACAGGGACAGTGATCACCAAACGCTACTTCCCCCAAGGGGTCATGCTGCAAACCAGCAGCAACCTCGGCCCTTATTATTATACGCGCGATCATCTGGGCTCCATTCGTGAACTAACCGATGCCAGCGGCAATGTGCGAGCGCGTTACTCGTACGATCCTTTCGGCCGCCAGACGAAGGTCAGTGGTGACGTGGATGCGGATTTTGGATTCGCCGGGATGTTCTGGTCGACTGAAGCCAATCTTTCCCTCACTCAGTTCCGCGCCTACGACCCGCAACTGGGCCGTTGGCTTTCACGCGACCCGCTCCGGCATGCGGAAGTGAAAGAAGGGCCAAACCTGTATGCGTATGTCCGCAATAACCCGGTCAATCTCATCGATCCACTCGGCAAAGTGCCATGGTCTTCAGGCTACGCGCCATACAATCCCGGATCTCTTCCGGGGCCTGTGCCTGCTGCGCCTCCGGCAGTCCCACCGCCGCCTCCCCCGCCCCCCGTGCCAGATGTGCCCATAGCCCCAAGCACGCCAGGCCCGCCTATTTACCAAGCGCCCGTTGCGCCCTTAGGATCAGGGGTAGTGGCGGCAGGGCCCGGCTTTTTTTCTCAGGAGATTTGCAACGCCGGGCAACTGTTCGGCCCTCCCGGGGTTGCCGTTGCGCTCGCCTTGGTGGCCGGGCTTGGCGCTGGATATGAAATTAACCAGGAATTTGACGTTAGTGAAAGGGCCTCCAACCTCGGTGTGGAGGTCTATCATGAGACGGGTTCCAGATTTTTAGGTGGCGTTGTCACTTTGGAGGAGGCCACGAATCCACTCTTTTGGATTTTAGACGATTGAGTCAAACCGATGAAACGACTCATACCAACCAGTAGCTGGATTCGTCTGGCAGGTTCTCGGAGGAATTCTCTATTCGCTTCCAACGGGATTGCGGCGCTAATTCTGTTCTTTGCCATACTCGCCCGAGCCCAGGATTCGCAATTCCTCTTTGATCCTAGCGGCAATCTTCAGGCGCAGGCCGGGGAAAGCCTGACCCTGCCACAAATCATTGGCCAACCGCAAATGCAACTTGTCATTCCGGGCGAGTCAACGTCTTTTTCAGTCGTCGTCGCGGATACCAGCGGCGTGTCTTATCAATGGTATTACAATAGTTCGCCCATCTTGGGCGCCACGTCAGACTCCCTCTTGATCACCAATGTCAGCACGAGTAATCAAGGGTTCTATTGGGTCTCGGTTTCCAACACGTTCGGCGCCGTAGCCAGCACTCTCGCCAATTTGTACATTGACTCGCGGGGCTGCGGCATGCCGGACTCCTGGCAACTCCAATACTTCGGCAATCTCACCAACAATGCCCTCGGCGACTTCGACGGGGATGGTGTGCCGAATATCCAGAAATTCCTCGAGGGAACCAACCCCACCAATGCCGCATCCACCCTTTACCAAATCTACCTTCAAAATGATGGAGGCACGGTGCTGTTTTCGCCGAATCAGACGGCTTACACCAACGGCCAGGTGGTTACCTTGACCGCAACCGGTTCCAACACGGCCCCGTTTCATGCCTGGACCGGAGACGTCACGACACGCAGCAATTCCATCACGCTCACGATGACCACCAACAAATACCTCTACGCCCATTTCACTCCTATCACCTTTCAATGGACGAATAGCGCGGATGGCGACTGGTACGCGGTCTCGAATTGGACGCCGAATCTCGCGCCCGGCTCCAATGACAGCATCATCATGGTGACTGGGGCTTCTGTCACCATGAACAGCAACGTCGATTTAACCGACGTCACTTTTGGCCTCGCTTACAACGACACCCCTTTTGGCTCCGGCGAAGGAAACGCGCCGACTCTTACTGGCGCCGGCGCGATTACCGTTCATGGCACATTGGATTGGGAATCAGGCAGCATAGGCGGAAGCCTGCAAATCTCCATAGCTCCAGGCGCCATCCTCGACTTTGACAACCCTTCGGGGGTCAACTTCTCAGGCCGCACCTTGGAAATCCAGGGCACGGTTTATTGGACCGGCATGGGGAACATAAATCTCGACGGAGTGATCACCAACGATGCCGGGGCGTTGTTTGTCATGTTCAATCCGGCCACAATCGAGTCTGGTGGCAGTTCAGTGTCGCGCTTCGACAATGCCGGAACACTGGTAACATCTACAAACGGCGGCGCCACATCCTTCTTGGAGGTCGAGTTTGACAATTACGGCATCGTCGATCTCCAAAGCGGAACTCTCGTGTTGAATGGCGGAGGCACTAACATCGGCACGATTTCCGTCCCCGCAGGCACGACGCTCGATTTTAGCGACGGTTCCTTCTATTCCAGCGGAAGTTCATCCATTACCGGCGCAGGTAATCTAATTGTGTCAGCAGGCCAGGCGATTCTGGGGGGAACCGTCAACGTAACGGGGCCTCTGCTGTTGAATGGAGGGTTCGTCAATTTTACGGGCGATTACCTTTTCACGAACACGATAGTCATTTCCGGTTGCGCGGCCGCTTTCGACGGCACGGGGACGGTCGCGCCTTCGGTATTGACGTTGAGCGGGGGCGAGATTGGAGGCAGCAACGTGGTGACAGTCGGCAGCTTGATGAATTGGACCGGTGGCTCGATGAACGGAATAGGACGCACGGTCATCTCCTCCTCTGCCACTCTCCACATTGACAGCCCAAGTTTTATGTTTATCACGAGCTACACGTTGGACAATGGAGGATCAGTGTTTTGGTCCAGCGGCACCATCACCACCACTGGTGTAATCACAAATGAACCGGGGGCTTTGTTTCAAATCCAGACTCCCGCCTCTCTTTTCTCCGGAGGCGGCTCTCCCAGGTTTGACAACGCGGGAACTGTTCGCATTACCGGCAGCGGCACGACCTCTTTCTCCTTCGTCCCATTCAATAATTACAGCGACACCCAGATTCAGGGCGGCACATTGCAAATTAACGGATTAAACAATGGAACCATGGAAGTTCCGGCGGGCGCGACGTTGAGCATTGCCTACGGCGCCTTCAACGCCAGTGCCGGTTCAAGCATTATCGGGGCTGGCAATTTCACCGTCACAGCCGACGCCTCGGCGACTCTTTCTGGGCTGCTCAATGTGAGCGGCACCCATACCTTCAGCGGCGGCTTTGCGGAGCTGAACGGCAATTACGTCTGCACCAACAACACCATGATCATTTCCGGTGGCATCGCCAGTTTCGACGGCACGGGCCTCGTCGCGCCGTCCACCTTGACTTTGAGCAGTGGCACCTATGGGGGCAGCAATGTGGTCACGGTCGGCAGCGTGATGAATTGGACGGGCGGTTCGTTGAGCGGCACTGGACGAACGGTTATTCCCCCTGCCGCCACACTCAACATTGCCAGCGCCAGCACTCTGTTTATGACGACCTACACGCTGGACAATGGTGGAACAGCGCTCTGGTCGGGCGGGACCATCGGCATGATTGGCGGGGTGATTACCAATGAAGCCGGGGCCTTGTTTCAAATCCAGTCTCCCGCCTCCATTGCCTACGACGGTGGCTCTCCTAGGTTCGACAACACGGGAACCGTTCGCACCACCGGAAGCGGAACCACTCTCTTCGCCAACGGCAATTTCAACAACTACAACGATACGCAGATTCAAGGCGGCACGTTGCAAATTGACGGCGGATTGAACAATGGCAAGATGGAGGTTCTGGCCGGGGCAACCTTGAGCCTGGGCAGCGGCACCTTCAACGCCAGTCCGGCCTCAAGCATCACAGGCGCTGGCAATTTCACGGTCATCGCCGCCTCGGCCACTCTTTCTGGACTGCTCAATGTCAGCGGCACGCATACCTTCAGCGGTGGCTTTGCGGAGTTAAACGGCAATTACATTTGTACCAGCAACACGATGATCCTTTCCGACGGCACGGCCAGTTTCGATGGCACGGGCACAGTCGCGCCTTCGACATTGACGCTGAGCAGCGGCTCTCTTGGAGGCAGCAATGTGGTCACGGTGGGCAGCGCCATGATTTGGACGGGCGGCTCCATGAGCGGGACCGGACGCACCGTGATTTCACCCGAAGCCACCCTCACCATCGCCAATCCATCCTTCCTCACGATCACCACCCGCACCTTGGATAACGCCGGTACAACGGTTTGGACAGGAGCCGGCAGTATCGTCCTCAGTGGCGCCGTCATCACCAACCGCCTCGGCGCGTTGTTCAACGCGCAAAACTCTTCCCCCATCTTTTTCGGAGGCGGCGCGCCGCGGTTCGATAACGCCGGTCTTTTCCGCAAATCCTTCAGCTCCGGCACGAACACCATCGACAGCGTCACCTTCTCCAACTACGGCACAGTGGATATTCAGACCGGAGTTCTGGCGGCCAACGGCGGCTACGCATCCTCCTCTAACGCTGTGCTCAATTGTGCCATCGCCGGCACGGTTCCAGCCGCCAATTACGGCCAGCTTCAGGTCTCTGGTTCCGTCACCTTGAGAGGGACCCTCAGCGTTAACTTAACCAACAATTATGTTCCCACGACGAATGACTCCTTCGCCGTCTTGACCGCGGGCGCGCTCAACGGCACATTCGCCAATTTCATCTATCCATCGAACGAGGTTTCCATGATTTCGAGCAACACCGCCACCTCGGTGATCGTCCGCGCCATGAACATTCTCGCTCTTCCCCAAGGCCTGCTCTGGCAGCCCCAGTTTTCCGGCGGCAATTTCAGTTTCGGCTTTCAGACAATCTCCAACCAAAGTTACACCATCCAAGAAAACACCAACGCGTCCACAACGAACTGGTTCTTGGTCACCAACATCACGGGTGACGGTTCGATCTTCGAGTTTTTGATACCGATCACAAGCGGCCCGCAAGATTTCTTCCGCGTCCGCCAGCCTTGACGAGCAGGCGGTCCTAACGTCGCTCATTCCGAACGTAACATTCACTCATGACCGCGCGACACCAGAGAATTGCAGTGTTTCGACTGAGAAGGGGCCGTTCGAGCTGGCCGTCCCGCAGGCACGCATTGTCTCAAGAACACCGACACCAGCACTTAGAAGAATCATTTTCATAAATCTTTCGGTTGGACAGCGGATGTCCAAGTGGCTGTGGTAAAGTGCTGGCATGAAAGTGAAATGCACATGCAAAGATTTTGACAAGCGGTTCCAAATGGCGACGCTTGCCGGCCATATCTGTTTGACCAGCAGTTTCAGGCCGTCAAGGGATAATCCCGTTCATTTTTATTTGCTTGCAAATGAGGATTATTTTAAATTATGTGTAACATTAGCTTATCAGCAAAAGAGGTTTCGTGAAGGGATTTTTGCCATGATATGCCGACGTAGCGGTCTTGATGGGTATTTGCGTTTATTTTCGGGTTTTCCAATTTTTTTGGGATATTCGAGGAATTTCGAGAATTCGGCAAAGTCGAGGAGGGCATGGCGGCTTGAGGGAGTCATTCAGTCTTTTAGGGCTGGAGCGGCGGGTTTGGAACTCATGTATCTGACCACGGCGGCGGTGCGGGAGCTGACGTGCAATTTGCTATAGACGTGCTTGAGGTGGCTGCACACGGTGTCAATGCTCAGCTTGAGTTTGTCGGCGATCAGCTTGTTGGAGTAGCCTTGCGAGAGAAGTTGGAGGATTTGTTCTTCCCGTACGGAGAGGCGGGTGGATTCGTCCCGGATTTTGGAGCGCCGACGGAATGATTCGATGACGCGCCGGGCAATTTGACTGGACATCGGCGCGCCTCCGCCGAGCACATCGAGCAAAGCTGTCCGCAGTTCGGACGGCTTGGTGCGCTTGAGCAGATAGCCGTCGGCGCCGGCTTCCAGGGCCATGAAGACCAATTCCTGGTCATCCATCGCGGTGAGGATGACGATCTGGGTTTCCGGGAGCGCCTCTTTGAGGCGGGCGGTGCATTCAATCCCTGACATGCGGGGCAGAAAAATGTCCATCAGAACCACGTCCGGCCGTTCGGGCGGGATGACGCGGAGGGCTTCTTCCCCCGTTGCGCAAGCGCAGACGCAGGCAAAGTCCGCGAGCGAGTTGATGAGGCAAGACCAACTTTCTCGAACTCTGGCCTGGTCTTCCACCAAGGCCACTTTGAAAGGCGCGCTCGATGGCGCCTCGTCTGGTGCCGCGGCGGCGAGTGGCTTCGTGATCCTGGGTTCGAATTGAGTCATGGGTTTGCAGAGCATAGATCACCTTTAGTTGGCCTCCAACGGGTTGGATTTGGCGGCTTGCTCCGAGGCCTGTCTAGGTTCCAAAACCCAGCCCCAAGCCCCCCAAGGCGAGCGATGGTTCAAGGGAACAGAAAGTTCGATTCGGCAGCCTTGGGCCGGACGGCTGGCGACCAAGCAATGTCCTCCGACCTCTTCCATTCTTTGCGCCATGTAGGTGAGGCCGTTGCGGCCCGGTTTTGGTTTTGTTTGATCGAACCCCTTGCCGTTATCGGAGACGACCACCAGCAGTTTTTGTCCCCGGCAGGAAATCTGCAGCAGCACCTCCGTGGCATCGGAGTATTTGACCGCGTTGTTGAGCGTCTCCTTGACGGCCATCAACAAGGCGCGCCGGAAAGGAAGTTCGACGGCCACAGCGAAGGTCTCGGGCGCGACATCGAAGAGGCATTGCATTTGCGTTGATCTGAGGAACCCCTGCGCGTAGCCGCACACATAGGATGCGAAGTCGTCGAACGTGTCGCGTTTGGGATTCAGGCCCCAGAGGATTTCGTCCATGGTGGAGAGCATTTCGCGCGCATCCTGGCAGATTTTCTCAAGCTGGGGGCGCATGGCGGATTCGACCGGCAATTTGCTTTGCGCCACTTCCCCATGCAGCACCAATTGTGTCATGCGCGAACCCAGGTCGTCGTGAATGTCCCTGGCAATACGGGCGCGCTCCTTTTGCAGCAGCCATCTTTCCCGGCGATGAATGGCCAATTGCCCAATCAGACGCATACTGACCAGAATGGCGATAGCGCAAATGGACAAAAGGGAGATTTGGAACCAGCCGGTCTGCCAGAAGGAAAGCGTGATGGGCCGAAGGGTCGGCATTGGGTTTACCCTGTCTGGTTTTTTCCACCAGGGCGCGGCGCCGAGCGGCGCCACGATGGTGGCGGGTTGCCATGTGTCCGGGGCTTCGGTTCTTGTTTCCCAACCCTTCACTCCATCGGGAACAATCCTCCAATTCTTGTCCGACTTGATTTCCAGGGTGCGGCCGTCGGCCAGAACAATTTGCAAACCAAAGATCATCCCGGCAAAACTGGAAGCATTGTAGGCGTTGACCGCCAGGACGTGCTTTCCCGGCGCGAGCAAGTACGTCACATCATAGTCGAACAACTCGCGCCACTCTCCGCCGCGCCCCAGTTCACGTCCGTCCAGGAGAAGATAGTACTCGTTGTCCACGGTCATTTTGAGCCGCGCATGAGTGACGTTCGTGCCGGCGGGAATTTCGAACGACCTCCAGAATTGGCAGGTCTGCCGGTCTAAAGTCCAGGAAGTCCAGATCCAACTGCCAAGGCCGTTGGTGGGATTCTCATCCACATCCATGATCAAGCAGGCGATATCGTTTGTGGCAGGCATATTATGGCCGGCGATCACAGGAGTGGTCAGGGTCAGGAACGAGAGCGCGACGGCAACAACCATCGGCCCGCATCGAGATCCGCGTGAAGGCCACGGCGTCAGACGACCGAACCAAGGCAGAGACCGAAAAGTGTCCCGTCTCAAGTGCATTCCCTGGCATATTGGCGGCGACTTTCCTTCATGTCAAGGCTGGATTGAGGCCGACGTCGGGAAGGCTCCCCCATTTCGGTGATGCTCATTCACCAGATTAGGGGATATACGCGCCTCCGCTTTTCTGCAAGACTTTTGCCGTGCCTAGATAATACCAAGTGCAATTCACCACCATGTGCAATTGCAGGGACCGTGTCCCTTCAGCACATGGCAAAGTGAGGCTGCACCGATCACCAACTATGAAGACACTGATGACAATGAACGTATCCACGGCGGCATCGGTAGGCCCGATGAAGAGCGCAGGCAAACCTCACCGCGGCCTGCGCATGATGGCGCTGATGGCCGCCTGCCTAGGTTTCAACGCGGCTTTGATGGCCACGCCCGTTACCGTGCCGGATTTCTCCTTTGAACAAACCGTTTTTCCAGCGATTACCAATGTCATTACGCCTGGCGGCACGGAGGGTTTCAATAATGGCCCACTCGAAGGTTGGTGGGGCACGGGAGATGCGGACGTGACGGAAACAAACGGGCAAGGATTCGCAGAATCCTATCCCACGACGTATATTCAAAATGCAGATACAAACTCCGGATCGCTTTTTCCCACCAATTCGGATGGCACACTGATAGCGCCGGCAGACGGAACCAATTACGCCGTGCTGGGGGGCAGCGGGGATCTCAATATTTGGGAACCTATCGGCCCGCTCCAGTCCAACACCGTCTATACGCTGACGGTGGCGGTGGGACTGGATCTTCTTGATGGCTTCCTTCCGGCCGACGGTTCCAGCGGCTATGGCGGCGGTACCGCCTTATTGGCGCTGGTCAGTGGCACTGAAATTTATGACATCTTTTCCCCTGGTGCCATTATCGCCTCCCTCCAGGTGGAGAACACCAACTACACACCTGGGATATGGACCAATAATGTTCTGGTCTTTACCAACGGCTATCAAGCCAGCGGTGATTTGACCATTTTGATGCGAGGAACCAGCGGATTCGCCGTTGACGTTGACAACGTCCGTCTCGACGCCACGCCAGCCTCTTTCACCGCCGTTGCTCCGACTGTGACAACGGACATTGGCTCCAACACGACGACCGTGAACCAGGGCACATTGGTCACATTGAGCGAAAACCCTGTCGGCGTGGCGCCTTTTACGTATGGATGGCAAACGGACAACGGCAGTCACGGCGCAACCTGGACCCCCATCGTCGGAGCCAACGGCACGAACTATGTCGTTAATACCACCAGTATCACTCCAAGCAAACCGGCGGAGTTCGAAGTAGTTGTGACCAACGGCGCCGACGTCTCCACCAGTTCGCCTGTGACTTTGACCACCATTGCCAATGCGCCGCTGGTGGTGAGGGACACCTTGCCATCCTCCGGATCCTTCGATGTCGTTGGCAGCGCGGTCGCCTTCAGCGCGGTCTTTGACGGCAGCCGTCCCATTTCGTATCAATGGCAGTTCAACGGAACCAACATTGCGGGAGCCACCAACGAGACGCTGACACTCAACTTGACGACCACCAACCAGAGCGGCGATTACAGCCTGATGGCATCCAATGCTTTGGGCACCAACGCCAGCACGCCGCAAACATTCATCGTTGACGCGCTGCCTCCAGCCACCAATGGCATTATTCTCGCGGATGGCTTGGAGTGGGGCTCCTTCCTCGGCACGCGCGGCTTCAACGATGTTTTCAATCCCACTTGGACGCTGGCCAGCAACAGCTTGATTGCCGGACTTGAGCCTACCAGCAGCCTTGGCATCTTCACAGAGGCTGGATCTGGCGGCCTGCCCTCTTTGACCGACGGCAGCTTTGCCGGAATTTCTCCACCTGACAATGCCAGCATTTGTTTTGCAAGTTGCGGTGATGGCACTGCCACCAACGACCAAGGCTATTCCATCACCTACACGCTCCCTACCAACGTATTGGGATACGGATGGACCATCACCAACATCACCTCTTACGGCGGCTGGGCTGATCAAGGGCGCGACCAGCAGTCTTATCAAGTTTCTTATTCCACTCCTTTGGCTCCAACCAACTTCAGCTTGCTTCCCTGGACCGCGTTCATGCCCACCAATCCTCCCGCTGCCTTCTATGTCGGGGGAGTGCCAACGGCCACCAAGATGTCCATTATTCCCACCAATGGAGTATTGGCCAAGAACGTCGCGGCCGTGCAGTTCAATTTTTACTCCCTGGCTGCCGGGCAGTCCCCGGAAAACGGCTGGGAAGGCTACGCCGAATTTCAACTCTTCGGGGTGCCGTCAACGAATTTCCCGCCGGCCGCGATACAGAGCATCACGCCCGCCAGCGGTTCGGATGTGGTTGGCAGCGCCGTCACCATTGAGGCATCGTTTGCCAGCCTGGAGCCGATTGTTTATGCATGGTTCCAAGATGGGGTGCCCATCCCCGGCCAAACCAACTCGGTGCTGACGCTCACGAACCTGCAATTGAGCGATTCGTCCACCAATCCGGGCTACGTCCTCCAAGCGTCCACTAGTTTGGGCGTTGCATCGAGCCAGCCGTGTTCGTTTGTGGTCAACCCGGCGCCGACTGCGGATGGAAGCGGCGTGATTATTTCCGAAGCCTACCAGGCGATTCCTGGCGGGCTCTTTACGCCAACCTGGGTTGTGGCCACCAACAGCTTGCTGGAGGGACTCCAGCCCTTCCTCGCTGAGGGCAATTTCCAGCAACAGAATTCCGCCAATGGCGATCCTGAAGGCGGTACACCCACATTAACCGACGGTGTCTATGGCGCGGTGGGCGAAGGCGACACCCTCACCGGGGCCAGTATCGGCACTGGCCAGGCTCTTTATTACACTCTTCCAGCTTCCTCCAACGGGTGGAATATCACGAGCATCGAGAGCTACGGTGGATGGAGCGACATCGGCCGCAACAATCAAGGATATGAAATCGACTACGCGACGAAGGCGGCGCCGGATACCTTCATAGAATTAGACTCTCTTAATCCCGCCTATTCCCCCCCTGTTACGATTGCCGAGCCGAATGCAGACCGCGTCATTTGGACTTCAGGCTTGGGGGGGCCGCTTGCTACCAACGTGGTGGCGGTGGAGTTTAACTTTAATGTGACCGTGTTCAACGGCTGGGAGGGTTATAACGAACTTCAAATCTTTGGAACGAACGCGGTGGTTCCGGTGGCGCCAGCCCAGCAACCCCCCGTTCTGGTGACGGACATCGCGCCCGGCTATGGCTCCGATGTGGTTGGGAGCCAGGTAACCTTCAATGCGACTTTTGTTGGGGCGGTTTCGTATCAATGGCAGTCCAACGGCACGAACATTACGGGGGCCACAGGGGATACGCTGACGCTCAGCGACTTGAACGTGAACATGACCGGCGGTTACAATTTGTTGGCGATCAATGCTTATGGCACGAACACGACCAGCGTGGCTGAGTTCACCGTTAACCCAGCGCCAGTAGCCACCAACGGCATTATTTTCTCGGAAGCAACTCAAATCGATGGCAATCAAGGACTGGGCCTTGCTCCCACCGAGTTTCTTCCCACTTGGACCATCGCAAGCGGCAGTTTGATTGCGGGCCAGCTTCCGACCACGGTCGGGCCTGGCAATTTCGTGGACGCAACCGCTGCGGGTGGCGTACCGGCATTGACCGACGGAGTGATTGGTGAGTTGATCTCCGGCGGCGCAATCCCCAACTACGCGACTTGCGGCACTGCTTCCAGTGGCGCAGGCCAGTACGTTATTTACCCTCTGAAAGGATCTGCCAGCGGGTACAATATCACCAACATCGTCACCTACGGTGGATGGCCCGATTATGGCCGTGACTGGCAGTATTACACCGTTTCGTACACCACGGCCGACAATCCAGGAAGATTTCAACCATTGGGGCAAGCGACTTACCAGCTTCCGCAATTGCGTTCTGGCGCCGCGCCGAACACGGGCCGCGTGAGTTGGACCGCTGCCAATGGCGGGCCGCTGGCCACCGGTGTGACCGCTGTGGAGTTCAACTTTACCATTCCGGCTGGTCAGGAAAACGGCTGGCAGGGTTATTCCGAACTGCAGTTATTCGGGGTGCCGTCCAAGGCGGTGCTGGCGATCACTTCCAGCACGGTCTCCCACGGCAATTTGATCCTGACTGGCGTAGGAGGCACCGCTGGCGCCGCTTACGCTTGGTTGACCGCCACCAATCTGACGACGCCCTTGCCGGAGTGGACCACCAACACCACCGGGACGTTTGACAGCAGCGGTGACTTCTCCAACTCCATTTCGATCAACCGCGCGCAGGAGCAGCAATATTTCCGGCTCAGTACTCCGTAGCCGGGGTCGTTGCGCCGGGCTGGATTTCGGACTTGGCCGCCCCGTGAACATTCAGGGGTGGCCGTGCGTGGAGCGCAGGGTAATGCGTCAGTCACGGATGGTAGCGACGGCTCGCCGAGCCGTCCGCAGTTGGTTTGTGCCTCGGCGAGGCGACCCTACCATTCCCGGATCCGCCTTCACTGACGCATTACGGAAAGGTGGATTTGGGACTTGACATTATTTGTCGGTGTTGATATATTATTACGAATAATCAAAAAAAGTTGAAGCAAAGTTTATGAAACCGATTCGATCGAAGGAAGCCTGTGGACATGGACATCGCTTTGGGAAAGAGGGCTTTACACTGATTGAGCTTTTGGTTGTCATTGCCATCATCGCCATCCTGGCGGCGATGCTGCTGCCCGCCTTGTCGAAGGCCAAAATGCAAGGACTATCCACCAACTGCCTAGCCAACCAGAAGCAATTGGCATTGGGTTGGGTCTCGTACAACATTGACAATCACGGCGCGCTGGTGTCCAACAATCCCGGGGCGGTGGACGCTGACGGCACCGGCGGGTACGCGTGGGTTTATGGCGACATGTCCCCGACCGGATCAAACCCTGCGGACGAGTTCAACGTCACGAATATCATGAAGGGCCTCCTGTATCCCTATGTGGGAAACTACAAGGTCTATGCATGTCCGGCGGATACTCAGATATTCAAATTTGGTAATAAATCGGGCAATCTGGTGAGAAACTACTCCATGAGCGGGCAGATGAACGGTCAGACAGGCTCAATCAGCCAGGGAGGACTCGATAACTATGCCGCTCCGAACGTGAAAGAGACTGACATCCTGCATCCGCCGCCCTCCCGTGCCATGCTTTTTATTCACGAGAACAACAGTACCATCGACGACGGTTACTTCGCGATCGACGTTATTGACCGAGAATGGCAAAACGTGCCGGCGATTCTCCATATTAACGGCGATAACATGTCCTTTGCCGATGGCCATGCCGAGCACTGGACCTGGCTCGAACCACACACCTTGCATCTCGGCGTTCTTCCCTCGTCGGAAGCTTATAATAATAACGCTCTTAGTCCCAAGGACACGGATTTTGATCGTTTGGCGGCGGCCTATTCCACACCATTAACAGGGCCTGGCCAGTACTAGCTGAATAGGCCACTAACGATAATCCGGCGCTCGCCTGCCTGAACCACTCGGCAATCCGGCGTAGAACGGCATCAAGCTTTTCCGCAAGGCGGATGCTTTGGAGCATCTCACACACCGCTCCCGGCTGACAGAGGTGAAGAACACCATTTGGAGCATGTCTGAAAATTCGTACCCAGCGCCGCGTGAGGGCACGCGGCCTACAGGATGCGCCCAGAATTCCAATCCTTTGCAGGCCCGGTTCCCCGACCGGGCGAATTTTCAGACAGGCTCTAACTAACGCGCTCTCAGTCACTCTCGATGACCTCGGAAAGCTCTTCGTAGGAATCCCGGAACAAGGTGCGCAACGAGAGGGGGGGTGTATCACTGGCTTGCGGGTCAAGGTTGGAATGTTTGCCTCCCAGATAGAGCTGCCGCAGTCTCTGCTGGGCCACGACGATAAGAAGCGGGTCTTCCAGATAGTACTGTTCCCGATGGAACCAATGCACCCAGAGGGCATGCCACAGGGATATGGGATCGGTATCGATCTTGGCCAACTCCATCCAGCCGCATTTGCAGATGGTGAAGGTTAGCTTGACGGGACGCCGGATGAACCAGCGTCGCCGGCCCGCGGGACTGCGCCAGGAAACCGCTTCGCCGGGCGGAAGCAATATCTTGCAGACCCGCTTCACGCCGGTCCGGCCGCAGTCTTTCTTGCGGCACCGGCGCGCAATCCGTTTGTACAAGCGGCAGAAATACCAATAAAGTGCGATCGCAGCCATGACAACGACCGCACCGAGAATGAAAAGTGCATTCATACTCACGCCACTACATATTGCAAAGTGGAGCCTTCTCCCGCCGAAAACGAGCTTTATCCGGTTATTTTTCCAAGGCCAAACGGGCCAGTTTGAGGGCTAATCGTGTTGATTGTTCGGGTGGCGGCGCGGCGCTTCCTTCCGCGACCCGCTAGCGCGACTTTGTCATGAACGGGAACTGGCTTGCCGGCATCGTCGATGGCGACGTACACAACTTCGGCCCGGGTCACGCGCGCTGTCTCATGCGGTGCCAGGGCGCGTGTCGCATCCACCGTGACGCGAACGGTGATCGACGTGCTCCCGATCTTGATGGTTTCGGTGTAGAAGCTGACGAGATCTCCAACAAAAACCGGGGCGATGAACTTGACCTCGCGCATGGCCGCGGTCACCCACTTCCTGTTCGAATGCTGGTGCGCCTCCACCGCGCCCGCCAGATCAAGCGAACTGAGGATGACGCCGCCAAAAATCGTGCCCAGGTAGTTGGCGTCGCGCGGCATCATGACGACGCGAATGGCCGGTTGGAGACCGCCCGTCTTCCCGGCCAGGATCGCCCCGTTCTCCGCCCCGCCCCGCCGTGGGCTGCCATTTCGATAGACGCGCTTAATCATGTGACGAAGCGGCCCCCTTCGCGACGGAATGCTTGCCCGCCAGCACTTGTTGAGCGAGACGATAGCCGGCCTGATCCGCATTCCGTCGAACCCCGCGAAACTTCTCCTCGATGCGCAGGCGTGACGCACGGCAAAAAAAGTCCGCCAACTGAAGCGTCTCGGCCTTGTTCACGCCGGTTGCCTCGGCTTGCATAAGCCGTTCCGCGCGCAAACAGGTCGCGGTGATGGCGAACAACTCGGTGCCGATATCCACGAAGCGTCCGAGCAACAATTGCTGGCGTTCCAGCTTGGGGCCGTGACGAAGCATGGCATGAAACATCGTTCGCGCCAGTTTCCGGCACGTCCGCGCGACATAGCGGAAATGCCGGTTGAATGGCGCCGTGTGCGAACCTCCGAGCTGGAACGATTCCATCGGCCACCATTGCTTGGGATACCATCTGGCATAAAAGAGGGCGGCCTTGCTCGCTGCGCGCAGGCGCTTGGAGAGGGGCAACTTTGAGTTGAGTACGTCCGCGCTTACTTTCAAGTGCGGGTCCAGGGCCTCGCGCGCGAGGAATAACCGCATGATTTCGCTGGATCCTTCAAAGATGGTGTTGATGCGGCAGTCGCGCAGGAACCGCTCCAGCGGGACAGGGTCTTCGCCGCGGGCCTGGAGTGAGGCCGCGGTTTCGTAGCCGCGTCCGCCGCGAATCTGGACGGCGTCATTGACGATCTCCCAGGACTGTTCACTGCCCCACATTTTACACATGGCCGCTTCGAGCCGCACGTCGGCGTGTTTGTCATGATCCACCGCGCTGGCGGCGAGCAAGGTCATGGAGTCCATGGCAAAAGTGTTGGCGGCCATGCGAGCGATCTTGTCGGCGATGGCGGCATGTTTGCCAATGGGCGCGCCCCATTGGGTGCGTTCGGCGGCCCAGCGGCGGGTGATTTCCAGGCAGCGTTTGGCCAGGCCGGCACACGCGGCGGGGAGGGTCAACCGCCCGGTGTTGAGAGTCGTCAGGGCCACGCGCAGACCTTTGCCTTCGGCCAGGAGAATATTCTCGCGTGGCACGCGGACATTGGTAAAGCGCATGACCCCGTTGTAAAGAGCCTTTAAACCCATAAAATGGCAACGGTGCGTTACCTCCACCCCCGGCCAGTCCGTCTCCACGATGAAGGCCGTGATTTGGTCTTTGGCTCTGCCGGCCACCATTTTGGGAGGTGTTTTGGCCATGACCACGATGACGCCGGCCTTGGTGCCGTTGGTACACCAGAGCTTTTCGCCGTTGAGGATGAAAGACTTTCCATCCGGCGCCGGTTCGGCGTGCGTCTGCATCGTCGCCGGATCAGAACCTGCGCCGGACTCGGTGAGGGCGAAGGCCGAAATCTCGCCCCCCGCCACGCGGGGCAGATATTTGCGCTTCTGTTGCTCGGTGCCGAACAGGATGAGCGGCTGAGGCACGCCGATGGACTGGTGAGCGGAGAGCAACGCGGTCAGGTTGCCGCAGTAACCTCCCAGCAGCATCGCGGCACGGCAATAATTGGTCTGGGAAAGACCCAGTCCGCCGTACTGGGTCGAAATCTTGATGCCGAACGCGCCCAGCTTTGCCAGTGCCTCGATCACTGGCGCGGGGATTTCTCCGGTGCGATCAATCTCGTCCGGGTTGACTTTGTCGCGCAGAAGGCTTTCCAATTGCTGGAGAAAGACATCGCCCCGGTCGCGGTCTTCGGCGCTTTGAACCGGAAAGGTGTGAGGGAGATCGAAGGCGCCCATGAACAGGCCGCTGACGAAGGATGGCTTCTGGGCGACCTCGCGGGCCGCCTCTGTCAACTCAAGAGCGGCGCGCTGGCCGGCGGACATTTTTGAGGTGTCGATCAGCGAACGCGCTTCGGCCACTGGCGACTCTGCCGGAGGCTTGGTCACGGGAGGCTTTGTCTCGGTCAAAATGGCGGGCGGGGGCAGGTGGCCGTTGGAAATTGGATGCTCCGCGGAAGGAGCTTTGCTGATGACATCATTGGCATAGGTAACTCCCTCATAAAATCCCTTTCCGGTGCCAGCCACGCTGCGCAAGAGGGCGCAAGGAGCAAAATGGACGGCGCCACTGGCTGCCAGACGATCCATCGTGGCGACCAGGGTTGCAACGCCAACAGAGTCGGCATAACGAAGCGGACCGCCGCGGAAGGGCGCGAAACCGGTGCCCATGATCATGGCGAAATCAACGTCCGCCGGTTCAGCGACGACCTGCTCTTCAAGGCAGCGCGCGGCTTCGTTGACCATGAGGAGAACCATGCGCTCCTGGAGAGCCTTCCGGGACAGCGCGCTGGCATTCTGGTTCCATAAGAAAGAGGCGGCCTGCGGGTCGGGTTGGGGTGGTTTGCCTTTTCGGTGCAGATAAAAACCGCGCCCGGATTTGCGGCCCAACATTCCGGCCTGAATCATTTTGGTCAACGTCTCAGGGATGGACATGCGATCCCCGTAATGGGCGGCTAAGGTCCGCGCCACATGCATGGCGACATCGATACCCACTTCGTCCAGCAGGCACATCGGGCCCATGGGCATGCCGAAGTCGAGCATCGCCTCGTCGAGGTTCGTGATGCTGGCGCCGGCCTCGAAGAGGTTTCCAGCTTCTAGGAGATAGGGCATGAGGATGCGGTTGACCAGGAAGCCGGGGCTGTCCTTGACAATCACAGGCAGTTTGCCGATGTGCCGCACAAAGTGCAGGGCGCGTTGCAGGACTTCCGGCGAAGTCTGGCGGGCAGCGACGATCTCGACCAGTTGCATGCGATGAACCGGGTTAAAGAAATGCAGGCCGACAACGCGTTCGGGCCGCCGAGTGGTGGCGGCGAGTTCTGAAATCGGCAGCGCCGAGGTGTTGGTGGCCAGGATGGTGTCGTCGCCGGCCAACTCGTCCAGGCCTTGAAAAATCTTCTTCTTCAGTTCCAGGTTTTCGACGGCGGCTTCGATGATCAGACCGCATTGACGCAGCGGCACTGAGGATGACGCGGGCGAGATTCGGTCCAGTCCGTCTTGGACTTCGCGCCGGGTGAAGACGTGGCGTTTGGCGCCTTCCTGGTAAATCCTGGCGATGGCGGCCATTCCCTTGGCCACCTGTTCCGTGTTGACGTCCTTCAGAATGACCGGCAACTGCCGTGAACTGAGCCATTGCGCGATGCCGACGCCCATTACGCCAGCGCCGATGACCGCGGTGCGGGTGATGGCGGCCGGGGACGTGGCGGAACCCGCGCCTGACAGGGTCTGTTTTTTCGCGCGTTCCTGGAGGAAGAAGATCCGGATCAAATTGTGGCAGGCCTCGGTCTGCACGAGTTCGAGGATGCCGTCGCGTTCCAGCGCCAACGATTCCGGGATGGATTTGGAAATACCGCGAGTGACGACCTCCAGCGCTTTGCTGACGGCCGGGTAATGTCCGCGCGTTTTCTTCAGCAACCGCGAGCGCACGCGGGCGGCGATGGCGGAGGCGGCAAACCTATTGTTGACAACATGGTGGCCGGCCTGCCGCGATTTGCCACGATTTACCATCCTGGCGGCCACATCCACGATGTATTCCGCGGGCGCCAATTCGTCCACCATGCCGTATTTCAAAGCTTGCTTGGCCGCGAGCGTCTTGCCGGCGAGGATAACATCCAAAGCGCGAGGCAAACCGATCAGGCGCGGCAGGCGTGTGGAACCGCCCCAGGCCGGCAGCAGGCCGAGCAGCGTTTCCGGCAGCCCGATCTTGGTCACGCGGTCGGAGGAGGCGACGCGGTAATCGCACGCAAGGCAGAGTTCGTAACCCCCTCCCACACACGCGCCGTGAATGGCGGCTACGGTGGGGATTGGCAGGGCGGCCACGCGATTCATCACCGTCTGGCCCAGGTTGATCAACTCGCGCACGTCCTGGAGCGAGGCGTTTTCGCTCATCATATTGAGGTCGGCGCCGGCGATAAAAATGGAGCGCTTGGCGCTGGTGATGATCACGCCTTGGATCTGCGCCATCCCAGCGATGAAGTCGAGTTCCTGCCCCAGTTCCGTGAGCGTGCGGCGGTCGAAGATATTCGCGGCGGAAGCAGGACGGTCAAAGGTGAGCACGCAGATCTGGTCCTCGCGCACAAAATGCTGAACCGTGCGCTGGGGCTGCTCCGTCAAAGACGTGCTCGCAGACGCGCCGGAAATGGACCGTTCCAGCGCGCCTCGGTCGAGTCTGGCTGTGGGCTCGGAGGCGGACGGCTGAGGTGGCAATGTTTTGATCATAAGCAGGTTCAATTCCGTTCCAACCACAGGGCGGTGCCCTGACCACCACCAACGCACAGAGTGACCAACGCGCGCCTGGCTTTGCGACGCTGTAGTTCCCTTAGACTCGTCAAGATGATGCGCGCGCCCGTCGCGCCGACCGGATGACCCAGGGCGATGGCGCCGCCGTTGACGTTGAGTTTCTCCAGCGGAATTTCTCCCAGCGAATGCTCGCGGCCCAGAAACTTGCGCGCGAACTGGTCCGATTGGGCGCACTTCAATACGGCGAGGGTTTGCGCGGCGAAAGCTTCATTAAGCTCGATCAGATCGGCATCAGCAAGCGACAAGCCGGTTTGCGCCTCCGCGCGCGCCATGGCAAAGGCCGGGCCAAGCCCCATCCGGGACGGGTCGCAGCCGGCGTAAGCGTAGCCCGTTAGAGCGCCCAGCGGCGTCAAACCCAGTTGCGCGGCCCGCTGCTCGGACATCACCAGGAGAGCCACGGCGCCGTCCGTGACTTGCGAGGCGTTGCCGGCCGTGACCGTGCCGGTCCGGCGGTCGAACACGGGCTTGAGTTTCGCCAGCGCCTCGCGCGATTGGTTCTCGCGCGGGCCGTTGTCGTGCGTGACGGCCAGCGATTTGGACGCGAGAAAAACGGGACAGATTTCGTTCATAAGTTTGTCGCGCGCCGCGATCGCGCGCTGGTTTGATACGAGCGCGAATGCGTCCTGTTCCTGACGCGTCAACCGGAACTCGCGGGCGAGCAATTCGGCCGTTTCGCCCATGTTGAGGCCGCAAACCGGATCTTGGAGACCCAGCAGCAGGCCCACACGCGGTTGGAAATCCGACGGACGAAATCCGGCCAGCGACTGCAGCCGCCGCCCGAGGCTCTTGGCGCGGCTCAAACGATTGAATTTCGCCGCTGTGGTTTGCTTGAACAAAAGCGGGATGTTCGACATGCTCTCGGTGCCACCGACGATAAAAATGGATCCGCGTCCGGCGAGCATTTTCTCCTGCGCGAGCGTGACGGCTTCGCAACCTGAGGCACAGTTGCGCTGGACGGTAATGGCGGGAACGGATTCCGGGATGCCGGCGCGCAGCGCGATCACGCGGGCGATGTTGGCCGCGTCCATCGGTTGCGCGACACAACCAAAAATGACCTCGTCCACCAGGGCCGGATCCAAGCCCGTGCGGGTCAGCAACGCATTGACGGCGATGCGGCCGAGTTCTTCCGCGCCGAGCGAGGCAAGTTCGGTGCCCGCCTTGCAAAAGGGCGTGCGGACTCCATCCACAATGACTAAACGATTTTCTTTCATGGCAATGTTTCCGGTTTGTTCCCGACGAGTGCGCCAGATTGGGATTCTGTTCCAACGAACGACGCGCCGGCGCCGGCGGTCTGCTCCTGCGGAGGCGGGGCCTGCGGACGGTGATCCACCAGTTTTTGTTCTTTGATTAACCTGCCCACGCCTTGAAGCAGCCGCATTTCGCCGGCGTCATGGAACAGAATCTGGTTGGGTTGAATTTCGAGGTGCGCGGCACATCGTTCACTAAGATCGCGACGCAGTTGTTCCTCGTCCACAGCGTTGAGCCTTTGCACGTGGAGGATGAGTTCATCCAGTTCCAGGGGATCGTCGTTGATCTTGCGCAGTTCCACCTGCCAGGCGCCCACGTGCGGGGCGCCATCGAGCACGTGCTCCAATTCATTGAAATCCACAAGGGTGCCCTTGATCTTGTCGAAATTCATTTCCCTGATCTCCGAGCGACGCGAGATGTTGCCCAGGAGTCGCGGCAGCGAGCGGCCGCAATACGGGCATGGCTCGTAGGTGAGACCGCCGTCGATGAAATCGCCAGTGCGGTAGCGCAAGAGCACGGTGCCGCGCGCTTCGATGGGCGTGAACACCAGTTCGCCCGGTTGACCCGGCGGCAGCGCCTCTTCGGTATTGGGATCAATGACTTCCACGATGCCAAGATCGGCATAAAGATGGTAACCGCTGGAAGGCTGGTTGTATGGAAACGGGCATTCGGACCAGGCGAGCTTGGCTTCCGAGAAGCCGTATGTGGCCAGCACGTCCACGTTGCGGGCGCCCAGTTCGAGCGCAAGATCGCGTAATTTCTGGCGCAGACCATCGCTGACTTTTTCGCCGGCGAGCACGATGCGTCGTAGATTCTGGCAATGGACGCCTTCCTCTGCGGCCTGGTGCAGCAGGTGATAGACGAAGGTCGGCACGCCAATGAGGATGTCGGGGTTGAATTTGCGCAGGTGGCGGATGTTGCCTTCGGTGCCCATCACCTTGCCGCCACCCGAACTCATCGTCAGGACTCCGCCGGCTGTGCCCGCGTAATGCGCGAGCCAGAAGGCCAGATGAGGCGCGAAGGGAAGCGTGTTGAGCAATTTGTCCTCGGGCCGTGTGGCGCAGATTTCAACGAGCCGGCGTCCGGCGATGGCCAGGCGGTTGAGATCGCGTTGGGTAAAGAAAAGCGGAGTGGGTTCCGCGCTGCGGCCGGTGGTGAACGTCGCGAAGATCGGGCGGAACTCGGATTCAAAATCCTGCTTGACCCGTTCACGGCCGTGGAGCAACGCGCGCAGGACCGTGCCGGGCCGCCGGGCCAGCACTTTTTGGTCAGGAATCAGGATGAAGTCTTTGAACCGTTGGGGCTGCGCAGCCGTATTCAGCAAGTCGGCTTTGGTCGTGAACGGCAATCGTTGCAGATCCTCCAGCGTGCGGAAGGATTCGGCGTCAAGGCCATGCTCCAGAAACAACTTGCGGTAATTCGCCGAGAAGGGCAGCACGACTGAGCGCAGGTAGCGCCTCAGTTGTTCGGCTTGCCATCGGCGAACCACGGGTTCAGACCATTGTTGCCACTGGTTCTGGAGCGAATTTCGACTCATGGTTTACTTCCCTTCTGTTGACCAGCGATTTGATCTCCTGGAGATGCCGCTCGGCGGCTTGGCGGCCCAAAGCGATGAACTTTCCAGGGCGGCGGTAATCGAGCCAGCGATCGTCGTAAATGTCTGGACGCAGCACCAAGTCGGCCTGTTGGCACGACGCTTCGGCCATGCGAATCTGCCCGCTCTGAACGCTGCGCAGGAGAATTTCCAACATGCTTCCGCGGGCGAAATAGTTCACCTGCCGGTCCGGCGGGTGAATTTTGCCAAAGAGCTTGCGCCGAGGGGTTGGGTTGTGGCGGCCCAACTCCAGCTCCGCCTCGATGCCGTGACGAATGCGCTCAGGTGTCGGAATGACGTTCACGGCGATGACCCTGTCCACTCCCATCTCTCGCAACACATCCACAGGCAGCGGATCCACAATGCCGCCGTCCGTGTAGGTTTCTCCGTCAATAGTAATCGGCACGCAAATGCCCGGCACCGCGGTGCTGGCATGGACGGCGGTGGCGACTTCGCCACTGGAGAATACGACGCGCTCCAAGGTGGCCAAATTGGCGGCGATGACTCGCAGCGGCCGCACCAGATCAGCAAAGCGCGCGTGGGCGATCGTCCGCATCAGGCGCTTCTTGACGGCGAAGCCGCGCAAGAACCCGCGATGTGGCGGGAAGGTGGGATCAATGAGGGTCAAAAAGGACCAGCGGGTTTCCAATTCCCGCGCCAGTCGTTCAAGCTCTAGCCCATCGCACCCATGCGCCCAGAGAGCGCCGACGTAGGCGCCCATGCTCGACCCGGCAACCACGTCCACCTCGATGCCGTTCTCTTCCAAAACCTGAATCACTCCTATATGTGCGAAGCCTTTGGCTGCGCCGGAGGACAGCGCCAGCCCTACCAGGCAACCGCCGATTTCCCGAGCCAGGCGGCGGAGGTCGGCGCGGAACGAAACCGTCGCAGCGGTTCGGAGCCCGGTCTCCTTAACTGCCTCCAATCTCGGACAGGCGCGAACGAACATATGCACCGAGCCGGCGATACGTTGAATGAGCAAGTCAAAACCACCAATCTGTTCACCCTCGGCCAGACACCCTACGAGTTTGATAGCCACGCTGCCGTTGCGACACCGCGCCCGCGCTTCCCGCATGACCAAGTCGAGATGATAGACATCCTTGGTGGTGGCCATAATAAAAAAATAAGCCATATTTGAACGAAGAAGCAATTCAAAGAGCCAGGCGGCGGGGCGTTCATCCACCTGCGTTTGAATTAGCACGTGCCGAAAGTGGCGGCTCAGTTGGCTTAGCAGCGCGTCCAGTCCTGACGGAGTGGGCGGTTCGCTCCTGGCACATAAAAGAGTCAGAGAATAGAATCCGGTTTCGCTCTTGCGCAGTTGCGGCGGCAGATGGAATTCTCCGTTGAGATGAATTCCTGGTTTCGCCTTGTCGTTCGTTTGGGCTGTGCCATTCTGCGATTCCAATCGGACCAGCACCACGGACCCTTCCGTTTCAGCGCACAAGGACCGGGCCAACTCTTCACTGATGAGAGAATGGGGAAGTTGTTCCGCCAAAAAAGCCAGCGTGACGACCTGGCGCGGCGGAGGTTGGTTGGATCGTCCAAGATTCATGAGCAACGCCTTGGAACCCATTCGGACGCCGGTGCAGGAGATTTCCCGATGCCAAAGCGCATCCAGACCACCCCGTAACCGGTGGCCAAGGGGCTGAAAGCAATTTTAAAAAAAGGCTTTCTCATTTATGAGTTTCTTATCAAAAACGATTGGTTCACAATCCTGAGATAAGCAGGTTTAACACCAATCCTAAGGCGGCATTCTCAAGATTGCCCCTTTCTACCCACAAGCACTAACCATGCCTTCCTGCTGTGGCCTTGCTGGCGCGCGCGGGCGCGGCCAATCTGCACCTGTGACGTGACCAAGCTTGGCCAAGACTGTACTGGCAATTCACCTTGCTTTTGTTGGGCGTGTCTGCTTTGATGGCGGCGGTCTGCACGAAGCGAATATCAGTTATGAAAAAAACTTGGCCCGTCTTAATGGGCTTGCTGCTCTCGGCCGCACCGGCAACGGTCAAAGCCCAACTCGAATACACAATTAACGCGGGCACCATCACCATCACCGGTTATTCCGGGCATGGCGGCGCTTTGGCCATTCCAGACACCATCAGAGGTTTGGCAGTCACCGGCATCGGACCCAGTGCGTTCAATAGCACCGCGCTGAACAGCGTATCGATTCCCGGCAGCGTCACCAGTATCGGGGCCGCGGCCTTCGAGAATTGCTCCGACCTGACAAACGCCACGATCTCCATGGGCGTGAGCAGCATCGAGTCCAATACGTTCGCTAACTGCTCCAGCCTGACCAGCGTTACGATTCCCAGTGGTGTCACCAGCATCGGGAATTATGCATTCTTTGACTGCAACCTAACCAGCGTCACGATTCCCAACAGCGTCACCAGCATCGGCAATTATGCGTTTTCATACTGCAACCCAACCAGCGTCACGATTCCTGGCAGCGTCACCAGCATCGGGGCTGACGCGTTCTGGAATTGCTTCAGCCTGAGCAGCGTCTTTTTCCAGGGCAACGCTCCCACCGTTGGTTTCGATGGGTTTTTTCATGACGCCAACAGCGCCACGGCCTATTATTTGCCCGGGACGACCGGCTGGAGTTCTCCTTTTGCGGGTCTTCCGGCCGTGCTGTGGAAGGTGGCAATCCAAACGAACAGCGCCAGCTTTGGTGTAGCCAGCAATTCCTTTGGGTTTAACATCACGGGCACAACCAATGTCCCCATCGTGGTGGAAGCTTGCACCAATCTGGCGAACGCGATGTGGACTCCCCTGCTGACCCTCACGCTCACGAACGGTTTGTTTTATTTCAGCGAACCATTACAGACGAACAACACTGGCCGCTACTACCGCATCAGCTCTCCTTGAAGCAATGGCTGGGTATGCTGAATTTTGACTGATGGAACCAGACGGATTGATGAGGCGTTGACGCCGGGCCGAACGTATGTGGCGGGCGCACAGCGTGGTTTCGGGCAGAAGCAGATGAGGGGAATTCAAGGCGAATTTTTCTGCCAGACCCAGTCACCGTCGGTGATATAAGAATTCCCTTGGCCGGGAACTCCGCCGGCGTCCTTTTCATTCCAGCCGATGGAGTAGAGGAGAAATGTTCCGCCGGGTTCGCGGCGGTATTTTAGGGGCCGGCCGCCGATGAGGTCGCGGGGAAGCTTTTCGAGGAAACGCGGGACCAGGGCATCCAGCGCGCCGGGGTACTGGCCGAGCGCCAGACGGTAACGTTCCAAGGCGCAGGCGACACAGGCCTGGTTAACAGCCGTTTGGCTGTGGGCTGTGGTTGAAACCAATCTGGTGTCATTGGCGGCAAACAGGGATGCCACGAAGGTGGCGGGCGAGCCCGCTTTGAGTGCCAAATCGGCGTCGCGGCTATAAAGGTTCGCTTTCTCCGGCAAGATCAAGCCGTTGGAAAGATCGATACTGTTAATCAGCTCCTGTTTAAGCAGGGCCTCGGTGACCATGTTCTGGTAGCGCCAACCGCGCGGAATGGCGGCAAAAAACTTGTCCATCAACCAATGGTTCTGCGGAAAAATCCAACGGGGAGGCAGGAACCGAAAAAGGGGGCTGACCGGCTTGGAGGCAGACACCTGACTAAGGAACCAGTTCGTCAGCGATTCTCCGAACTCGGCGGGCGTCATGCGCTCGATCCTTTGGCAATCGAAGGCTCGCTCTGTGGCAAGTGCCGTGGAAAGCAAGGGTGGCCAGTTGATAGACCTAAGTTGTTCCTCCAAGGCACCCAATTCCGGTTCACGCCACGCCTGCAATCGCAGACCGTCGGCAACGATTTCGGTGTACTGGGCGCCGACCGCAATGGTGATCATGGCCTCAATCAAGTTAATGGGCCTGGTGACATACGCCCGTGACAGATCGTGGATAAGGGCCAAATCGCGCAAGGCCCTATCCTGCTGGCCCAGGAGCAGATGGCATTGCGCGCGCTCGGCCAGGGCCTGCGCTACGGTTCGTACGGTGACGAAATTCGGAAACTGCGACGGCTCTTGCAGGCAAGTTTGGTAATCGTCGCGTTGCGCCTGGGGACGTTGCAAACCCTGGCGGATCAGGTCGAAGTCAGGCTCAAGTTTATCACTCCAGGCGAGGAAATCCACCGCGCTCTCGACAGGAAGCCGCGCCTGAAAGGCCCCCCGAATTGCGGGATCGACGGTGACGACGAGTCCTTCGCAGTTAAAAAGGCCGACCGGAAGGAATTCCTTGATAAAGCTTTCTATCTCCGCCGCGGTGAGGGCTGAATTCGACCGGAAGGCAATCCGGATCGGTTTGATCTGGTCCAGCGGGTGTTGCGCCACGACGTATCCGAGCGGGCTTACGACGGAGGATCCCTGCGCGCTACGCAGCAGTGACACCACCGCCGCGTGGACGTCAGGCTGGCGCGCGAAAAGTTGCGCTGCCAAACGAGCCTGCGCGGAATCGCTGGCCGTGACGCGGTCCAAATGGGTCACAGGATCTTCCATCAAAACCATGCCGAAATTCTGCAATAGGGCGAAAAGTGCCTGGTCGGCTGTGATGTTGTTCCACCTTTCGGTGATCGTGGGATTGCGAGCCAGGGTGCCCGTCGGAGCACCGCTTTGCGTTAGCGCTGGGTCAAATTGAATACTTCGTTGGGCTTGTGTGGCAAGGCTGCGGATGGCATCGGCCAACAAAACCCTGTCCAAAGCAATGAAATCTACTACCGTTGCGCCAGATCCTGATCGTGGAAGGATGATTTTGACGGGAGAGTTGTAGTCCAGCACGAGGTCCGCGCCCGCGAAGGCATCGAAGCTGCTGGCCTGGGCAGCCCCGATTGGCTGTGGTGACCGCGCCGCTGCAAAATCGATGGCTCTAACGCGCGCCACATGTGTCGCGGGATCGGCGACCAAAACCATTCCATAGTTCTGGAGCAAGGTGGAGAGGGCCTGGGCGGCTGTGATGTTGCGCCACTTGGAGGTGACGTTCCGATTGCCCGCCAGAATTCCTGCTGGAGCACTGGTTTGGAATAAGGCTGGATCGAATACAATGTTCAGACCTATCTGTATAGCAAGAGCACGAATGGCGTCGGTCAATGGGACCGAGTCGAATTCGACCGTTTCCACAATATTTGTATCGGCTTCATCCCATGGCGGAGCGGCGATTCTTACGAAGACATTGCTGGCCTCCATCCCTGGCGTCAGGACACTGAATTGGGCGAATACGATTGACCCTGGCCAGCGGCGCGAGGAGAGTTGCGCGGAGAGATCGGTCGGGGGAGCCGTTCCCGCGTAGAAATGCCCGCCGAACCAGTCCGCCATTTTCGGCGCTTTGAGAACATTTTGATCGTCCGGCACACGCGGAGGAATCCAGGACTCTGCGTCCAGAAGTTGTCCTTGGGCAGCCAAATCCCGTTTGCACATTTCCCAGGTCCGCTTCCCGCGCCAGTCTTCCTCACCATAGAAGAGGAGCACCACGAGCAGAAGCATCCCGGGAAAAATCAAGACGCGACGCCGCTTAGAGAAACGGCTCGGAGTCCCTGCCGAAGCGCTGGCGAGATAGGTCATGTTTGAATCCGGCGTGACATGCGCCGGATTTTGACAAGCGTGACCTAACACGCCGCTTTGTCGAGTCTAAATTCGCTGCGCGGGGGCGCCGGTTGAGACAAAAAGCCGAAGGGTGCTGGACGCCCAGGCCGCCAAGAGCACTCGCAAGCAGAGCGGGTTTGAAGTAGTCGCAGAAATGGCTCCAAAGGTAGGACTCGGAGATTCTTAAGCCCAATTTCTGGGCAAAATATAGTGGCTTTCCCTCGTAAATGCAAGCTAATCTTTCAAAATCCAACCTAACAAAAACGAACCCATTCAGTACTTTTACTACACGGTTTACTACACNNCCCAAAAAAGGGACAACTTTGAGACATGAGGCCAAGTTTTTGAAAATCCTTTGAACATGAGACCCACTGGTCGGGCTTGGCTCTACTGTGTAGTTGACTGTGTAGTAAAATGGCCTCATGCCAGTATGTAGCGGCCAGATTTCCTGGTGCCGCCCCGTCGAACCAATCCGACCTCAAGTATCGGACCACATCAACTGCCATAGCGCTTGTGGCAAATTGTCGGCATTCTGGCTGGCACCATGCAGCGAGTTGATATAAATGGGGGGGGGAACAATTCGTGGCAGACGTGAGAACAGTCGGACCCAAGAACCGCCGAGGCTCGCCTTGGACTTTCGCCGAACTTGAACGGCTCGGCCATAGGCCAGATTCCGTCCTTGCTCGCCGTAGTCGGCGCACCATTAAAGAAATCGTCGCGATGCGTGAGCATTATCGCATCGCGATGGAAACGGGGCCTCGACCGTGGACGATGGGGGAAATAAAGCTCCTCGGGACGATGAATGATTACGAACTGGCACGGCGCCTGCGGCGTCCCAAACATCAAGTCTGGCAGCAAAGAGCCGCCTTCAAGATCGCGCCGTTCAAACCAGCGCCCCAGTGCCGGAAATGGGAACAGTCGGAAATAAAGCTGTTGGGGACGATGCGGGATGCAGTTTTGGCTCGCAAGTTGGGCCGAACAGAACAGGCCGTCAAATTGTATCGCGCGCGCCGCCATATCTCCCCCTTTGATTCGCCGTGCCGCCGCTGGACCGCCGAGGAAGACGCCCTGTTAGGTACGATGCGAGATGAGGAGGTCGCCCGCCGCACAAGACGCCCCATATCGGGCGTTCTACAGAGACGACACAACAAGAGTATCCCGTTGACAGTTCGGCAAAAGCGGCTTTGGTCGCCAGTTGAGGACAAATTAATTGGTACCGCCCCGGATGCTGAGGTCGCCGCGCGTCTTCAACGCTCGATCAAAGGCGTGCAAGGCCGCCGTCACGAGCTGAGGCGACCACCCTTCGGGACGAAACCTCCGCAGGCCTGGTCCGAAAAAGAGGATATTTTGTTGGGTACCATGCCCGACAGAAATCTCGCCCGCAAAACACACCGGGCATTGAACGCAGTCCGCGTGCGGCGGTTGATGAAGCACATCCGTCCGTTCGGCTCCAAACGGCATTTCTGGACAGCGGAGGATGACCGGCTATTGGGAATACGCCCGGATGATCAGGTCGCCTTACTGATTGGTGCCACCGTGAAAGCAGTTGCACATCGCAGATCGGCTCTCCATAGGGCCATCTGTCCACAACAAGTTCAGAAAAGGCGTCCTTGGACCATGCAGGAGGACGGCATTGTGCGCACATTCTCCATCAATGATGCGGCGCGCCAGCTTCAGCGCACGCGCACGGCCATCCTCGTCCGGAGGCGGGTCCTGGGGATCCGGCAGATTATCCGCCGCGAGTGGACATCCGATCAAGACGCCCTATTCAAAAAATGCAGCGACAAGGAAATCGCCGAGCAACTCGGCCGAACGGTCAGTTCTGTGGAAAACCGTCGCACCCGCCTAAAAATTCGTGTGCCTAGACCTGGCTGGAAATTTTTCACTCCAGAAGAGGACGCCTTGTTGGGCACCGCGTCGGATGCCGAGATCGCGAAACGGATCGGACGACACCCGTCTAGCGTGCAATCCCGCCGACTCAAACTAGGCATGGCCATCCGACATAATCGCAAACGCCGACCCTGGACCCCTGAGGAAGATGCTCTCCTTGGCACCGCGTCCGACACAGAACTCGCGGCCCGCCTTGACCGGCACATTTCGACCGTTTGCATTCGTCGGCAAGAGTTGAGTATTCCCAATCCGTACTGGCAGCTTCGCTGTGGAAGACAGCGTTTGCTGAAACAGAAGGCAGGCTCCGGGCACGCCGACAAGCAATATACATGAGTAATTAGTTGGTACCGACTCTGCCCCTTGTCACGACTAACATCGTAATTTCCTCCGTCTAGCGGGCTTGCCGCCACTCCTGCCAGGAGTGGTCCGTAAACTGGCGCGGGCAGGAAAATATTACAGGCGTCCGCACGGAGCGATTGTTTGGGGGTCGTGACGGGGCAAACAATCGCAATGGGGCCGCGCGGACCCTGAGAGCGCAAAAGCAACTGGTACGGCCCGCGACGCCCGCAAGCCAAACCCGGCACCAAAGCCCCGCCCAGACTTCCGGCGAAGCCAGCAACACACCACTAAAAGCAAAATCAGGAATGGCTGCGAGAGTGCCAAGACTGGAAGAAAAAGGCCGTCCCGGTCACCGCGCAGGCCCGCACCTCGCACTGAATTCCATTCCCCCCCATTCCCAAACAACTAGCCAGTCCGGCAATGAGGACAAAAAGAAAGCGAAGGAAAAGGTGCAATAACTGACACTTTAGCCCGACGACACCCCCTGGCGAACCCGCCGACGAAAGAGCCTGCCACGGCCCGAAGGGTTCGTTTTGCATTGCTGGACTGAGAACGGAATCAAGCGTTATTCACGATGGTCGATCTGGCAGCGCCGGAGTTTAAGTCGATTGACACGCATCGCCAAAGCAACCGAGTGCGGCGTTCACTTTTCTTGGCAAATGCCTTAGTTCGGCAAAATGAATGAATGCACAAACCGTCGATAATCGTCAACGGAAACACATTTGAAGGAGTAGTGCCGGCTCACGTTTAGAACTCCGGCGGCTGCAACCAAATTGGGATTTACGATTTTGGCAAATTCCAGGCCGTTCGATCCGGCTCGCTCTAAGCTGCGTCCAATGTCGAAATTCTTATCAGCGCAAATTACTTCTCGCACCGACGACAAGCAGATGCAGTCAACTCTGTATTCCGCTTCTTCCATTGTCATTTCAAATCCACGAATTGTCGTTTTTACTGAGTTTTTAGAAAGATCGTGATGGAATACGCCCTCCAGCAAGAACCGTGGCCCGATGGGTAGCAAGTAATGATTGACGTTCAGGTCCTTCAACTGGACCTGAATGATTCCTATGTCGGACATCGGCAAATCAATAGGAGAAAGGCAAATTGACCAATCCGCATTCGAGAATTCGAGGTAATTGACATTAAGGAGGCGTTCAAATTGAAGTCGGTAAATCAATTGCAATACGTTTTGCGCTTGGATGATTACACGTCCTCCGGCGCGATACTCTTGCCGAAAGCCCTCAATGATTTCGCCCGGAACTCGTAATTCCGACCAGAGAGCATAATGCCCCCGCTCTAACTCCATGTTTAGTTGCGTTAGGAAGCTTACCACGGCACTTGCTTTCGAGAAGAGAGACGACAGCTTCAAAAAGGAACAATAGGACCAGAGGTTGCGATAAATTTCCGGCAATAGCTTCGTTGGCATTCCTTCATGGGCAGCCACTTCCAGTGCCTTGAACGTGTTTGGCAAAAGCGATTCGACGCGCGAGATCGACGCTTCCAGCGCGTTATTTGTCTCCTCGCCTGGAACCAACAGTTGATTGTAGCCCGCTGCGGCGCACAATCGGTCAATGCCTTTTTCTTCCCATGTTTGACTTGCCAATTGATAGCATTGCAGAGGCTTGTTGGAGGACTTAAAACGGCGCAACAACACCTTGGAAATGTAGTGCTGCTTTTCGTTCGCCAAATTCATACTCAAATTCTGCGCCGTACGCAGATTCGGGAGGCGCGAGGAATCAAGCATTGTTTCGCGGTTTCTAATGGTCGAGCAGAAAAAAATGCAGCCAAAAAATTGCGTTCGGGTCGGCAAACGCCCCGACTGATGTTGCATGAAGGACGATCAACATCGGTTTCTGTCGCTGCTCGGAAGCCTTCCCACCAGGCTTACGGCTGAACAGGTGGGCAGGATGCTTGCGTCCCAACCCCACGACGTGCCCGTGTTGGTGGCGTATCCATCGGGCGGCTCTCCTTGATTCTTCCGGTTTGGGATGTTGAACGTTTAAGGGCACTCTGAATCGAAATTTTTCCGCCTGGCGAGATTCGCGCAGCCCACAAAGGACCCCAATTATTCATGCAAGTTCCCGCCGCGATTAGTGCTGGTGACGCGACGTAGCAAGGCTTCCGGCGCCTCGGCTTGGCTTGGCACCCTTGTCCAAGCTGTTTGCGTTGTCACATAAGCACTGAACGCCCGCTCGAAGGCGGAGCGGAACGGAGCAGGCCGAAGGGAGAAGGGGCGGCGGCGAAGTGGAGCGTGCCTGAGAGCGGGCGGTAAGTGCGTTCCCGCATAGGGCAGTTGGACGGAACTTTGTCTGAGCGGTTTTCAAGGGTAACAGGGGAAAAGCCGGTCAGTCAAAGCTCCGTCCGGGCTAATGGGTGGTCGTCATGTTTGTCGCCATGAGTCCAAGCCTTCTGGCGGCATCTTCGGTGGCTACTCGAAGGCGGGTGAATTCTTCTTCAAGGGGCGGTCCTTGCACAAAGATGCAACCGGCTTTGCCGCCGCCATAATTACGCATCTCGGCGCCCAGCGCCCCTTCCACCAAGACGACGAATTGGCGCGGCGCTCCGATGTCTGTTTGGGACGAAGTTGTCTCTTGAACCTTCACCCTCAAATCAGCGGCGCACAATTCCATAAACGCATCTTTGTTGTCCTGAATCGTGGCCGCCGTCCGCGCGATTTGGTCGGCCAGAATTTGGTCGGAACGGGAGCGCAGATAATTGTACAAAAAAAATCCGGCAACCACCAGCAGCGTGAGTGAGCAGAGGATGCAGACAGTCCATGCTCCCCGCCAATTGAGATTCTCCACTTTCTCCAAACTTGCTCTGCATCGTGCGTCCGAGGAAGCCAAACGCTCTTTGGCGTAGCCGTCAAATAGTTCCGCATCCTCGTGAATACATTTAGCTTGCTTGAGCGATTCAGCCGCCTTGGATTCAATCTCTCTCAAGCAATCTGACAGGGCTGGAAGGTTCTGCTTCGCGAATTCCTGCGTGATGGCCGTCTTCAATTCTTGGGTGCTGTGCTCCGCCGCCCGCACTTGCGTCGTTGTGGCGGTTTCGAGCGCCTTTGCAAATCCAGCCCCGCTTCGGCTCACGGCAGAAACAATCTCGTTCAGTTCCAGTCGCGTGCGTTCATGCAACGTCGTGACCGCGTCAATGGACTGCCGAACATCCACTTTGGCGCGTTCCCCGGCAATTCTGATTTGAGCCGGAACGGTTTGCAGGTAGTTGGCGTGAATACCGAAAATTTCCAGTAGCTCGACAATAAAATGCGTCGGATTTGATTCGCCGTATTTTTCGATTAGTTCTCGCGCCCGTTCCCGTTGCTCATCGGGCAACTCCTTGAGGATAGGCGTCCATGTGATGACAAGTTCCTGGTTCATGTTCTATTCGGTGTTGAAGTTGAAGCGGCTCTGGAAATTAGCTTTGGCTTCCGCCGCCGCCGGTTTTTTCGGCTGCACTTCCGCCGCTAAATTAGTGGGCAACAGATGGCCGGCAATGGAGTCGTACTCCCCGTGAATGTCGGCGAGGAAACTTTCGAGGTCGCCGCGCGCAAATACGTCGAGTTTCAAATCACTGTTGCCAATGGCTTCCGCCCAGGAAATGCCGCGTCCATGTCGCGCTTCGAGTTCATCCAGTTGCAATAGAGTGCTCTTGAACAGAACAGGCATGGTGATTTCGGTCCCGTGCCATTCCTTTAGGATGGATTGCAGACCGCTGCCGTCGAACATGCGCGTTGAATTCTTGGCCGGATTGCGGACAACGACATAATCCACCGCATCCCCAAGCTCGCGGACCACGGTTTCCAGATTTTGCATGGTCGCCAAGTCGTCGTATGGAAAGACAAAAACTGTCATACGAATGCCTTGATCGGCGGCGACGGAAAGAAAATGCGTCCGCTGCATCACGCGCAGGATTTCGTCCGTGGCCTGGGCGCGGGCGTCCATGATCTGAACCGGCGTGCGCCCGGCGTTGCGGAACACGCGAAGCAGTTGCTCGGCGCTTTCCGGGCCGGATACGGAAATGAGCTTGGTTTGCTCCGGGTATCGTTTGAAGACGCTGCGATGCGCGTCATCGAGGTCGTACGCCTGCCATTCGACGGAAAGGCTTTTCAGCCATTCAATGCGGGCAAGGCATTCGGTGGATTTGCCAAGGTTGCCTTTGCTCTGAACCGTCGCTAACAGTCGGGATTTGATTTGTGCTTTCATAGTTTACTCCAGTTCGCTGGGCGGGTTAAACAACCATTGTTTTGTCTTTGCGTTAAACGCAGTGGCCGACACTGGCCGTCTGCGACATCTGTGGTGCCGTTGCCAGTATGCGCGTATTGCCTCCGCGCTGATCTCCACGCCGGCTTTGGCCAGATAGCGCTGCACCGTCGTCCATGGCGCTCCATGGCCGCGCATCGCGGCGATGAGGCTGTCGTGCTCGGCCAGTTTGGAACGGCGGGCCGGATTCGCCGCCATCTCGGCCTTCAATTCCTCCAAAATCTTTTGCTCCAGTTCAGGTTTCATGGGCGTCGGATGCCTATTGGCAAGCAGTTGCTTGCATGCTGCTTTTGCGCCTCAATAATTCTGTCAGACCGTTGGCGGCACATTGGAAACAACGTTGCCGACAACATTGCGTTCGCCTTGGAACGCAATGGCCGAAGCTGTGCTTCGGAGAGATGTCTGACAGAATTATTGGACTATTTAACTCGTCATTAACTGCAAAACCATTGTTTGTCACTGGTTATGAACATAGCCTTATGGAACTGGACGCCTCAAATGAGTAGTGGGATTGTACGGATCGAGTAGTGACGGTTAGTGATTTGAGGGGGATGACGAAGCCGAAGCTAGGGCCTAGTATAAGGCCATGCTTAGAGTCATTGCAAGTAGGAGCGCGGGTGCTGCCAAGGAATGGGCGTGAGACAGAATTCTTC
>PLIU01000115.1 GCA_003140095.1 Verrucomicrobiales bacterium | reverse complement strand
CGATGAATGCCGAAATAGTAGAGGTCTATTCCACGCAAATGAGGCGCGTCGAACCAGTGAGTCACGTATACACCCCAAAACGTCGTGGTATGATCTTCACTGTCGATATGGCCGGAATCCAGGGCCGGTTGGGTAAGAAATGTAGTGGCCTCCCATTCCGGGCTGGAATAGAGTGCCTCAAATCCATCAAACCGAAAAGGGATATTCACCGGCGCGCGTGTGGCGACAAGGCGTCCAGCCCCAAACGACATTCCAAATCGGCCCGCCCGAAGCGTTAATCGTTCCTCTGCGGTCAGATAAGGAACGACATCCATGAATGCAAATGCCAGGTCAATTGGATCCCGCTGCACCGGCGGCGCTGATTCCCGGTTTCCAATCTCGAGGCCCGAAATGCCTTCGACAAAGAAACGAACCCGGTCGCCGAGATGCAGATCAGACAGAAGAGACAAACGCTGCAACAAATAGGAATCCCCCCCTGCGCCGATTCCAAAATTCAAGGCGTCCGTACTTTCAAAACGCTCCCGGGCTTCCCCGCCAAATGTCAGATACCAGGACGGATCATTTGGCCGAATGGGAATATACTTGGCGGGATCAGACCAATCCGTTTGGTTTGACGTATTGCTCAAGCATGAATAGTTCTCATTGAATCGCAGCATGTCGTACGAGGGCGGCGGCGACGGAATTTCCTGCGAGTTTTTCATGTCTTGCGCTTGAGTCGCGAACGTGAGCGCCACTGGCAATATTGCAAGCAAGCGGCGCATGGTTCATTTCGTGGCCGGCGTGTAGGGACTCGTGTCGCGCCGAGAAATTTGCGACATTTCCGAAGCAATCCCTTCGCCCACTTGTTTTACGGCCGAATCGAAAAACGCGGGACCGGCCTGAATGACGAAGGTCTCAATGGAAAACTCCGGTGCGAAACCCTGCGCCTGCAATCGCTTCTCGGTGTCGTAGGCGGAAACCATTTGCTCCGCGAAAGCCCTGTCTCCCGCCCCAACTTCGATAGAGGTATTGCCTTCGTCGCGAATGACGGGAGCCCAGGCGACATGGCTCGCTTTGAGTCTGACGGCTTCACGGGTCGCGATACGGCCAACCTCCCTCAGTGTGTCAAGAGACAAGTCCTTCTCCTCGCCGAGGCCAATGACCATGAATCGCCTCGCGGGAATGGTTCCTTTCGCCGGCGTGATCAGGATTGTCTCTCCCAGTTCGCCGATGAATTCGCCCCGATTGCGCAACCCTGAGAGAACCCCGTTCAGTTTCTCATCCGTTTCTTTCGCGGCGCCTTGATAGGTGTCGCCTGACGTTTTGTGTTTGAATAAGCAGACGATCTGCAAATCCGCCGGCTCCATGAACGGCCCATCCATTTTTATGGACATCTGGATACCGAGCGGTTTGGTGTCGAATATATTTTCCTTCGGCTTTGACGTCGAATCTTGTCCGCGTCCGGTTTGGATGGCGAGAGCCAAAGCAACGCCAGCAATTAAGCTTTTTAATTTCATAACGTGTGAGCGCCCGACGAGCTCAGTGAGCATTTTTTGGAACTACTTGAGGAACCTTGGCAGACTGCGGGGCGTGATGAACCATCGTGTAGGCATATTCAACGCCGATACCGTATGCGCCAGCCTGCACTTTGAGCAGATTCATAAGCGCGTTGTAGTGCTCCTTGTTTTTCCAATCGCGCTGCCATTCGAGAAGGGTGGGGATGGTGGTTAACCGGGTCGCTCCAGCTTGCACCATGCGCGAAAGCGCTGCTTCCTGGGCGCCAGAGGACGTCGCGCCACAGCAATCTTCCACGACGTAAATATTGTAACCGGCCCCAATCATTTCGATGGTCGGCCACGTGACACAGACCTCCGTCCAAAGCCCGGTCATAATGATGTTCTTGCGACCGGTTGCCTCGATGGCTTTACGAAAACCGGGATCATCCCATGAATTCATTGAACTGCGTTCGACAACCGGCTGCCCGGGGAATACGTCAAGCAGTTGCGGCCACACGTAGCCACTGAACGATTCTGTTTCGACGGCCGTAATCACCGCTGGCACGCCGTATTCCTTCGCAACTTTGGCCAGCAACGTAACGTTGTTGATGAGCGTGGCCCGATCGGCGTTCGCGACGCCGAAGAGCATCTGCGGTTGATGATCGATGAAAACAATCGCGCTGTCCTGCGGAGTGTAGAGCTTATGATAATTTGACATGTAATTTCCTTTTTTTGTTTTGTTTCTTTGAAACCGCTTAATCGTTGCGGCCTTCACTGAGAGAAGCGGGAATTGGCCCCAAAAGGTTCCACGCCAGCGGAAAAAAATCCGCTCAGCGGTTCTCTTGGATTTCGTTCAAAAGCCAGGCGCGGGAAAAGGCCCAGTGCTTCTTGGCGGTGGAAACGGAAATGCCTAGGATGGGCGCGGCCTCTTCGTTGGTCATGCCTGCGAAGTAGCGCAGTTTGACCAATTCGGCCTGGGATGGGTATTCCACGGCGAGTTTGTCCAACGCCTCGTTGACCGCCAGAAGCTTTTCATTTTCTTCGGGCGTGGCCAACTCCAACGCATCAAAATCGACACGTTCGAAGTCCCCACCATGCTTCTGCGAGTTTTTGCTGCGAGCGCGATCAATAAGAATGCGCCGCATCGCCTCCGCCGCCGCGCGGAAAAAATGTGTGCGATCATTGAAGGCCGGATTGCGATCTCCGACAAGCCGGAGCCACGCCTCATGCACCAACGCGGTCGGCTGGAGAGTCTGTCCGGGAGATTCCTGGCCCAGTTTGAACGCGGCCAGGCGGCGCAGTTCATCATAAACCAGAACGAGAAGCTCGTCCGCGGCTTTGGCCTCACCGCGTTCCACCGCGGCTAAAATGACGGTTGCGTCGCTCATGGGTCGCGCGCTGTTCAAAGCGCCTTGGTACGTTAACTCCGACACCTCCGCTCTGTCAGCTTGAATTTCGCGAATTTCCGCTCCGATTGCTGGTAAACAAAACAACTGAAAATCCTCCTTCAATGTCCTGCCGGCGCAATGTTGCGGGCTTCGTCCAGCAACGCATGCGCAATGATCCAGTCCCTCCAATCCCTGCCCAAATCAGTCGCGCCCGGAGGCGGAAACTGTTTCTGGATCACTGACTCGCACTTGGCCAGCGCTAAATGTGCATCCTCAGCCCGGTTCAACTTGCCTTGCGCCATGCTCAGGATCGCCAACGCCTCGGCCTGTGAGTACGGAAATGGGTTCTGCGCCGCCAATTCCGCCCACTTAATTGCTCCGCCATAATGGCCAAGCCGATACTCCGCCAACGCTTCGCAACTCTGGAAATAAGGAAGAGATACATCATCCTTTTGGACGACCTTGATCGCCGTTTCTGCCAACTTCGCCGGCACGCTCAGGTCTGCCCCCGGTCGAGGCAGAATCAGGCAATCCTTGGCCATGCGGTCGGCCGTATGCGGATCGGTGGCGCCCGCGAATCGTGTGGTGATTCGGACACAGAGGTCCTCATAGTCGCGAAAATCCCGCGCTTGCGCTAACAACGGAGCCATCAAGTGATAAGCGCCACTGTCGTCTGGACGGAGTTCCGCGTACCTTGAGGCCGCAGCCAGAGCTTCGGACCAATTACCGTGCCGCGCCCAATTCTCTGAACGCGGAATCCACGCCTTGGGGAAATTGCGCGCCAATTCCTCAAATTGATCTTCGTCTTGGTTGTGGATCAGGGTGTTTGCCAGCGCTGTGACAACATCCGCAACGTCGCTATTTTCATCTCCCAGCCGTTTACGCCGCACGTCCAGCAGTTCGCGATACACGTCGGCCGATTCTTTTCCCTTGCCCTCAACACCCAACAGTTGTGCCAAGGCCAACAACGCCTGGTCGAAAAGGGGCTGGCTCGGTCCCAGAACTTTGCGCCGAATCGCCACGCATTGCCGGGCAATCGCTTCGGCCTCTTCGAGCCTGTGCTGGCGCGCAACGACAAACGCTAATCTATACATATCATTGGCCACGTCTGGGTGCTCTAGGCCATGATTCTTTTGGTCCACCGCCAAAGATCTCCTGAGTAAACTCTCCGCTTCTGGTAGCCTGCCCAAATTGTTCAAGGCCATCGCGAGCCCGGACCTTGAGTCAGTCACATCTTCGGAGTCGTCCCCGGCCAGACGCTGCCCCATGGCGAGCGCCTGTCGGAAGATCGGCTCCGCCTCAGCAGGCCTGCCGCTATCCATGACGACCCACGCCAATCGCGTCTCCACCAGCGCCCGTCGCATCGACTCTTTCTGTTGCAGCGAAGGATCGACCGCCAAAGCCTCGCGAGATTCCTTCTCAGCCCCATCGAATTTACCCTGCATGTAATGTTCTTCAGACAACGCCGAAAGGGCGTCGGCAACGTTTTCTTCAGCGCCGGGGGACTTCCGATAGAAGGCCAAGGCCGACTGCAACAATACCTCGGCCTTGTCATAAAGTTCGAGGGACACATACACACCTCCGATTGTCATCTTGAGGTCGGCTTCGACGGCGGGCTGATTCGTCAATTCCTGCCCCATACGCTCAACCGTTTTGTCCAGTATGTCGCGCAGCAGTGCTGTGTCGCGTCCCTGTGCCACTGCGGGATTAACTCCGGTGAACATCTTCTCCAGAACTTCCTTCACCGCCTTGCTTCGAGCTGCCTCCGTCAATGCATTCTGCTCCCCAATCTGCGCCTTTTTTCTCTGCTCGTCGGCGTCACGACGAGCCAGATCAGCGTCAGCACGCGCCCTCGTCTCCTTGGCGAGAGACCAGGTCGTGCTGCTCAAACCGCCAATCAGCGTGACTAGAACAATCCCGAACACTGCGAATCCCACTCTGTGCCTCGAAAGGAGTTTTCGAAATTGATAGAAGCTGCTGGGCGGCCGGGCGGAAACCGTTTCGTTGTTTAAATAACGATTAATGTCCGCCGCCAGGGAGTCGGCCGTTTGAAAGCGCAACGCGCGGTCTTTCTCCAGCGCCTTTAACACTATGCAATCCAATTCACCACGCATCTCGCGAATCAGCTTTGGCGGTTCAGTCCCATGCAGCTTCGATACGTTCGCCAGGTTCGCCGCTGTCATGGTTGTCAGACGTGTTGACGGCCGGGCCGGCTCTTTATTGCGAATAGCTCGACGAACCTCGTCGATTCCCGCTTTTAGAAGTTCGCGTGTGTCAAATGGCGTGGCGCCCGTGAGCAACTCATATAACATCGCCCCGAGGCTGTAGATATCCGTTCG
>PLIU01000302.1:9422-25535 GCA_003140095.1 Verrucomicrobiales bacterium | reverse complement strand
GAATCCGTCAAGTCGGGCTAAGGGCGCGTCAATGGACCACCGGGCGCAGAACGATGTTGCGGTATTCAATGCCGGTGTGGTCGCCTTGCAGATAAATCGGGCCGGGACGGTCCACCTCAGGCCAGAGGGCGCCTCCGGTGGGGCCGAGAACGGGCTGGTTGTCGATGATCTTGATGCCGTTGAGGACCACGGTGGCGTGGCGCTGGACGAAAGTGATATCGAGCGTTTGCCATTGGCCGGCCGGCTTCTCGGCGTTGACGGTGGGTTTGAGGCGACTGTAAATGGCGCCCATGTTGTGCGAGTCAAGCGGCTTGCCAAAACTGTCAAGGACCTGCACTTCGTAGATGCCGCGCAGGTAGATGCCGCTGTTGCCTTCCTTCGGCAGGCGCGTTTCGGCGTGCAGCGTGAAGTCCTCAAACTCCGCGACGGTGCGGAGATTGCCGTAATTCTTTTCCGGTTTGCCTTCTTCCTGGGGTTGGTTGTTGGCGAGAATGCCGTCATGAACGCTCCAGCCGTTGGCCGCGTCGGTTTCGACAAGGCGCCAGCCGTCCAAGCTCTTGCCGTCGAACAACGGCACGGGGTCGCCGAATTTGACGCTGCTCAAGTCGGGCGCGGGCGGCATGGGCGGGAGACGTTTGCCGGTGAATTCGGCGCGGTCCTCGCCGTTGCCTTCGGCCTTGGGCATGACGCTGAGGAGCTTAAGCGAATCGCCGTCCCGCGTCACAGTGATGGTTTCGGTCAGTTTGATTTTGGCGGTTCGGCCATCGGGCCTTTTGCTGTCAACACGTTGAATGCGTGTGAGCACGAGTTTGTCCCCGTCGAGATGCGCGCCATTGAGTTTGAAGACACTGCCCCAGCCCCAAAGCATTTGAGCGTCGATGCGGTTGCCGTGCGATTGGACACCGAGCCAGCCGGCGCCGCCGCCGGGAATGGCCAGGCCCCACTCGCCGAGAAAGGGATTATCGGCGGCGTGGCCTGGCGAGGAATGGAACATGCAAAGCAGACTGAAGAGAAGCGCCTGGTATGAACGAAATGATTTCACGGGAGCCAGTCTGCCTGACCGGCGCAGCATTGGCAAGAAAACGTCTTTCGCCACATATCCTCGCCCAAGCTACGCCGTAACGATGCGGTTAGGGAGAAGGATTTCACCGCAAAGGCGCAAGGGCGCGAAAACGCAACCAAAGGATTGACCACGGATTTCACTGGTTTCACGGATGGATGCAGGGATGGTTTTGAACAGAAGGAAACGAAGCCAACAAAGGGTGAGGCGTCGTTAAAGGTTTTTAAAGGGGCGTACACGGGGCCACCGCGCATGCGGTGGATGCCGTGGACGTAGTCGCGCAGGAATGAATGAGGGTTCTCGCGCGGAGCCGCGGAGGGCGCGGAGAAAGCAAGAACCAACGGAGAGGCAAGCACAACCCAATTTTCACCACGAAACACACGAAGAGCACGAAGAAGAGCCATTCCTATTGTCTTTTTCAAAAATTCGTGTCCTCCGCGCCCTGAAAAAGTTTTCTCAGAAACGAGCAAGTTTAAGATATTGCACTGCAAAGGGGCGCGAAGACGCAAAGAGAATTTTGCCCTTGGAAGTCCGCCCCACCAAACGGTGAGGGTGAGCAACGGAGCCAAATTCGCTTATCGTTGGGGCTTCGATGACGGTGCGGATGGTTGAATTCTCTCCAGCGCGTCCAGCGCGGTGCGTCCTATGGCTGGATCGTTGATCAGGGCTTGTAATATTGGGACGGCAGCGGCGGCTTGCGGGCCGAACGCGCCCAAAGAGCGGGCGGCGTCGGTCCTGACGGCGGGTTTTGCGCTGGCCAGGGCCGCAATCAAAGCGGGAATGACATGCTCGGCGTCTGTGTGAAAAAGTCCGAGGACTTGAATGGCGCCACAGGCGGTGCCCTCGCTCCCAGACGAGGTGGCGGCAATTAAAAAAGGAATGACGTTTGTTCCCGCCGACGGATGCTGGCCCAAGGCCCAAATGGCGCACATCCCGGACCACTCGTCGCGTTGAGGTGCGTTGGTCAGAATCTCGATTCCCTCGGGTCCAACGGTGGCCAGAGCGTAGGCGGCCTCTTTGATCGAGGAGTGAAAATGATTCGTAAAAAGAAGGCTCTTAAGCTCTGGCACCGCCGGTTCCGCAAGCGGACCCAAAGCGGCCAGACCCTGTGCGGCTCGCCAACGTGTCCAGTCTTCTTCGGTCACATCGCTGAATCCGATTCGGGTTCCGAAGGCTCGCTGGAGGAGACGGTTAAATCCCCGCTCGGCTTTGAAGCGAAAAGCATCTTCCGGAGGGCTGGCCTGAATGTCATGCATGAGCAGCGGCAACGCATTGGAGCCCATCGCGCGAATCGCTTCCGCAGCCTTGATTTGAGCAGGCGTGGGCGACGGCAAGGCCGAGGAACTGATGCCGAAAACCTGTCCGTCGTCGAGACGCTTGAGCCATTGGGTCAGGGTTTTTCCTTGATAAACCGGCTCACGCCTTTCCGGCTCCTTCAGGTAATTGAACACAGCCAGGATTGCGACGCCGACCACGAGGCAAATCACGATTTTGCTTCGGCCGGGTTTCACTGGCCACACTTTGCGCCAAATACCGCCCGGCAACAAGGGCTTTTTGACGAGACGAAGCGGGTCACCAGCGTGTGCTCCAAACCATGAAATTCGGAGCCTTAGGATTTGAGGGGAGCCTCTGCACTTGACGCACATCCGCAAGCGTAGGATAATGTTATGATGAGAATTATCACAAGCGAATGCTAATGACCCGCTTTGGCAGATGCAGGACAAGTATGAAGTATGAATTATGAAGGAAGAAGCGACGTGGTCAGTTCACGGCGGCACAGTCAAGGCCAGCCAAACCATTCAAAATCAGGGACTCGCAGGAGTCAGAACAATGGGCGGCCCGCTTTGCGGGCTGCTCGTCCCTCCCGAAAGGTCAAACCCGGTCAAACCCTGACAAACCGGTTTGGCCCAGGTATGACCACAAACAATACTATCATGATCGACTTGCTTATGTTAAGTATGGTTTTCTTGCACGACGAATTCGATCGGCGGGAGGGTGCTGAGGGTAGTCAAACCGAATCAAACCAAATCAAACCTGCAGGACGGAGATTTTGGCCGAGTTTTAACGTTTCCGTCGCGAGAAGCCAGACGGCAAACCTTCCAGTCCAACCCTGTCAAACCGGTTTGACCCAAGTTTTTACCACAAACCATACTATCCTAAGCGACTTGCTTATGTTAATGAGTATGGGCCGAATAGAGGCTTTGATGAGGGGTCAATCAAGGTGAATCAAACCACATTAAACCAATTGGAACCGAAACGGGGTGGGGGGCCGAAATTGGGCTTGGGTGTAGTCAAACCCAGTCAAACCCAGTCAAACCCGGTCAAATCAGTCAAACTCAGGGACTCGCAGGAGTCAGAACAAATTGGGAGCTGCCCGCTTTGCGGGCTGCTCGTCCCTCGCGAACGGCCAATCCCTGTCAATTCCAGTCAAAACAGTGGGGCTTGGAGATTATGATTAAGATTAGGATTAGGATTAGGAGCGGTTACCCAAAAGTTGGGCGAGTTTCAGACCAGTCAATGGGCCGGTGCCGCTTGCGCTTCGGCTAATCCGTGGTACGTTGCGCGCTCTTGGAGATGTATGGATATTGCCGGAGAAATCCAGAAACGCCGCACGTTCGCCATTATTTCGCACCCGGACGCCGGCAAAACGACGCTGACCGAAAAGCTGCTGCTTTACGGGGGCGCCGTCCAATTGGCCGGTTCGGTCACCGCCCGCAAGCATCAGCGCGCGACGACCTCCGACTGGATGGAATTGGAACGCAAACGGGGCATCTCCATCAGTTCGACGGTGCTGCAATTCGATTACGCGGGCTGCCGCATAAATCTTCTTGACACACCCGGCCATAAGGATTTCTCGGAGGACACTTACCGCGTGCTGACGGCCGTCGATTCGGTGGTCATGGTCATCGACGCGGGCAAAGGCATCGAAAGCCAGACGCTCAAACTCTTCGAGGTTTGCCGGCGGCGCGGCGTGCCGATCTTCACCTTCATCAACAAATGCGACCGGCCCATGCGCGCTCCGCTGGCGTTGCTGGACGAATTGGAGAGCGTGCTGGGCATCGGCGCCTATCCGGTCAATTGGCCCATTGGGACGGGCTTCGAGTTTCAGGGCGTGTTCGACCGGCCCAGCCGCCAGGTGCATCTTTTTGAACGGACCATCGGCGGGCAATATCGCGCGCCGGTGGCGGTGGGCGGCTTTGACGATCCGCTGATCCGCGATCGATTGTCGGCTGAGACATTCGCCAAGGTTTCCGAGGAATTGGCCATGCTGGATGGCGCCGGGGAAACGCTTTCCGCGAGCGCGGTGTTGGCGGGCCAGACGACGCCTGTTTTTTTTGGCAGCGGCCTGAATAATTTCGGCGTGCAATTGTTGCTGGACTACTTCCTGGCGCATGCGCCGCCGCCCAGGCCGCGAGTGATCGCGGGCGCGGAGATTGCGCCGGAGCGCCCGGAGTTTTCCGGCTTCATCTTCAAAATCCAGGCCAACATGGACCCGCGGCATCGCGACCGCATTGCTTTCGTGCGCGTCTGTTCGGGGAAATTCGAGCGCGACATGGCCGTCCATCATCCGCGCACGGGGAAAAAAGTCCGCCTCTCCAGTTCGCACAAACTTTTCGGCAACGAACGGGAAGTCATCAACGAGGCGTGGCCGGGCGACATCATTGGCTTGGTGGGCCACGCCGACTTCGGCATCGGCGATACGCTGACGACCGACCAGAGCATCCTGTATAAGGAAATCCCGCGGTTCACGCCCGAGGCTTTTTCGTGGCTGCACAATCCGAACACGGCCAAGTACAAACAATTTCGCACCGGCTTGGAGCAACTGTTGCAGGAAGGGGTCATCCAGGTTTTGCAATTGCGTGACGCCGCGACCAAGGCGCCGTTGCTGGCGGCGGTCGGGCCGTTGCAATTTGAAGTGGTGCAATACCGCCTGGAGAGCGAATACGGCGCGGCTTCGCGTTTGGAGTCGGCGCCTTGGACGGTGGTGCGCTGGCTGGCAGCGGGACTGACGGAACCGGATTTGGATTCGCTTTCCTTGCCGACCGGCGCGCGTCTGGCCTACGACATGGGACGCAATCCGGTGATTCTCTTCACCAACGAGTGGTCGGCGAACTACTTTGGGCAAACCAACCCCAAGGCTGCGCTGTCCAGCCTGCCAATCGGCCGCCTCGAATGACGGGTCCGAGTTTTAACCGCGAATTCACAAAACCGCCATTGCGAGCCGGAGCGCCTAAGCTTATACGTATAGGCGGTATGACGCAGACACGACGTGAATTTGTGCGCATTCTCTTCGTGGCCACGCAAGGAGTGGTCGCGAAGCGCCTCATGCCGACCAGTCTTCAGGCCGCCCCCGAGGCGGGCGGATTGAATTTCCTCATTTTTGGCGATTGGGGCCGCCAAGGCGATCGAGACCAGGTTGAAGTGGCCGGGCAGATGGCCAAGGCCGCCCAGGACATAGGAGCGAAATTTGTGATTTCGGTGGGGGATAATTTTTACGAGAACGGCGTGACATCCGTGAGCGATCCTCATTGGCGGGCATCTTATGAGGATGTTTATCATCAGGCGCCGTTGCAAATCCCGTGGCACGTCATCTTGGGCAATCACGACTATCATGGAAACTGCGAGGCGCAGCTTGCCTACCACAGCACCCAAGCGCGCTGGAACATGCCCGCGCGCTATTATCCGCAATCGCACGTCCTTGACGGCGGCGCGAGGGCGGACTTCTTTTATATTGACACGACGCCGATGGTGAAAAGCTATCACACCAATCGCCATACCCGGGGGCAGGTCGCCACGCAGGATGTGACCGGACAACTGGACTGGTTGAAGGCCGGATTGGCGGCGTCCAAGGCGCAGTGGAAAATGGTCATCGGCCATCATCCGATTTATTCAGGCGGCCTGCACGGAGACACGCCGGAACTGATCGAGACCGTTCTGCCGCTGCTGCGCCAACACGGGGTGCAGGCCTATTTCAACGGGCATGACCACGACCTGCAGCACTTGAAGGCGGGCGGAGTGAATTTGTTTGACACGGGGGCGGGTTCCGAGTTTCGCCCCACCAAGAACACCAGGCACACGCAATGGGCCAAAGCCTGTTCCGGCTTCACAACGGTCCAACTGCTGAGCGACCAGATGAACGTGCGTATGATTGACAATCGCGGCGAGATGATTTACGCGACCACGGTGCCTCGCTCGTGAAAAAGCTCCAATGGCGAATGCGCGTCGTAAATGAAATCCAAACCGTGGCGCGCCGCCATTTTCCGCAAAATCCGGACGACGCGGTGGACGGATTTGCCTGTCGCTTTGCCCAAGGGGACAAGCCCCAGCGCCGCGTTTTTGCCGGCATGGCATTTCACCCAGTTCTCCAGCCAGCGCAGAAAGCCGGCTCCGGGAGGGCCTGCTTCACTGAACGCCACCACCGCCAATTCGGCCGCCGGCGCGCCCGCCGCCGTCCACTGGCACGGATCCATTTGTTCCAGCAGGCCGAACCTGAAGGCGTTGACGTTCAACAGGGCATTCGCGCGCACTCGGGTGGAGACGCGCTCGAGCATGTCAAGCATCGCGCCGCATGTGTAAGCATTGTCGTAAGCCAGAAGAACTTTGAGCAGATAGGGGTCCTTGGCGTCCAGAGCGTGTTCACCTTTTTTTTTCATTTTTTATTTCCTCACTCACAAAATACGACAGAGACGATGTTCCCTCCGTTCAACAAAACGAAATGGAACTTATTCACCGCCCGCCAAAATGAGCTTCGACTTCTCTGTTATCCACTATGGCTCAATTATTGGCCTTCCGAAATATACCATAGTTTGAAAAGCGAGCAAATCGCGGCGGCAAATCATGGGGCAAATATGCTGATGACAATGCCGCGCGTTCTGGTATTTGTTTGGCCATGAAACTTGCCACAGCGGTTTTGAAATCCTGGGTGATGTTGCCCTTTGTCGGCGTTGCCTTGGCCGGCCGGGCCGAAGAAGAACCTCGCGTCGTCAACCCTGGACCACCTCCCGCAGACGCGATTGTGCTCTTTGACGGCACGGACTTGTCGCAATGGCGGAAAAAAAGCGGAGGCAAAGCGGCCTGGGAGCTGAAAGACGGCGTGGCGACGGTTAACGGCACCGGCGACATCGTAACGCAACAGCCGTTTGGGGATTGTCAACTGCATATCGAATGGGCGACACCCGCGGAAGTCAAGGGCGAAGGCCAGGGCCGCGGCAACAGCGGCGTTATCTTTCAGGGACGCTACGAACTCCAGGTTCTGGACTCTTACCAGAACAAGACCTACTTCAACGGCCAGGCCGGCGCCGTGTACAGCCAATATCCGCCCTTGGTCAACGTCTCCCGCAAACCCGGCGAATGGCAATCCTACGATGTCATCTTCCACGCGCCCCGCTTCGACGAGAATGGCAAGTTGTCGAAAGCGGGCACGATCACCGTGCTGCACAACGGGGTCCTGGTGCAGGACAACGTCGAGATCAAAGGTCCGACTGGCCAGCAACCCACCAAGTACGAGCCTCATCCGCTCAAGCAACCGCTGGAATTGCAGGATCACGGAAACCCCATCCGGTTCCGCAATATCTGGATTCGGGAGCTATAGCGGGCTTGGCCGGCATGCTTCAAGGATAACAATGACCATTGTGATCACGGTTGGGCTTTGATCAGTCCGAGGATGTCCGCCAAGGAAGTGACGCCGCGATGGCTCAGTTGCGTGGTGCAAAGAGCCCCGGCGGCGTTGCCCAGCCGCATTGCCTCCTCCAACGGGCTGCCGCGGCTGAGGCCAAGAAGGAATCCGGCCACGAACGAATCACCCGCACAGGTGGTGTCCCGGACTTCGACGCGATAAGCGGGCAGGTCGATTTCAGTCGCGTGCGAGAAGAGCATGGCACCGTGTTCGCCGCGTTTGACAATAACGACTTGCGCGCCGTGTGCCAGCAGCTCCCGGGCGGCTTCGCGGGGGTCTTCTTTGCCAGAAAGCATGGAGGCTTCCTCCTGATTGGTGAACAAGTAATCGGTCTTGGGCAGGGCCTCGCGCAGTCGTTTCATCCAAAATCCATTTGGGTCCCAGTCGGTGTCGAGGGAGGTAATGGCCCCGAAAGATTTAGCCCGGATGAAAAGCTGCTCCAAGTCCAGGCCGAGCATTTTAAGGGCGCCGCCGACATGAATGATACCGGCGGATTTCAAAACCGCGTCGGGCAAATGAGAGTTGGCTAGCTGTTCATTGCCGCCGCCGCGATAAAGGAAGGAGCGCTCCCCGGCGCTGCTGATCAGAACGATGACCGCCGAGGTTGCCACCGCCGAACTCCGCACGACCGCGTCCAGGGCAAGCCCCGCCTGCTTCAAGTCGGCCAGCGCCGCGTCACCTAGAAAATCTTCCCCGATCAAAGCCGCCAATCGGACTTGCATGCCCAGCTTGGCCAAAACGGCGGCGGTGTTGGCCGCGCCTCCACCGGAGGAAACCTGGAGATCCTGCACCAAATCAGTTCGACCCGGATGGGGAAGGCCATTAACCGGACGGACGATGATGTCCGCCACGAGTTGACCGATACACAGTACCGACATATTCATTTGGCTTTCTGCGGTCTTTCCACGTTACAATCAAGCATAATTGCTATCACTAGCCGCCATTGCGGCGTTGATGTGAAGAAGCGGCGGACAAATTCGATCAAAGGCGTGAAACCGAAAATCCTCGTCGTCGGCAGTTCGAACACGGACATGATCGTTCATGTGCCACGCATCCCGAATCCGGGTGAAACGGTGCTGGGCGGCGAGTTCTCCACGGCTGCGGGCGGCAAGGGCGCCAACCAGGCGGTGGCTGCGGCCCGAGCGGGTGCAGCCGTAACTTTGATCGCGTGTGTGGGAGGCGATATCTTCGGGCAGCGGGCCGTCGAGGGGTTTGTTGAAGAAGGCATCGACACGCAGCACGTGGCACATAGCTCGCACAGCCCGTCCGGCGTCGCGTTGATTTTTGTTTCCGCCGAAGGCCAGAACAGCATCGCCGTCGCGCCTGGCGCCAACGCCCTGCTTTCGCCGGCACATGTTCGCCGCGCGGCGGAGGCCTTTCGTGGAGCGAGCGCATTGCTGATGCAATTGGAGACGCCATTGCACACAGTGGCCGACGCCGCCAGGCTGGCTTGGCGCCAGCGCGTGCCGGTTATTCTGAATCCCGCTCCGGCTCAAAACCTGCCCGACGCCTTACTGCGGCGTGTTTGGATTCTCACGCCCAACGAAAGCGAAGCGTCAGCCCTTTCCGGCCTGACGGTGCGTGATGAAGCCACTGCGGCGAAAGCGGCCGCGAAGTTGCGCCAGCGCGGCGCCAGCGCGGTTATCATCACCCTGGGCGAACGGGGAGCATTTGTGGCGGACGCGCAAAATCAGCAACTCGTCGGAGGATTCAAGGTCAAGGCGGTGGACACAACCGCAGCCGGCGACGTTTTTAATGGCGCGCTGGCGGTGGCTTTGGGGGAGGGCCAATCGCTGCTTGACGCGGCGCGGTTCGCCAACGCAGCGGCCGCAATTTCCGTCACGCGGCGCGGAGCGCAGCCGTCCGCGCCCAGCCGCCGGGAGATTGAGCGCCTGCTGAAGCTTGAAGCCGCCTCAAGATGACGGGCGTTCTCGGCGACGGAGGACTTGCCAGCGCCTGACAAGAATTATCAATTCGCCGCACACTCCATGGCGGTGGCCGAAAGCGGCGGCAGCCGCACCGCGCCTTCGCTCACAGGCAAACTGACAATCCGGACTCTTTCAGGCTCCTGCCAATGGTTCTCCACGTCGGGCTGTCGAAGGTTCAAAACGTCGCAGACGGTTTCGGCGCTGATGACATGAAGGGACGGTTCGAAGCCGCCGAATCCCGGAACAAACTCCACTGGATCGCGTGTCGGATTGACGGCGAAAACCACGACGCTTTTCTTGTCATCCGAACCGCAGGCGAAAAGGTCCAACCGCTTATCATACGCTTCCACCGCCAGCGGAACCGGTTTGGCGTGGAGGGAATAGAGTTTCATGACATAGTGGCTGGGCTGCCGCAGAACACCCGTGCCCGAGGCGGCGGTCAGAATGGTGGCGCCACAATAACTGTTGGCCAGATTGGACCGGTTGGCGATCTTGACCTTGTCTGAGTGCCGCATCATCAGATTGAGATAGCGTGCGTTTTCCAGGCCCGCCAGGAGGGTGGATTGCCGGGCGCGGCCCAGTCCCCACGAGCCGGCGTCGATGTTCCATTCCGTCACACCCATCTTAATGTGGGAACAACCGGGAGTCCGGTCAATCATCCCCCCGATGCGGTCGAAGTCCAACTGGCACTCATTGAGATCGGTTGTGTAGTGGTGAGGGCAAACAAAATCAACGTCCCGGCCCACGCGATCCAGCAGCTTTTGCGAGGGGTAGGAAGTCATGATCCGCGCGCCGGGGTCGGCGGAGCGGATGGCCTGGATGAAGCCGGGGAATTGCGCCAGGTAACCGGCGTCGCTGCCGTTGATCTCGTTGCCGATCTCCCAATACTTGACATGGTAAGGATCGGGATGGCCGTTGGCCGCGCGTTTGGCGCCACAGGCGGTTTGGGCGTTTCCGTTGCAATACTCCACCAAGTCGTGCGCGTTCTGGGCGCCATCGGCAAAGCTGACGCAGATCAGTGGCTCGGCGGCGATCAGATTGCAGAACTGGCAAAACTCGTCCATCCCCACGTCATTGGGATCGATTCGGCCCCAATTCTCATTGGGCCACGGCGTGCGCCGATCGCGGTCGCCGATGCCATTTTTCCAGCGGTAGTGGCCGGGGTCCACGGCGGAACCGCCCCAGCGAAGGATGCCAGGACGGATTTCCTTGATCGCCTCCACTACATCGGCCCGCCAGCCGTTCTTGTTGTCGCCGGGCATGAGTGAAGGTTTATTGACCCACAGGCGGCCCTGCCCCTCGGCGCGTAGCTCGAAGACCGCGCGGTCGGTCTGGCCAATGGAGGTCATTTTGGTCGAGTACTTTTGCCATTCTGACGACGGTGGGGGAAGCTCGGCGGAAGCCAGGGCAAACCATTCTCCAGTCGGCAGCAGGGCCTTGAGCAGGACGGTGACTTTGATCCCGTTGTCCCCGCGCATATAAGTCGAAAAGCCGTACTCCATGCCTTTTCGCGCCGAGACGCCCGATTGGGTGAGGCTGGCCGGGCCGGGGCCGGCGGCGAGTTTGGCGCAACGTTTCCCGTTGAAGGGGTTGCCGGTGTCGTAGCTCCAGGTGGTGTTGGTGTCCCATTGGCGGTCGCAAATATCCAGGGAGCCGTCGTAGTACACCCAATCCGCTGTTGGGAAGACGCCGGCGAAAGACCGGTCGTTCAACAACTCGGCCCACGATCCTGGCACAACGTCATCCAGCAACTCCATGAAGTTGCCGAACAAAGTGGGTTCGACGCGTCCGCCCGAAAGCGGTTCGGCCCGGATGATGGCATTGGTGCGGGAGTCTTGGGCAGCCAGGGGAATGGCTGTAGCCACGAGGGCCGTTGCGAAAAAGGATTTCATAGGACGATTCACGGTGCTATTCTAGTATTGCTGGAATGGAAGCTAAGTAAATTCAAAATCGGCAGGGAACTCCGTCGAGCCGTCATTGGATTGGCGGGCAAGCTTTATTCAGGGCTCGAGTCTCACCCTACCGACGAGCATCGTGTCACTCAAATATGAAAACTCAAATATCGGTATGGTTGGTGGCGGCCGCGTGTCCATTTCTTGGCGACGTGGCGCGAGGCCAGGACGCCGTTGCGGCGGTGGTGCAGGCGGATCAATGGCGGGCGGAACATCGCCTGATTGATCTCCACCAGCACATGGAATACACGCCCGAACTGCTCGCGCGCGCCATCCGCGTGCTGGATGCCTCCGGCGTGGGCCTGGGAATCGACTTGACTCCAGGGACGGTCACGCCGGGCGTCAACGGGGAACCGAGCGAGTTCGAAAGCCACAAAAAGATGGAGGACACGCTTTTTCCCGGCCGCTGGGTGCAATATATGAACCTGGACTACAAGAATTGGGACCAGCCGGACTTCGCGCGGCAGGCGGTCAAACAGGTCGAGGAAGGATACCGGCTCGGCGCGGCGGGGTACAAGGAGTGGAAGCGGTTCGGCCTTTATTTGCACGACGGGGCGGGCAAACTCATTCAAATTGACGATCCGAAGCTGGACCCGATGTGGGAACGGCTGGGCCAGTTGCACATGCCCATCTCCATTCACGTGGGCGACCCGAAGGCATTCTTCGAGCTGTACGACCCGTCCAACGAACGCTGGGCGGAATTGCGCGACCACCGCTCATGGTGGTTCGGGGACACCAACCAATACCCGCCCTGGAAAAGGCTGCTGGAGGCCCTGAGCCGAGTCATCGGGCGCCATACGAACACGACGTTTGTCTGCGTGCATTTCGGCAACAACGCTGAGGAACTGGACTGGGTTGATCAAGAGTTGGGCCATCATCCCAACATGATGGTTGACCTGGCGGCCCGCATCCCGGAAATCGGCCGGCATGACCCGGAAAGGGTTCATGACTTCTTCATCAAGTATCAGGACCGCATCTTCTTTGCCACCGATTTCCAATCTCTGCAACGCCTGATGATCCTTGGTTCCAGCGGCAACGAGGCGCCGCCTTCCGTGGCGGACGCGGAGGTCTTTTTCCGCAAGGAATACCGCTGGCTGGAAACCTGGGACAAAAACTGGGCGCACATGACGCCCATTCAGGGCAACTGGACGATCAGCTCCATCGGCCTGCCGGTCTCCGTTTTGCGCAAGATTTATTTTGACAACGCCCGCCAACTGCTGGCCCGTTCCCTGCCCACCCCCGTCTTGCAGGCCCGCCGCACCGCGCGCGATTTCACGCCGGACGGCGACTTGACCAAGACCTTGTGGCAAACGGTTACGCCCGTCTATATGGACGCCCAGGGCGGCAACGGCCAGATTCGACCCGGCCTCTCCACGACGGTCCGTTGTCTGTGGTCCTCGAATTACCTCTACCTCGCCTACAGTTGCCCGTTCACCGAATTGACAGTCTTCGACCCGCCCAAGCAGGAGCACAAGCGCTACGACCCTGAGCGCGAGGGCGTCAGCCTGTGGGACCGCGACGTGGTCGAGGCGTTCATCGGCAGCGACGCGCACAACATCAACCGCTACACCGAATATGAAGTGGCGCCCTCCAACGAGCGGCTGGACGTGAGCCTGAACCTCCCCGAGAGGGATTTCGCCTGGGAGAGCCACTTCGAATCCGCGGTCAGAATCAACGGCCAGGACAAGGTGTGGGATTGCGAAATGCGCATCCCCATGGCGGCGCTGGGCGCGGAGACACCGGCCGCAGGCACGAAGTGGCGGCTCAACCTTTTTCGGTGTGACCGTGCCAACAAAGCCGGCCTGGCCTGGAACCCGCCTTTGCAGGAATCCTTCCATGTCCCGGAACGGTTTGGCATTCTGGAGTTCGTGGAATGATAAATCTGGCCAAAGTCATCATCCCGATTTCTTCGGTCCCAATGCGCGCCCTTACGGCGAAGAGGCGCGGTAAAAACGGTCGCGATAATTGGCGGTGTTGGTGTCGGTGAATTGCCATAGGCCGGTGGGACCGGCATTGGAATTGGTATAGATAGGCACCCAGAGAACTGGCGGCGTCAGGTTGGTGGCGGCATAGATGCGACCCCTGGCGTTGGGAGCGGTTTCTAGGCCTAGGGTCACGCTGCCGTTGGCGTTGCGCACTGCGGAAGTGAAGCCCGGACCCGTGAGCAGTGACAATGTAACGACACTGCTGGTGACGCTGCCATAAGGACTGGTGACAATAACTTGATAGCTGCCGGCATTGTTCAGGGCAACGTCGTTCAACTCCAGCGTGGGCGCCGCCCCCAATGGCACGACCTTGCGGATGCGTTGATCGCTCGTATCAGCAATGAATAAATTTCCGGAGGCATCCACCACCACGTCGTTTGGATCGTCCAGTTCGGCACCGGTGGCCGCGCCGCCGTCCCCGCCGTTCGGGACATCGTTAAAGAGTCCGCTTCCGGCCACGGTTTCGATGATCCCGTTGAACCCCACTTCGCGGATGCGGTTATTTGCAGCATCCGCAATGAACAGGTTGCCGGAGGCATCCACTGCCACGCCAGAAGGCAAATTCAAGCAGGCGCTGGTAGCCATGCCGCCGTCCCCGGAAAAGCCATAGCCTGCATTGCCTGCCACAGTAGTGATAATCCCATTGGTGTCCACCTTGCGGATGCGGTCATTGTAGGCGTCCGCAATGAACAGGTTGCCGGAGGCATCCACCACCACGCCCTCGGGATAATTGAACTCGGCATTGGTGGCCGGCCCGCCGTCCCCGGAAAAGCCATAGTTTGTTACGCCTGCCACGGTCATGATGATCCCATTAGCGTCCACCTTACGGATGCGTTCGTTGTCTGAATCTGCAATGAACAAGTTGCCGGAGGCATCCACCGCCACGCCCTGAGGATAATCCAAGCTGGCATTGGTGGCCGGGCCGCCGTCGCCGGAGTAAGCAGCCGTTCCATTGCCCGCTACGGTCGTAATGATCCCATTGGTGTCCACCTTGCGGATGCGTTGATCGCCTGTATCCGCAATGAACAAATCGCCGGCGGCATCCACCACCACGCAGATTGGATTCAACAGTTGAGCACGGGTGGCCGGGCCCCCGTCCCCCCCATTCGTGATGGCGGTGGACAGTCCGGTTCCGGCCACGGTGTCGATAATCCCATTCAGCCCCACTTTTCGGATGCGGTTATTGTCATAATCCGCAATGAAAACGTTGCCGGAGGCATCGACCGCGACGCCGGCGGGATTGTCCAAGGTGGCATTGGTGGCGGCGCCGCCATCCCCGGAAAAGCCGTAGCCTCCATCGCCCGCCACGCTGTAAATCAGACCGTCCGGCAGATTTGTGCCGTTCCGTCGCCAATGATAGTCGAACGGACCTGTTCCTGAAAGCCTCACGCCGAAAGTCACGCTGTTGCCGGTGGCCACCGTTTGATTGGTCGGCTGCGCCGCTATGGAGGGCGGCAAACCGACCGACAAGATGGCTACGTCACTGGTCACGCTCCCGTAAGCGTTGGACAGGACGCAAGTAAATGCGCTGCCAGAATCACCCAATTGCACGTTGTTGGTGGTGTAGCTGGAGTTGCTCGCCCTGGCAATGGGCGCTCCGTCGCAATGCCACGCGTAGGCCAGTGGCAGCGTTCCAGAGGCCGTCACGGCAAAAGTCACATTGCTACCTGCGATAATATACTGACTGGCGGGTTGAACCGTGACCGAGGGTGGAAACAGAATCGTCAACGTGGCGACACCGCTGGTGATGCTGCCATAGGGAGTGATGATGATGACCTGGTAAGATCCTGCGCTGCCGGCGGCCAGATTGCTCAAGACCAGCGTTGGCGCAATGCCGGTTGGCACAACCTTGCGGATGACTTCGTTGCCTGAATCCGCAATGAGCAGGTCGCCGGAGGCATCCACCGTCACGCCCTCAGGAGATGACATGGTCGCATTGGTGGCCGGGCCGCCGTCACCGGAGTAAGCCTGCGTTCCATCGCCCGCCACCGTTGTTATGATCCCATGGGTGTCCACCTTGCGGATGACCTCGTTAACTGTATCCGCAATGAACAGATTGCCGGAACCATCCACTGCCACGCTCTCAGGATCATACAGGCTGGCGCTAATGGCCGGCCGGCCGTCGCCGTAGTAAGCCTCCGTTCCATCGCCCGCCACCGTTGTTATGATCCCATTTGTATCCACTTTGCGAATGCGTTGATTGGAAGTGTCCGCAATGAACAGGTTGCCGGAGGCGTCCACTACCACGTCCTCAGGACCATACAAGCCGGCATTTGTGGCTGGCCCGCTGTCGCCGGAATAAGCCTCCGTTCCATTGCCCGCCACGGTGGTGATGATNNCCGGAGGCATCCACCGCCACGCCATATGTATATCCGAATTGCGCGTTCGTGGCCTCGCCTCCGTCTCCATAATAGCCATAGATTCCATTGCCCGCCACCGTTGTGATGATCCCATCGGTACCCACCTTGCGGACGCGGTTATTGAATGTATCCGCGATAAACAGGTTGCCGGA
>PLIU01000302.1:0-9356 GCA_003140095.1 Verrucomicrobiales bacterium | reverse complement strand
TCCAAGCTGGCATTGGTGGCCGGCCCACCGTCGCCAGAGAAAGTCTCCGTTCCATTGCCCGCCTCCGTGTAAATCGTGCCACCAGAAAGATTGGTTCCATCCAACTGCCATTGGTAACGGAACGGACCGCCGCCGGAAAGGGTCAAGCCGAAGGCCGCAGTGTTGCCGGCCAGGACGTTTTGGTTGGTTGGTTGCGCGACGATGGAAGGCGGCAGACCAACGGCCAAATTGGCGACTGCGCTGGTCACAATTCCGTAGGCGTTGGAAAGGACGCAGGTGAATTGGCTGCCCGAATCGGCCAATTGCACGTCGTTGGTGGTGTAGCTGGAGTTGGTCCCCCCGGCGATGGTTGCTCCGCCCCGCTGCCACGCGTAGGCCAACGGCAAAGTTCCCGCCGCCGTGACCGTGAAAGTCACGTTGCTGCCGGCGATAATATACTGACTGGCGGGCTGAACCGCAACCGAGGGTGGAAATACAAAACTCAGGGTGGCAACACTGCTGGTGACACTGCCGAAAGGAGAGGTGACGATGGTCTGATAGTTCCCGGCTTGATTGGCAACGAGGCTCTGTCCCGCTCCGGCCAGCGTGACTTCACGGATGCGTTCATTGCCTGCATCGGCAATGAGCAAGTTGCCCGAGGCGCTGACTGCCACGCCATAGGGATCATTCAATTCGGCATTGGTGGCCTCGCCTCCGTCACCGGAATAGCCATACCCACCGTTGCCCGCCAAGGTGGTGATGATCCCACTGGCGTTCACTTTTCGGATGCGTCGATTGTTACTATCCGCAATAAACAGGTTGCCGGAGGCATCNNCACGGTCGTGATGATGCCATTGGTGACCACCTTGCGCACGCGTTGATAGTAGAAATCGGCAATGAACAAGTTGCCAATGGCATCGACGGCCACGCCCACGGGAAACTCTAATTCAGCGCTGGTGGCCGGCCCGCCATCCCCGAAATATCCCTCCCGTTCATCGCCCGCCACAGTCGTGATGNNGTGATGATCCCATTGGTGTCCACTTTGCGAATGCGTTGATTGTCTGTGTCCGCGATGAACAAGTTGCCGAAAGCATCCACCGCCACGCTGCCAGGAAGATGCAATTCACCAAAGATCGCCTCCCTGCCATCCCCGGTGTAAGCAGCCGTTCCATTGCCCGCTACAGTTGTTATAATCCCATTGGTGCTCACGTTTCGGATGCGGTTATTGTCATAATCCGCAATCGACACTTTGCCGGCGGCATCCACGGCCACACCCCGAGGACTATCCAAGCTGGCACTCGTGGCCCGGCCGCCATCTCCGAAGTAAGAAGCGATTCCGTTGCCCGCCACGGTCGTGATGATGTTGTCGGGGAGATCGGTTCCATTAAATAGCCATTGATAAGTAAATGGACCCGTGCCTGAGAGCGTCAAGCCGAAGGTTGCACTCTTGCCGCTCAGCGTTGATTGATTGGTGGGTTGTGCCGTGATGGACGGCGGCGCCCCGACACTTAACACGACCACCGCGCTGGTCACGCTTCCGTAGATGTTGGAAAGCAAACAGGTAAATTGGCTGCCCGAGTCGGCCAATTGCACGTCATTGATAGTGAAGCTAAAATTGGTGGCCCCGGCAATGGCCACGCCGCCGCGATACCACACGCAGCCCAGCGGCGGCGTCCCCCCCGCCTTCACGCTGAAGGTCGCATTGCTGCCAACTCCCACACCCTGATTGGCGGGTGGAATGACGAAGTAGGGAGGATACAGGAGTGTCAACGTGACGTTACTGCTGGTTACATTGCCAAAGGGACTGGTGACAATGACCTCATAATTTCCCGCCGATAGATTGGTCAACGCGAGCGTTGCCGGGGAGAAGACCTTGCGAACGCGCTGATTGAGTTCGTCCGCGATAAACAGGTTGCCGGAATCATCCACCGCCACGCCAGAAGGATCAGAGAAACTGGCATTGGTGGGCGCGCCGCCGTCCCCGGAGTAACCAGCGATTCCATTGCCCGCCACGGTCGTGATGATGCCGTGGGCGCCCACCTTGCGGACGCGGCTATTGCCGAAATCCGCAACGAACAGATTCCCGGAGGCGTCCACCGCTACTCCAGAAGGATCAAACAAGCTGGCGCTTGTGGCCGGCCCGCCATCCCCGGAGTAACCACTGGTTCCATCGCCCGCCACGGTGGTGATGATCCCGTTGGTGCCCACTTTGCGGATACGTTGACTGTCTGTATCCGCAATGAACAGGTTGCCGGAGGCGTCCACCGCCACACCGTAAGGATACTCCAAGCTGGCATCCGTGGCCGGACCGCCGTCGCCTGAGTAAGCAGCGATTCCATTGCCGGCCACGGTGGTGATGATTCCATTGGTACCAACCTTGCGGATGCGCAGGTTGTTTGCATCCGCGATGAACAGGTTGCCCGAGGCATCCACCGCCACATCATAAGGAGCATACAGGCTGGCGCCCGTGGCCAGGCCGCCGTCGCCGGAATAGCCAACGCCTGCATCGCCCGCCACTGTTGTAATTATCCCATTGATTCCCACCTTGCGGATGCGGTCATTGCCTGTATCCGCAATGAACAGGTTGCCTGAGGCATCCACCGCCACAGCACGAGGATAATACAAGCTGGCACTTGTGGCGGCACTGCCATCACCGGAGTAACTAGCCGTTCCATTACCCGCCACGGTCGTGATGATGCCATTGGCGCCCACCTTGCGGATGCGCTCGTTTTGTAAATCCGCAATGAACAGGTTGCCGGAGGCGTCCACCGCCACGCCATAGGGGTAATAAAGAGAGGTATTGGTCGCCTGCACAGCGTCGCCGAAATAGCCATAGTCTCCATCGCCCGCGACGGTGGTAATGATGTCAACGGGATTGTTCCCATCGAACAGCCATTGGTACGAGAAAGGGCCGGTTCCCGACACTCCGACTGCGAAGGTGGCGGTGCTTCCAAGTAACTCTGTCAAATTCGTAGGTTCCGTGATAATCGATGGAGGAAGCGCCACCGTCAATATCGCCACGCTGCTGGTCACGCTGCCGTAGAGGTTGGTGATGACGCAATCAAACCGGCTGCCTGAACTGGTCAATGTCACATCGTTAGTGCTGAAGGTCGAGTTTGTCGCCCCGCCAATAGGAATGCCATTGGCCAACCATGCATAGCTCAAAGGCGGTGAGCCTACCGCCGCCACGCTGAAGCTCGCCTTGCCGCCCACAACCACCACTTGGCTGGCGGGTTGGATGGCGAGGAGAGGGGATTTTGCGCTCAGGGTCGCCACGGCGCTGGTGACAGAACCGGAAGGGCCTGTGATGACCACCTGGTAATTGCCCACGTCGTTGAAGGTCAAATTGCTCAACACCAGCGTGGGCGCGGAGCCAAAAGCCGCGGCTCGGCGAATGCGTTGATTGCTTGCGTCCGCAATGAACAGATTCCCGGACTCGTCCACCGCCACGCCGGCTGGGCCATTCAGTTGGGCTTCGGTGGCCGCGCCGCCATCCCCGGAGAAGCCACTGGTTCCATCGCCCGCCACCGTCGAGATGATCCCATTTGGCCCCACCTCGCGTATGCAGTTATTGTATGTATCCGCAATGAACAAGTTGCCGGACGCATCCACCGCCACGCTCGTATAACCACCCAACATGGCATTGGTGGCTGCGCCGCCATCCCCGGAGTATCCTTCCTCTCCATTGCCGGCCACCGTTGTAATTAGCCCGTTGGTGCTCACCTTGCGGACGCGCGCGTTCCCGGAATCCGCGATGAACAGATTGCCGGCCACATCCACCGTCACGCTCGAAGGCACCCACACAGTCGCATTAATGGCCGGCCCGCCGTCCCCGGAATAGCCATAATCCCCATCGCCCGCCACGGTCGTGATGATCCCATTGGTGCCCACCTTGCGGGCGCGATTGTTTTCGTAATCCGCAATAAACACGTTGCGGGAGGCGTCCACCGCCACGCTATAAGGAAAATAAAAACTGGCATTAGTGGCTGGCCCGCCATCTCCGGAATAGCCATAGTATCCATCGCCCGCCACGGTCGTGATGACCCCATTGGTACCCACCCTGCGGATGCGCTCATCGCCTGTATCGGCAATGAACAGGTTGCCGGTGGCATCCACGGCCACTCCGTAAGGATAGGACAAACTGGCATTGGTGGCGGCAACGCCATTCCCGGAGTAGGTCGCCGTTCCGTCGCCCGCCACGGTCGTGATGATGCCATTGGGGCCCACCTTGCGGATGACGGAATTGTCTGAATCCGCAATGAACAAGTTGCCGGCAGCATCCACCGCCACTCCATACGGAAAATTCAAGCTGGCATTGGTGGCCGGGTCGCCGTTACCGGAATAATTGGTGGTCCCGTCGCCCGCCACGGTTGTAATAAGATAGTCTGGAAGATCGGCGCCGTTAAATTGCCATTGATAGGCAAAAGGTCCCGTGCCGGAAATGGCGACACTAAATATGGCGGAGGCGGCGTTGGTCGCCGCCACGTCTTGCGGTTCGCGGGTGATGGTTTGCGCCGATGCTGTTTCCAAGACCGACAAGATGACAGCAAAGGCGGCAATTAGGTTTTTCATAAAAGATCACAGGCAACGATAATAGAATTTTGGTTCCAAAGGCGATTATCGGGAGAGGCAGGAAACAGGTCAAGCGGAATCGAATTCGAATCGATTTCGTCAGGCAGGTCGGAAAGGGTCATTTCATCTAAGCAACTGGGCTTTTTGAATTGACTGGCACCTTGCTCGGTGCCGAAAGGCCCGGGGAATTCCACCCATGCTGTCGGCAGAACTGCTGACTATGTTGTTGGAGCGGGTTAACTTAATTTGGTGACGATGTCCGCGCGCAAAGATTTTTCGACCTTTAGCAGCATCAAGAGTCTGTGCATCGCTGGAGCGATACTTTGTGGTACCTCAACTGCTTGTCTAGCTGAATCGACGAACAGCATGCCAGGGTCAATTCCGCGTGTTGAACAAATGCCAAATATGCCCCAACCGTTTGCCCTGCGGGATTGGCGGCAGGTGACGCGGGATTATTTGGACTTCGTTTTTGACTTCGATAAACAAGGTTCGCATCTACCTCTGGTGCGCTGGGAGGACAAGAACAAGACCATGATCTGGATGCCGGCTTACGTCGGCAGCAAGGATGGCACGGAGAGCATCAATTATCTAGCGGCCATCGTCAGCGGGTCGCTGGTTGGCCTGGACATGCGGGCTTACCGCGGCCACGATTGGGTTGCGATGGCGACGAATTTCTACAATCCCGCTGACGGCGTCTTTCTGGACAGGCCGAAGGGTCAGTCCGGCGGTTCCTTTTGGTATGATGTCTTGCCAAATGTGCTCTTCTGCCAACTGGCCTCACTCTATCCGGACGACGCCGGGCCGCAACGGCGCATCTTGAGCTTGGCGGAGCGTTGGTATCAGGCGTGCGTCGCCCTGGGCGGCGGCGCGCATCCTACGGCGTTGCCCAATTTTGACCATACCGGATTCGATCTCCGCACGATGCGGCCATTCGACAACGGCGAACGGATCGAACCTGAAGGTGGTGCCGGCATCGCCTGGCTTGAATACATGGCCTGGCAGAAGTTCAAAGACCCGCGGTTCCTAAGAGCGGCGGATTGGTCCATCCAAGCCCTCGAGCGTAAACCGGTTGAGGCCAATCCGCTTTACGAGGTGTTGCTGCCTTATGCCGCTTTGACCGCGGCCCGCATGAACGCCGAACTTGGCAGCAACTATAACGTGGCCAAGTTGGTGAACTGGTGTTTCGATCCGCGGCCCAGCCCGCAGGCGCGCCCCAATTGGGGCGTGATCATCGGTTCCTGGAACGGCTTGGATGTCGATGGCCTGGTCGGCAGCGCCACCGATGGCGGCGGGTACGCGTTTGCGATGAACACCTTCCAGTATGCCGGCACGCTGGCGCCAATGGCCCGCTACGATCCCCGCTATGCCCATGACATTGGCAAATGGATCTTAAACGTGGCCAGCGCGGCGCGGCTTTTCTACTCCAATGCGCACGATGCCGAACACCAATCCAGTTATGCCTGGAGTTCGGCCTACGATCCCAAGTCGGTCATTGCCTATGAAGGGCTTCGCAGGTGGAAGCGCAGTTCGGCAAGCGTGGCCTTGGCTGACTGCAGCGATGGATTCGGCAAGGTTTTGCAAGGCAATTTCGTTTCGACTCACTTTTATCGTGAAGATCCTCCGCAAGTCGAAGTATTGGAGGAGACCGCTGCCGGCGGCAGCGCGCGCCTGGATCATGCCTGGGAATTTGATTTGCCCGATTGTCCGGAACGATTCCTGGTCGTGGCCTCTGGACGCGACGATCATGGCCACCATGGCAATTACTTTCGCTTCTCTTACTCCAGCCATCCTGAAGGCCCCTTTACGGAAGCCTTCTGCGTGACCAATTCCGATGCCGCGCGGGTGAAGGAATTGGCTTCAAACCTGCGAGGGAAGCTTTACGTCAAAGCCGAGAGCGGAGATCGTTCTCCAGGCCAGACCGGCTGCGATCAACTGCGGGTGGACGCCATGGCCATTTCCTACCGTTCGGATATTGGTCCTTATGCCCAAGGCGATTTGATTGTCTCTTTCATCGATCTGGTTAAGAACTACACGGTGCCTATCGTGCTCTACCGGCCCGCGGCGGCGGTGACGGACCTGGGTCTCTATGGAAGCGCGGATGTCGGCAATCTCGGCGGCATCATCAAGCCCACCAATATTGAGAAGATACTCCGATTGGATCTCTTGAAGACGGATTACTTCCATGGGCCGGCTTATCCGACATTTCTATACTACAACCCCTACACGACGCCCAAGGAAGTCCAGGTGGACCTCGGGGCGGAACCAAGAGACGTTTACGACGCTGTCAGCAAGGGTTTCCTGCTTCAGAATGCCCGCGGCAACACGGACATCATGATTCCGCCCGACACAGCTATAGTGGCGGCGCTGGCGCCGGCGGGCGGAAAGCTGACCCGCGATGGAACTCACGTTCTCCTCGGTGGCATGATCGTGGACTATGGAAACCAGTGAGATCTTGCCATGGCCGACCTTGCACAACGTTTTGCCGAAAACCCGATCCTAAAGCCGGCCGACGTGCGTCCGAGCGCCCCTGGTTTGAAGGTGGAATGCCTGCTCAATCCGGGGGCGTTTCGCTTCCAAGAAAAGACGTGGCTGCTGCTGCGCGTAGCCGAAAGGCCCGCCCAAACGCCGGGCAAGACCAAACTGGCGATCATGGCAGCTGATGGCAATCTGAACATTTTGGAGTTCGACCATTCCGATCCGAAAACCGATCTTTCCGATCCGCGCGTGCTTCGCCACGACGGCGTGGATTACCTGACGACCCTCTCGCACTTGCGGCTGGTTTCCAGCCAGGACGGCAGGCGCTTCGCGGCAGAGCCTTCCTATCCATTGTTGGCAGGCAGGGGCGAACTGGAAACCTACGGCATCGAAGACTGTCGCGTAACTCAAATAGGACCCACCTTTTACTTGACTTATACCGCCGTCTCCGCCCACGGCGTCGGCGTGGGGTTGCACAGCACCGCCGATTGGCGCCACATCGCTTCCCACGGCATGATTTTCCCGCCGCATAACAAGGATTGCGCCATCTTCGACTCCCGGATTGACGGCCATTACTACGCTCTCCATCGTCCCAGCAGTCCGGCTCTGGGCGGCCATTACCTCTGGCTGGCGCAATCGCCCGATCTTCTGCACTGGGGCAATCATCGGTGCCTGGCGCATTCGCGTCCTGGCGCCTGGGACAGCGCGCGTCTGGGCGCCGGCGCCGCCCCTATTCGCACAGCGGAAGGCTGGCTGGAGATTTATCACGGAGCCGACTCCGCCAACCGCTATTGCCTTGGCGCGCTGTTGCTGGACTTGAAGGAGCCGTGGAAAGTTCTGGCCCGCTCGCGCGATCCCATTATGGAACCAACGGCGGACTACGAACGCGCGGGCTTCTTCGGCCAGGTTGTGTTCACCAACGGCCATCTCGCGGACGGCGATACCGTCACTCTATACTATGGCGCCTCCGACAGCGCGATCTGCGGCGCGCGGTTCTCCATTGGAGACATCCTCAAATCTCTTTGATGCCGGATCATGAAAAAGTTTTTGCACGAATATCGGCATTTCCTCTCCTACCCGCGCAACATGCGCGTGCTGCTCATCACCAATCTTATTTACGCGTTGGTGCTGCCGGTGATCGACATATTTGTGGCGTCTTACGTCATGCGCAATTCGCACGATGTGAAGATGGTGGTCGTTTACCAATTGGCGGTCTATACCGGAATTCCGTTCACCTTCCTGATCAATGGCTTCCTATTGCAATTTGTGAAGATCAAGCGGCTTTATTCGGCCGGCATGCTGCTCAGCGGCGCGGCCATGGTGGTGATGATGTCGCTGGGCCAACTCAGCATCACGGGCGTGGGCGTGGCCGGGTTGCTCATGGGCATGTCGTTCGGCTTGTTCTGGGCCAACCGCGATTTCCTCGCTCTTTCCACGACCAATGATTCGAACCGCAATTACTATTATGGCCTCGAGACCTTCTTTTACACCAACACCTACGTCATCGTCCCCGCCATCGTTGGCTGGTTCATCGAAGGTACGGGAGCGCGGGGCTGGTTCGGCGGCGACCGCAACACGGCCTATGAAATCGTCACCGGATTCGTGTTTGTTTTGACTATAATCTCCTCGATCATCGTCCATCGGGGCGATTTTGCAAATCCACCCAAGTCACGTTTTGTTTATTTCCGGTATCACTGGTTGTGGAACCGCATGCAGGTGTTGGCCCTCTTGAAGGGGCTGGCCCAGGGCTACATTGTCACCGCGCCAGCCATGCTGATCATGCGTTTGGTCGGCCAGGAGGGCGCGCTTGGAACCATCCAGGCGGCGGGCGGCATTCTTTCCGCATTTCTACTTTACATCATTGGGCGGACAACCCGGCCCTCCGCTCGCATTGTCATCTTCACCATAGGCTTGACTCTCTTTGCGTTGGGCGGCCTGTTCAACGCGATGCTTTTCAACGCCGTCGGCGTGATCCTCTTCATGGCGTGCCTGTTGCTGGCCCGCCCGTTGCATGATATCGCTTATTTCCCCATCCAGATGCAGGTCATTGACATCGTCTCCGCCATTGAGCATCGGAATAAATTCGCGTACATTTTCAACCAGGAGTTTGGTTTTTACGTGGGCCGTTTTGCCGGTTGCGGCCTGTTCATTGTGCTGGCCAACAAAGTATCTGACACGTTTGCCTTGAGGTACGCCCTTCTGATTATCGGCATCGTGCAACTGCTTTCGGTATTCGTGGCCAAGACCATTTTAAGGGGTTGCGCGACTCTCTCGCGTGAAATCCGCCTGGACGCGCAGGTTGCCGCCGGGGCGTAAGACATAATTCTTCA
>PLIU01000377.1 GCA_003140095.1 Verrucomicrobiales bacterium | reverse complement strand
TGAATCATCCAAATTCTGCGGATTAAAAGTCGGCCAATTTGCCAGCGCCAGCACATCCCCCGTGCGCGGGTCCATCACAATCGCTTCGCCGCGCTTGGCGTCATACTGCGTGCAGGTAGCATTCAGTTCCTGCTCCAGAATGTTCTGGATATTGCAGTCGATGTTCGTGACGACATGCTGCCCATGCTCCGCCGGAACAAAATCGTCAGCCGCCACCGCGATCGCCCGCCGTCGCGCATCCTTCAACACCCGTTCATATCCGTCGTGGCCGGATAGCACCTTGTCGAATTGAAGTTCCAACCCGTCCAAACCCCGGCCATCATTGCTCGTGCCGCCCAGAAGATGCGCCGCCAGACTCCCCATCGGGTCGTAGCGCACATCCACCGGCGTAACGCCGACGCCCGGCAGATTCAGTTTCATGATCGCGTTCACAGCCGTGTCGTCTAGATTCTCCGCGATCTTCACATACCGGCTTGTCGCCCGATCCCCGAGGAGTTTGCCGATTTCGTACGGGTCCTTGTCGATCAACCGGGCAAGGTTTGCCACGGCATCATCCATCTCCACAAGGCTGCGGCCATCCTGTTGAAACTGATCCTGCATGAATTTCGGATCGACGTAGAGCGTCTGCGTTTGCACCGTGCCGGCCATAAGGATGCCATTGGCGTCGAGGATGCTGCCGCGCCGCGCTTGCAGAACTTCCGTCTGATGTTGCTATCGATCCGCCTGCCCAATCGACGCCGATCGGCCGATCGTTTGCAGATACGCGACCCGCCCAACCAGCGCTATCAGCAGCACGCCGATCGAAGCCAGCATCGAGAAAGCGCGAAATGGGGAGAATTCAGCCATGGCAGTCCAAGGTTGGTCCGATAATTCATCGGCTGAATGTGCAATGAATCGAGAATATTTTGACCTATGCGGATGGATGAAGAAGCGGGGGTTTACTCAGCGGCCGGATCGCTATTTGCGGCGGTCCAATCGGCGTGGGTCGTTCCAATGGCCGGCTGCGGCGAAAGCTTCAGATCATCANNGCGGCGAATAGGCAAATGAGCAGTTTCAACATACGCGAATTCAGGTGTTGTTCTGCGCCGCCGCCGATTTCGCCGGCAGCCGCAGTTTCATGTTGGGACGAATGCGATCCGAGTCCTGCAATACATCCCGGTTCAAATCTTTGATGGCCGCAATGGCACCGGCGTCGCCAAGCTGATCCACCGCGATCGACCAGAGCGTGTCGCCTTGCTTGACGACATATCCGGTTTGCGGCTGATTCGCCGGCTGCTGAGCCGCCGGCACATTCACAGCCGTCGTGCCTCTTGCAGTCGGAATGACATAATCCCGCCCGACAACGATCATGTTCGGATTCTCTTTCAGCGACGGATTGACCGCGATGATCGCCGCCCGATTCGCCCTGGTATTCGCCCCCAAAGTCTTCAGTGCAATTCTCGAAAGTGAATCACCCGGCTCGGCCGTGTAGCTGTCGGCGGCCGCTTTGGCGACCGGCTGCGAATTGCCATTTGTCAGCGGCTGCCCATTAGCGTCAACCAATTCTTCGCCATTGCGTTGAGCGACATCCCGCAACGCCGCCGGCACTGGAGCTTGCTGGCCGACAGGGGAAACGGGCTGGGCATTCACCGCAACGCTATTCTGCTTCGGCGGCTTGGGCGTCAGCTCCTCGCGTGTTGGCACCGCCTGTCGCGGCGCAACATTCGGCGGTACCATCGCCACCGGCGACGATTCATCCGACCTGGGCTGCCCCAACCCGTTTCGCAACTCATTTCCCGCCATCTGCAACGGCGCCGGCAGCGGCTCGCGCGTGCAGGTCATGTAATCCGACAGCAGAACTCCCACCACGATGATGAAAGTCAGCCCAACCAGCAGTCCGATTTTTGTTTCTCTTGTCATTCCCGCACCTTTGGTCCGTTTGCCTTGGCGGCGACACGTAGTTTGGCCGAGCGCGATCGGGGGTTGGCAGCGATTTCGTCAGACGACGGCGAGATGGGCTTAGGTGTGAGTACCGTAAGTAGCCCGGTCTGCTCCGCCGACCGAAACGCCTGCTTCACCAGCCGGTCTTCCACCGAGTGGAAGCTCACGATGGCCAGTCGGCCACCAGGAGTTAAAAATCTCGGAGCCTCCTCCAGCAGACCCGTAAGGTTTTCGACTTCCTGATTCACAGCAATGCGAAGGGCCATGAACGTTCGGGTGGCCGGATCGATTCGCTGCGGCGGGCCGAATTTGACAGGAACTGCCTCTCGAACCAACGCAGCCAATCGATCTGTCGTAGTGATCGGCGATATGCGCCGTGCCTCGCCAATTTTTCTCGCAATTCGCCGCGAATAACGCTCGTCGGCCAGCTTGTATAGGACGTCGGCCAATTCCTCTTCGGCCAAATTGTTCACCAAATGCGCCGCCGACCGCCGGATTCGCGGGTCCAGCCGCATGTCCAGCGCCATCGGCGCCGCAAACGACAATCCATATTCCTCGTCAAATAACTGGTTGGTGCTGATCCCCAGATCGGCAAAGATCGCGTCGACCTGCTTTAACCCCACTTCCTCAAGCACATCCGCCAACTCCGCAAAATTTGCGTGGAATAGCCGAGTCCGGCAGGGGGGTTGTGATGCGGTTGTTTTAAGCCGATCGGCGGCGAATTGAAGATTGCGCGGATCGGCATCCAGGCCGATCAAAAGCCCGCTCGGTGAAAGTCGCTGAGCAATCGCCAGCGCATGCCCCGCTCGGCCCAGCGTGCAATCAACAAAAGTCTGGCCCGATCGTGGATCGAGCCAAGTCAGGATTTCCGAAAGCAGAACCGGCTCATGGCCGCTGGCGGGCAACTCCATGCCCGAGAGTATGAGAAAATTCCGTTCGCCTGGCCAATCGGTGGATGGAAGTGGAGGGGATCAGAAATCGTCGTAAATCAGGAAATCCCCGATATTTCCCGTCGCCCAGCGGCCCTAGCATCAAAAATAGTGATTAAATCGCGCTTGCATTAGTTTCGGAGAGAATCAATAATACTGAAGTTCGGACTTTGTTCGTGTCGATGTGCCTCCCAGCACGCGTTAGATAGCGACACCGCAGAGCCGGACATCCGTGTCCCCCTCGCTCCCAGGCGAGGTTATCCCATCAATGGGATGGCACTCTGCAAGCATCGCTACCGACATCAAGGCCGTTCGCAACCACGCCAACTAGCCTTGCCGCAGATTTTTCCGCTCCGCTGGCCAGCCGTCTCCGGCCTTGGCGATCCTTCACCAAGACCATGGGAGACGGCCGGCATGCGGAACTGCTATGCAGCGGAGCGGCTTCACGACCCATCTGCCGCTCGACCACACAACATTCGCCGACCGAGCCGTCGTCGATGTCGGCCGTCCTGGCCATTTATCGTCGACACATGTGCGCGGACCATCCTTGGTCAGGCGCCATGCCATCTCAGCGGCGTTTAGATCGCCTCAAACTCTGATTTTTCCGGAACCCATCTTCCCTGGAAGTGGCTCCATCACTTTTACTGCATTCAGACAGGAAACTCTGCAATACTCCCTTAAAATGTGTAATCGCGGTTA
>PLIU01000509.1 GCA_003140095.1 Verrucomicrobiales bacterium | reverse complement strand
GTTGATTTCCAATAACTTACGAATTTCAGGTTTGTTGCCCCAATGCGCGACATTTTTGTCTTGGACGCTAATCTTAATCATAATCTCCAAAACCCCATGGTTTGACTTGGTTTGACCCGGCTGTCTTCCACGGACCTTTTCGCCCCCGGCAAGCCCAATTTCGCCCCCATCTCGCAGGTTTGATTCGGTTTGATTCGGTTTGATTTGGTTTGATTCGGTTTGATTGGACTTGATCCGGTTCTGGGATTGACTGGATTTGATCCGGTTTGACTGGGTTTGACTGCGCGGCTGTGACGTGGCTAGGTGCTTCATCATTCAGCCTTTCCGTAATGTCTCCAGACTCGCCCGCCGCGGCCTCCGCACCACGAAGGCGTGGTTCCCCTCATGCCGCCGAAAGTCCTCGTAACCGCCCTTTTTCGCACATGAGCATAAAAGTCTCATGGTCAAACAATCCTACGAATGCCGATGTCCGTCAAGTGGCGTGGAGTGGGGAGATAAGCTTCAGCCTTTAGCCTTTCCGCAGAGGAGTCCGCAAGCACATCGCTGATGTTTCGGGCGCATCTTGAAAACCCGACAAAACGGCTTGCCTCGGCGCCCTAGTAGGGCATAGTAACCGCCCGATGCTTCAGGCCAATCACGAATCGGAGTGGAAGCGTCAGGTTGCAAGCCGGCATTTTTGCGGTTGACGGCACAATGTAACCTATTGATTTTAAACGTGATGGGTTGGTAGCTCAGTTGGTAGAGCAGTGCCCTTTTAATTCAAAACCGTGAGTTTTAGCAATTTTTAGCAAGGTTTTCTAAGCCTTCGCTGCCATTGCTAAAGCATTGATAATAAACCCGTTGTACGTCATTCTCACTTCATCTCAAGGAATCCCGAATTTTTGAATCGGGTTACAAGTCGGGTGCAAGTTTTTGACGGGTAGAGCACGTGCTCGTAAAGCAATTGCGTGAGGCATTCGTTTGATTTGCCGAAAGGGGATTAGGAGTGAGCCTGTCAAAAATAAGGATGCGACAGCATTAAAATCGAGGCTGGATTCCGCGACTTTGTTTTTGACTTTGATTGACGGCTTCGGTTTCGGAAATTGGCTGCGCGAACCGTTGCCTGAAACCATTGGCGACTCGGTTCATGTCCCGGCCCGGATCGTTTTCCGCCAGATTCCCGGCGCGAAATCCTAAGAGCAAAGCCCCTCGGCCCGGCGAGCACTGTCAAGGTGGAGGCAGCGGGAGAGAGGGGTACGACCTTGACAGGCGCAGGCGGGCCGTACAATGACGAGGCGTTTCGCGCCAAAACAACGCAGATTCCAGTTTCCGTGGAAAATCATTTCCGCCGCCTTGGGCCGCGCCCGATGGCGCCCGCTCGGGCAGCCCTGCGGATTTTGATTCCATCTACATCCATACATTTCCAAATTCGCAATCCTCACCGGGATCGCCGAGCGGGAGAATCTAGGTCTTGTGGAGCAATCGCGGGCGCCATGGTGGCCACCGAACTTTTGCGGTCGTTCAATGGAGGTCCGCGTTTCGAGGAGGCATTACCTTACACTGCGGAATCCGGTTGATACAGAATTTCGTTCAGCGTCAGAACAATCCCGTGTGCCGGAATTGGCCCGGCTTGGCTTTGTAGCCTTTGAGGTGTGTGGAATCCCACCATTACTCGGAAAAGGCAGCAACACTCTTCACACGTTCAAATCAGCCGCGAAATAATCGTCCGATAATCGTTTGACGTTTTGGAAAACCGTCCGATTTGAACCGCACCACGGTTAATGTGCCAAAATCAATCGGGTTGAAACGTCAATCTGCGGCACCCTCGCCGGACTTTTGGGCAGCACTTCCCAGTAACACCCCCAAACGGGGGGTATGGCTGCATGTGAACTTGCTTACACTCATTTCTCAACGCGGCTGATCATTGAGGTCAATCAGCCTGTTTGTAGCTACGAGATTTCACATAAGAGATGAAAGATCGCTAAACTGGCATCGAAAGAAAAGGATAGTATCGCGATATGCGGATGAAATTGGCGCTTACGGTCATTTTGAAGTGGGATAGTGTACATTCGGATTCAAAGACTCGAATTTATTCGATGCTTTCAAATCCATTATCAATCAACACCGTCTCGGAGAATTAAGCCTTGATCCCAATATGAAATCCAACCTGCCTAGATCCAAATTTGCGGTTCTGGTCTTTGCAACCCTGACGGCGTTGGTCGGGCTAGCCCAAGCCCAGGAGCCGAACTGGACGAATGCAGCTTACCAGGATGCGGCGTGGGAGGGGAGGGGATGCACGAATGATGCGCGTGGGCAGTGGTTTCGCGACGCCAAGTTTGGGGCGTTTATCCATTTTGGGCTCTATTCGGAGTTGGGCGGATATTGGCAGGGTAAAGGTCCCTACGATCCGTCGGAACAGATCATGGGATTGGGCCAAAGGGAACAGGTGATTCCGTGGGAGCAATACCAGAAGGAGGTAGGAGGCGCTTTTAATCCGACTAATTTTAATGCGAAGGAATGGGTCAGCTTGGTCAAAAAGGCGGGGCAAAAATATATTATTGTCACGACGAAGCATCACGATGGGTTTGCCATGTTCCATACGGCAACGACTCGATTCAATGTGGTGGATTCGACGCCCTTTGCGCGGGATGTAATCAAGGAGTTGGCGGACGAATGCCAACGCCAGGGGATTGTTTTTTGTCCCTATTACTCGCTGGGAGACTGGTCGGCGGCGGATGTCATGGATCGGAAATTCGCCAGTTACCAGGACTACATGCGGACGCAGTTGCAGGAGTTGTTCCAGAATTACGGCCCAATCAAGATGATCTGGCTCGACAATTATTGGTACGTCAAGGATCAGTGGCAGAATGATCTGGCGCACGCGAAGGAGTTGTATGCGTTCATCCATTCGATCAGCCCAAATACGTTAATAGATGATCGCGTGGGCGGGGGCGCGGGGAGCACGGACGGGGACTATACGACGCCGGAGAATCAGTTGGAGGGTGCGCGCCAAAGCCGATACTTCGAGGTGGTGATGAGCGATACGGTTGACGATAATTGGGGCTGGGTGAAAAACGCCACGAATTACCGGAAGCCCGGCGACTTGATCTGCAATTTGATTGACTGCGCAAGCAAGGGTGGGAATTTCGTTTTGAATGTCGGCCCGACGGCGAGCGGGGAATTTCCCAAGGAACACGTTGCGATTCTGGAGGTCATTGGGAAATGGACTTCAATCAATGGGGAAGCCATTTATGGAACGACGCCGGCGCCAGAATGCGAGGTGGAGGCGGGTGGACCATTTGTGTGTTACTCCACCAAGAATGCGCGGAATGTTTTTCTGCATGTGACGAACTGGCCGAAGGAGGATGGGGCAGGAGTGGTGCGGATCGCGCGAATTGGATTGGTCGGCGTGGAGATGGTGGATGGGGCGTTGGGAAAAGTTGAGTATGGGAGCGCGGTGGAGGACGGAAAGACGGTCCTGAAGATCAAGAAGCCAGCCCAGATTGATCCTTATGCGACAGTTCTAAGGCTGACTTTTCGGGAATGAGAGCTTTCTGGGCGAGGCGTCCAATGAGATAAGACCAGTCGGACCGATACGACGGATAGCCGCTACATTTAACGGCTTGGTTTGGCCGCTGCATCTTTTTGACCATGAGCGTAACCGCCGTCGGTTCGAATATCCACTGTCGCCCCAAGATTCGTTTTCGAAATCCATTTCGCGGAAAACAGTGAAGAACCGAAGAAAAGAAATGCAATTTACCGAGTGTTTAGAGAATGAATTCGCGGACAAAATAGCGCTGGTGTTGGGCGGTAGTTCCGGCATCGGACTGGGCGCCGCCGCATTGTTTTCGCGGCGTGGCGCAAAGGTGATGATCATCGGCCATGATGACAGTGTCGCTCGCGCCACAGCACAAATCTCGTCAGTTCACAATTGTGTCGAGGGTTTTCAAGGTGATGCTTCCGAGGAAGCATTTATGCGCCACACCATTGCGAAAGTGATCGCTGGGTATGGAGGGATCGACATTCTGGTTAATTCCGCGGCGATCCATCCGATGGGCGATGTTACTGAAACAGACGTCGCGATGTGGGATCGCGCCATCGCAGTCAATCTAAGATCTATGTATTTGAACTGCCATCTGACAATTCCAAGTATGGTCAAGCGTGGCGGGGGGGTGATTATCAACGTGGCATCAGTGCAGGCTACCGCCTGCACAAAGAGAGTATGCGTTTATGCAACTACCAAGGGCGCAATCGTGTCCTTTACCCGCACACTGGCTGTTGATTTTGCACAAAAGGGCATTCGCGCCAATGTGGTTTCGCCTGGGTCAATTATCACACCGATGCAGGAGTACTTCGCCAACCTCAATCGCCGTGAAGGTCAAACGGTAGAAGACGTATATAAGCAGTTTGCCAAGCCTGTCCCGTTGGGAAGACTGGGTGATGTCGCTGAGACTGCGGAGTTGATTTGTTTTCTGGCAAGCCCGCGTGGCGGATTTTGCACCGGTGGTGAATATGTTGTCGATGGAGGGTTGATTGCGGGATTGCGCTTATATTGAATGCATTTTTCGTTGTCACCGAATAACTCCATGAGAATAAAAAGAATAGAAACATTTATCATGCATGTGCCGGTGACTGGCAACGGAATCGCAGACAGCACCAACCAGATCACTCACTGGGGTGTGCCCGGCGTGGTGCTTTTTGCGGACAACGGGCTGAAAGGGTATGGCTACACAGGAACTCATGCCCTCTTATCGGGTGACCAATTGATCACCAATTTTATTGCGCATATTTATGGCCCCTTGCTCATGGGGGAGGATGCGACTGACGTGCAGGCTCTTTGGAAGAAACTCTATCATTACCCAGCGGCGCGTTGGATTGGGCGGGCGGGCATCAGTCAACTCGCCCTTGCTTGCATTGATGTAGCGTTATGGGATCTCAAGGCCAAGGCCGCGAACCTGCCGCTCTGGAAACTTTTAAGCAATGACCCCATGCCGGTAGTAAAAGCGTACAATACTGACTACGGTTGGCTGAACATTCCCATGGAGCAATTGATTGAAGGCTGCAAGAAGGTGGTGGCTCAAGGATTCACTGGGGTGAAAATCAAAGTCGGCCATCAGAACCCTAAGATTGACATGAGACGTATCGCCGCCGTTCGTGAGGCTGTTGGTTCAAATGTGCGGCTAATGATTGATGTAAATGGTAAATGGGATTTGAATATTGCGCGGAAATACGCCGCGCAACTGAAGGAATTTAACTTGTTCTGGATTGAAGAACCCTTATGGTTTGACGATCTTGAGGCGCATATAGTGCTTGCGTCATTCCTGGGAGTTCCGATTGCTCTGGGCGAACAGCTTTATTCGGAATATCACTTCGACGGCTTCATGGCGTCCGGTGCTGTGGATTTTGTTCAGGTAGATGCCGTACGCGTGGGGGGCATCACGGAGTGGTGGTCTGTGGCCGACAAAGCGCACGCGAAAGGTTTGCCTGTTGTGCCTCATGTCGGCGACATGATGAATATCCATCTCCAGACATGTCTGGCGCATCCCGCATCAACCCTTCTTGAGTACATTCCTTGGCTGCGCCACTGTTTTGAGGAACCCGCAACTGTGGAAGCGGGGGTGTTCAAACTGCCGGAAAAACCAGGAGCTGGCACAACCTTTCGGCCCGAAGCGATGCAGGAATTCAGCCGTCCCCTTCATTAGCGATAAAGCGAGTAATGATTCCGATAGTTGACACACATACCCACTTCTGGAATCCGGAACGGCTGCATTATCCATGGCTTGGAAATGTGCCCTCGTTGCAAAAAACTTTCGGCGTGGAGGATTATCAGCGGGCGACCTCAGCCATCCCTATTGAAAAGATGGTTTTTGTTGAATGCAATTGTTTGCCGGAACAGGCACGAGCTGAAGTGAGTTGGGCAAAAGAGTTGGCTAGGATTGACCCACGGCTCAAAGGCATGGTTGCCTATGCTCACCTCACGGATACAGAAGAAATTGACGCTGTTCTTGATGAGTATGCAGCAGACCCTTTCATTCGGGGAATCCGGCACAATATCCAATGGAACCCGAAGGGCTTTGCCCTGCAGCCCGCTTTCATCGAAGGAATTCATAAAGTCAGCAGAAAGGGATTTCACTTCGAACTGTGCATCACTTGCGATCAGTTGGAAGAAGTTCTTGAATTAGTTCGGCAGTGCGAGGATGTGTCCCTAGTGCTGGATCATTGCGGAAAGCCCGCCATCAAGAGAGGTGAGATCGAGCCGTGGAAAAGCCACATCCAGCGACTGGCCCGGTTCAGCAATGTCCATTGTAAAATCTCAGGTCTATTGACGGAATCGGACGTTAAAACCTGCAGTAATGATCAACTTAAAATTTATGCGTCGCATATTGCGGACTGCTTCGGCACGCATCGGATCATGTTTGGCAGTGACTGGCCTGTGCTGGAACTGGCTGGAAAATACCAGGATTGGTACGACTTTACTCTCCATCTTACTGAAGGTTGGGGCGAGAATGAGAAGCGAAGCTTTTATCACGAAAATGCCGTTTGTTTTTACCGATTATCGAATCCACCCGGAATTCCGTCATGTTTAACCTCGCCAACAAAACCGCGCTCGTAACCGGAGCCGCCTCAGGCATCGGCGCGGCTGTTGCCGAAACTTTTGCTGCGGTCGGTGCCAGCGTCTGGATTGCCGACCGCGATACAACCGGCGGCCAAGCAGTGGCAATGAAGATCGGCGGAAGGTTTCTCGCCCTCGACGTGTCGAGCGACACAGCTTGCGCGGACGCGGCGATGAATGTCGGTCCGCTGGATGTACTAGTCAACGTCGCGGGCATCGGCCACGTCGGCACGTTGATGAACACCGCGTCAACTGATCTCGACAGGCTTTACCAGGTGAACGTTCGCGGCGTTTTCAACTGTTGCAAGGCGTTTGTGCCTGCGATGCTGGAGCGAAAAGAGGGGAGCGTGATCAACATGGCTTCCATTGCCGGAATCGTTGCCGTGCGAGAACGATTGGCATACACAATGACCAAATTCGCGGTTGTCGGGCTGACAAGGCGTTGGCATTGGATCACTCGCATACCGGCGTGCGTTTTAACTGCATCTGTCCATGTCGCGTGGAGACGCCATTTGTATCAACGCGCCTCAAGGAATATCCCGACCCGCGCGCTGCCTACCATGAAATGTCGGCCACTCAGCTTACAGGCCGCATGGCACGACCGGAAGAGATCGCCGCCGCCGCCCTTTACCTGGCGGCGGACGAGAGCGCGATGGTCACCGGCAGCGCGTTCATCATAGACGGCGGCTGGACGGCTGGGAAATAGCCATGAAAATCATTCGCTTTATAGATCCAAAAGGAACCGTTGGTTACGCCGCGCTGCAAAGCGACGGCTCAGCATTGAAACTGGCTGGCAACTGTTTCGATATCCTCGAGATCAGCCACCAAGAAGCAAAAGTGGTCAGATTGCTGTCGCCGATTGAACCGAGCGCCATCATCTGCATTGGGTTGAACTATCGCCGCCATGCTCAGGAAACGAACGCGAAAATTCCGGAGTATCCGGTGGTGTTCTTCAAAGGCATCAACACCGTCCAACACCCCGAGGAGCCAATCCGGATTCCCCAACATTTGCGCAGCGACGAAGTGGATTACGAATGCGAACTGGCCGTTGTCATTGGCCGGCCGTGCAAGAATGTCTCGCGCCAAAGAGCGCTGGATTATGTGTTGGGCTATACCTGCTGCAACGACGTAAGCGCCCGCGATTGGCAGCTAAAACGCGGCGGCGGCCAATGGTGCCGCGGCAAATCGTTCGACACCTTCAGCCCGCTCGGGCCTTGCCTTGTGACGCGCGACGAACTTCCCAACCCAAACGAACTGGCTATTCGCACGACACTCAATGGCGAAGTGATGCAGGACTGGAATACGAACGACATGATTTTCGACGTTCCGACACTGATTGAGTTTCTGAGCGGCAGCACCACCTTGCCGGCGGGCACCGTTATTCTCACCGGCACTCCGCACGGCGTAGGCATGGTAAGGAAACCGCCGCGCTGGCTCCGGGCCGGCGATGTCGTCAGCATCGAAATCGAGGGAATTGGAACACTCACGAATCCTGTCGCCGACGAACAGTTGTTTGGAGGTGATTCTCCTCATTCAAAACAATACGATAACATCACCGGCTGACGGACTTTCCCTCGATTTGGTGGACAAGCGATGGTGATTATGTGGCAGATACTGTTCAGTCCTTTGCATAGG
>PLIU01000305.1 GCA_003140095.1 Verrucomicrobiales bacterium | reverse complement strand
TTGGACGGGGGGCAATCCCAAACGTCATCGCAGAATTAAAGCTCGGCGCCGAAAATTTGCCATCCCTTGGACGGGGGACAATCCCAAACACCGAGTCGAGAGGATTCTTGGGACTCGCAGGCGCTCCTCCCTCCCGACATTAGTCCAGCGATGTGGTGCTTTTCTCGCTTTGGCACATTATATTGTGTGGCTGCTGCGCGGCACTTCTACCTGTTGCGTATGTAAAAAAAGTGGGTTTTCCCGCGGAAAGTTATTCACTTGGACAGCAAATGTCCAACCACTCGGCGCATACTGGGCGCGAAAGTTAAAGTATGAGTGAAGGAAAGAAAGTGAAAGCAAGAAAGAACCTGCTGGCCACTCTTGGAGTTGCACGGGAGCGGAATGGGATTCGGCGGGCCACGTTTTACGTGGTAAAGATTAGCCGCGTGGAACGTGGTGAAGATTATGATTATGATTATGATTATGATTATGAATGACTTAACTCATTTATTAGGGACGAAGGAAGGACAGGCATTTGCCATGATATGCCGACATAGCGGTTTGGATGGGTATTTTCGCTTATTTCCGGGTTTTCCAATTTTAGGATATTCGAGGAATTTCGAGGTTTTTGGGTATTCCAAGATTTTCGAGGAATTTCGAGGACTCGGCAAAAAAGAGGCGAGGCGCATTCAATCGAGTTACGGCTCGGCGGAGACGGAACAAATTAGGAGCGGGCCGCTTCGCGGGCTCTCGCCCTACCGTGGAAAAGTTGATTTAAGGCTCGGCCGGCGCCATTGGGGCGTGACTTGGCCGGGCTTGGCCCCTACAGTGCAGGGGCAGATGAATCCACATTCTCCAGTTTCGCGCAGCGGCCGGTTCTCGGATGGGCCGGGGGAGGATGCCGCCCATTTCACGGAGTCGGTTTCGTTCGATTGGCGTCTGTGGGAGCAGGATATTCTCGGCTCCCTGGCCCATGCGGCCATGTTGCAAGAAATCGGCGTCCTTTCCAAAGCGGAGTCGCTGGAAATCGAAACCGCCCTCAATGACATCGCCAAGGAAATATGCGAAGACCGGTTTTCTTGGAATCCGGCGCTGGAAGATGTCCACATGAACATCGAGGCGGAATTGACCCGTCGGACGCCCGCCGGGGCTAAGCTCCACACCGGCCGCTCGCGCAACGACCAGATCGCCCTGGATATGCGCATGTGGCTGCGCGATGAGATTGTCGATTTGAGCCGCGCGGTGCGAACCTTGCAGGCGGCGCTGCTGGGGCTGGCGCGCAGGTATTCGGATGTCCTTCTGCCGGGTTACACGCATTTGCAGCGGGCGCAGCCGGTTTTCTTCGCGCATCATTTGCTGGCTTATATGGAGATGTTCGAGCGGGATTGCGGGCGCTTGGTGGATTGTTTTCACCGCGCCAATGTTTGTCCGCTGGGCAGCGGCGCGCTGGCCGGCTCTACTTTGCCGCTGGGCCGCGAAATGGTGGCCTGCATGCTGGGATTCGTCGATCACAAGGGACGCGCGCGGCTGACGCAAAATTCGATGGATGCGGTGAGCGACCGCGATTTCGCCGTTGAATTCTGCGCGGCGGCGGCGTTGTTGGCGGCGCATTTGTCGCGCCTGGCGGAGGATTGGATATTATGGGCGACGGCGGAGTTTGGTTTTATCACCATTGCCGACGCCTACACGACCGGCTCTTCGTTGATGCCGCAAAAGAAAAACCCCGATGTGGCGGAGTTGACGCGCGGGAAGGCCGGGCGCGTCTATGGCAACTTGATGTCCCTGCTGACGTTGTTGAAGGGATTGCCGATGACCTACAATCGCGATTTGCAAGAAGACAAGGAGCGGCTGTTCGATTCGGCCGACACTGTGCGCCATGCGTCGCGCCTGATGGCCGGAATGATCGCCCACACGACCGTCCATGCGGGCAAATGCCTGGCCGCTGCCGCCGATCCGGGCTTGTTGGCGACTGACCTGGCCGATGCCCTGGTGCGCAAAGGCATGCCCTTCCGGCAAGCCCATCAACTCGTTGGCGTCGCCGTCGCCACCGCCGCGCGGCTGGGGCGGCCGCTGGATCGATTGACGCCGCAAGAATGGCAGGAAATCGACCCCGCCTTCGACGCCGTCGCGCTGGAGGTGTTCGATTTGAAGAAGGCGCTGGCGCGGCGTAATCTGGCGGGCGCACCCGGCCCGCAACAAGTGGCCCGCCAGCTTGCGCGCTGGCGAAAAATCCTCGCCGACGCCTGAAGCGCCACCCTTGGCTGCGGCTTGCCTCAGGGCACGCGGCTACCCCCAAAGTTTCCGCAAGGCAACAGTGCCCCCGGCTGCAATGTCCAAAAATGAGAAAAGTGTCCCAATTGTAAACACCTGTTTTGTTTTGTTGTAAATTGTTTAAATTCATTGTGTTACGATCTATTCAGGCAAAGGGGAAGGGGACACAATTCCATTGGCTCGGAAGATGCTTAATATAAGGAAGTTGCAGTAACAAGAGGGGGCACGTAGCGGGCAGTAAATGAGCAAGAAAGGCAAAAACCGTGAGTATGAAAATAGGACAAATAGGACAAAGAATGATTATCAAAGAAGTCGTGGCAACGGTCATCGGGACCATCGTGGCTGGCATCGCCATAACTGCGACTGCCGGCTCGGTCACAGTGACTGACATAACGGATTGGGGCACCACGCCCATGGAAATTGTCGATGCCAATCTTCCTTATTTGGGTTATAGTGGCGGCGTCTATGCCGGAATAAACACACTTTTAGTAACCGACGGCGCCAGCAGTACCACCTATAGTGGTTTTTGTATCGATCCATTCCATTGGAGCGCCACGGGTCCTTCATCTCCCTATAATTTTGTCCCATTGGTCGATGCGCCCAAGTCTCCCGCTACGTTGAATGCCGCCACAGCGCTGAACATCGAGAACTTATGGGCGGAGTTTTACTCGCCTACGATGACTTCATCCAACGCTGCTGGATTGCAGATCGCGATCTGGGAACTTGTTTCCTCCAATGCCGTCGCCAATGACGGTCTGCCCGCACATGACGCCTTTTCCCTGGTCGGCCCAAATAATTATGGGGCCAGCCAGGATCTTGCTTCGCTGGCAACTTATGATGGTCCGGCCGCAAATCTTATGGCCTTGACCGGCCCGGGGCAGGATTATGTGGTGGACCCTGTTCCCGATGCTGGAGCAACTTTCATCATGCTGGCTCTGGCACTGGGTGCATTGGTCCTTGCCCGGCCCTCCTTGATCAAGAGCGCGGGCCAACCAGGACAGGCCATCCCGGCCCATCGCCGCGTCTAGCCGAGGGGCCAAAGCGCCAGGCGTTAGGGCGGTGTCACCGCTCTGCCAATCCCAACACGATTGAAGGAGTGGTCATTGCGGCGCATGGGTGAACGAGCCGCTTTTTATTCCGTTGAAAACAGTGAAGAACTGTGTTTCAAAACCACCAAAATTTTGAGTGGCGGTTTCCGGCTCCTGATCTTAAGCTTAAGGGCGGTTACGAAGAGAATAAAATGCACCACCGCCCGTGTCCGACGAATTGTTGACATGCCTGCTGCGCGATGTGTCCCGCTCGTTTTACTTGACGATGCGGATGCTGCCAGGCCCGGTGCGGCGGCAGATCAGCCTGGCCTACCTCCTGGCCCGCACCACCGACACCATCGCTGACACCGAATTGGTGGAGGTGCCATTACGGTTGCAGGCCCTGGCGGCGTTGCGGGAGAGAATCCTCGGCCGCGACAGCGCACTGCTGCCGTTGGCGCAACTGCGCGGCAGCCAGGGTGTGCCGGCGGAACGGATCTTGCTGGAGCGTTGCGAGGAAAGCCTGCGCTTGCTGCTCGATTTGGAGGAGGCCGACCGCCGGCTGGTGCGCGAGGTTCTGGATGTCATCATCAGCGGGCAGGAACTGGACTTGAAACGATTCGGCGCGGCGGCCGCCGATCAAATCCTCGCGTTGCAGACCGGGGAGGAATTGGATGACTACACTTACCGCGTCGCCGGCTGCGTGGGAGAGTTTTGGACGAAAATGTGCGCCGCCCATCTGTGGCCCGGGACGGGTCTGGAGGGCGAGTCGCTCACGCGCCAGGGCGTGCGTTTTGGCAAGGGGCTGCAACTGGTCAACATCCTGCGCGACCTCCCGCGTGATTTGCGCAAGGGGCGCTGCTACGTGCCGTCGCAGTTTTTGACGGCCGCGGGCCTGGTCCCGAAGGATCTTCTTTCCGCGCAGAACGAAGCGCGCTTCCGCCCCGCTTACGACCCGCTTCTGGCGCTGGCCGAAGGACACCTTGCGGCCGGATGGGAATACACTCGGTCGCTGCCCAAGGGGCAGATTCGGCTGCGGTTGGCCTGTGCATGGCCGGTTTTGATCGGCGCGCGGACGCTGCGTAAGTTGCGGCATGAAAACATGCTCGACGCCACTCGAAGGGTGAAGGTCAGCCGCCCGGAAGTCCGATCCCTGATCCTGCGTTCGGTCTTTCTTTATCCATTTGCCCGCCCATGGAATGCGCAATTTGGCAAGGAATGGAGTTGATTTCCTGCCGCGTTTGTTGTAAAAATCAGGCATGAGATACCGAACATTCTCCATTTTGACTTGTTGCATCGCCGTCGGCGTCGCCTCCGCAACCCAACCTGCCGCCGACCATTCAGACGATCAAGCCAAGGCTCTTGAGGCCCTGCGTCAAGCCGAAAGCACCCCACCAGCCGAGCAACCCGCGAAATCGAAGAAGAAGCCGAGCAAGAAAGACAAGAACGCCGCCGCGCCCGCCACCACGCCGCCTGCGCCCGCGCCCGCGCCGACTCCCGTGCCGGCGGCTTCGTCCGAGGAACAGGCGCGCGCTTTAGAAGCTTTGCGCCAGACCGAAGGCAGACCGCCCGCTCCCACTACGCCCGCTCACGCCGCCGTGGTGACGGCACCCGCGCCTATTCCCGTGCCGGCGGCTTCGTCCGAGGAACAGGCGCACGCTTTGGAAGCTTTGCGCCAGGCCGAAGGCGGCCCGCCCGATTCCGCTACCCCCGCTCCTGCCGCGGCGGTGGCCGCGCCCGCGCCTATTCTTGCGCCGGCGGCTTCGTCCGAGGAACAGGCGCACGCTCTGGAAGCTTTGCGCCAGGCCGAAGGCGTACACCCCGCTCCGGCTCCGGCTCGCGCCGCCGCTTTCGCTGCGCCCGCTCCCGCCGCGCCGGTGGCCGCGCCCGCGCCTGTTCCTGTGCCGGCGGCTTCGTCCGAAGATCAGGCGCACGCTTTGGAGGCTTTGCGCCAGGCCGAAGGCGTACACCCCGCTCCGGCTACGCCCGCTCCCGTTGCGGCGGTGGCCGCACCCGCGCCTATTCCCGCGCCGGCGGCCTCGTCCGAGGATCAGGCGCACGCTTTGGAAGCTTTGCGCCAGGCCGAACACGTGCAACCCGCTCCCGTTGCGGTCGCTCCTGCCGCACCTGCTCCGGTCGCTCCTGCCGCCGCCGCGCCTTCGTCCTCCGGCGACCAGGCCCAGGCTTTGCAAGCGTTGCGTCAGGCGGAAGTGCCGGCCGCCGGCAAAGCCCCCGAGTCCGCCGGGGCCGCCGCCAGGCGCAAGAAGGAACAGGAAGCGGTCGCCCTGCGCATCGAAAAACTCCAGAAGGAGATGAATCACCCCGCGGCCGGGACTCTGACCGCTGCTCCAGCTCCCTCTGCCGCGCCGTCTCCTGCCGTTGCGCCCGCCGCCACGGGCAAGGAACAGAGACTGGCCGATCTTCTGCGCCGCTATCAAGCGGACGAAATCACGCCGTTGCAATACCACACCGAACGCGCGAAAATCGTCGCGGAACCGTAACCGCGCCGTGCTTTAGCCCCGCCGGCATGGCCTCCGGCGGGATTTTTATTTTGACACGGATCCGTTGATCGTGTGAGTTGATCCGATGCATTCATTTGCTTACCGCCAGAACGAGCTTTTTTGCGAACAAACGTCCGTCCGGAAATTGGCGGCCACGCACGGGACGCCGCTCTATGTCTATTCGCAAGAGACCGTCGCCCGGCGCTTCCAGGACTTGGAGGCCGCGCTGCAACCGCTGGACCACCGCATTTGCTACGCCGTCAAAGCCAATTCCAACCTGGCCGTGCTGCGCGTGCTGGTCCGCCTGGGCGGCGGGTTTGACATCGTGAGCGAAGGGGAGTTGCGCCGCGTCATGGCTGCGGGCGGCGACCCGGCCCGATGCGTTTTCGCCGGCGTGGGCAAGACAGAGCGCGAGATTGAATTGGCGCTGCGCAGCGGCGTTTATTGCTTCAACGCGGAAAGCGAGGCTGAACTGGAGCGTATCAACCGCGTGGCGGCGCGCTTGCGCCAAATCGCGCCCGTGGCCGTGCGGATCAATCCGAACGTCGATGCCCACACGCATCCCAAGATCACCACCGGTACTTACGAAAACAAATTCGGCATCGCGCTCGAGCAAGTGGAGAGGGTCTATGCCCGCGGCGCCCGGCTCAAGAACCTGCGCTGGCGCGGCGCGCAGACTCATCTCGGCTCGCAATTGACCGAAGTGGAGCCGTTCGAATTGGCTGTCAAGAAACTGTTGCCGTTGGTGCGGAAGTTGACGGAGCGTTACGGCCTGGAATTCTTCAATATCGGGGGCGGTTTGGGCATCGTCTATCAACCCGCCCTGGCCAGCGGGGCCGCGCCCTGGTGGTCCTCGCCGGCGGCCCGGGGACTTCTGACGCCGGCTAATTACGCCGCCCGCCTGAAGCCGCTGCTGGCCGCCACCGGCCTGAAAATTCTGCTCGAACCCGGTCGTTTCATCGTGGGCAACGCCGGCCTGCTCGTCACCCGTGTTGAGTACGTCAAACAAACCGGCAGGAAGACGTTCGTCATCGTCGATGCCGGCATGAACGACTTGATCCGTCCGGCCATGTACGACGCCTGGCACGAGATCGTGCCGGTCACCCGCCGTAGGGGCCCGCGCGTGTCGTCAGATGTAGTGGGTCCGGTGTGTGAATCGGGCGATTATTTTTGCAAGGACCGTCCGTTGCCCAAGGTCAGGGAGGGCGATTATCTGGCGTTGCTGAGCGCCGGCGCGTACGGTTTCGTGATGGCGTCAAATTACAACACGCGCCCGCTGGCGGCCGAAGTTTTGGTGCATGGGACGCGCTCCGCCGTCGTCCGGCCCCGGCAGCGTTTGGAGGAAATTTGGGCGGCGGAGAAAATACCCGCCTGGCTGCGTTGAGATCAATCCTGATGCGGACGGCGATGCCAAACCGTCAGAATCCCCGCGGCGAGAATCAGCACGGGAACCAAGAGGACAAAGGCCAGATAAGCAAGAAGGTAAGCCAAACCGAAAAAAGCGGATGTTTTCCAACCTGCCGATGCGGATCCAACCGTCCCGTTCAACACACTCGTATAGTCACGCAGCCCGGCCAGGTGAACGGCCAGGAAAAACGCGCTGATGACCAACGCGCGCGCCAGAAACCCCCTCGGCGAAAAGAAATCCGACCGCCAATTTTGGACCATTCGTTGCCGCAAATTCACGTTCATGGTTTCCAACCCTCTTTGACCTTATCCCAGATGGGGCCAAGTGTGGCCGCGTAAAGCAGAGCGGCGTCGCCAACCTGATTGCTCGCGCAATACTTCAACGCGTCCTTTTTCCGCGCCGGAAAACCGGCAAAGTCAATCGTCGCATTGAGCGCAGCCAGAAAGGGCGCATCCCCAAAGGCGCTCGCGCCGATGAACGCCATGCCGCTGGAACCGGCGCTGATGTCAAGAAAGGGAATGATGGGACCTGAATCGATGTCCGCCGTGCCTTTCCACGACTCCGGCCATTCGCGCGCATAACTGAAACCCAGTGTGCTGCCGCCCAGTTGGCGTCGCGCGCGGTCGTATTGATCGCGCGCAAAACCCGGGTCCAATAACTGCAGGCAGTGCGCCACCATCCAAAGGCTGGAACCTTCGGGACCAATGACCGGCGAGCCATCGATGGTGAAACTTGAGACCAGCAACCCGGAAACCGGATGCACGAGTTTGCTCCGGGCCATCGCAACCCAGTCGCGGCTCAGAACCGCATGATCGCGGCCATCCAGATAATCGGCCATTCTGATGGCGGCCAGCGCGACCACGTGGTCAAATGTCCAACATTCGTCGGGATAGCTTTCCAGGGCCAAGTGCGGACTCCGCCGCAGACCAGTGACGATTAAATTCACCCGCCCGGTTAGCGCGGCTTCATACTCCGGCTTTTTTTCCAGGACGCAGCGCGAAGCCAGCATCAGGGCGATTTCGCCATCGAGAAAAAGACTGCGCGCCGGTTGTACGACATAGGGACGCTCTTTGGCATATGGCATGAGAAAAAAGTAGATGCCCTTCTGTTGTTCCAGTTGCTGCGTTTCGTCGATGATGCGGTCCATGGTTTGGAGACAGGCCGGCTTGGAGGAGGGCTCGCGCAAACCCATATTCGCCAGAGCCCAAACAAGATAGCTTCGCCCCATGAAATCCCACTCGGCATTACTGACGCGCATTCGGTCCAACTCCTTTTGCCGCAATTGTGGATCAGTCCAAAGCTGCATGTGCCGGGCAGCCAATGCGCGCGCCTTGAGTGAGAGCCCCTCCTTGACGTAAAAGGCTGAGGCCGGCCTGGCAAAGAACAGATGGACGCAAGGCAACCACATGGCCGCGGCGACAATCAACGCAGCCATGGCAGCCAGGATTCGTTTTGCGCGCTTCATTGGATTTTCGAGCGTTTGGTTCATGGTGGCAGCGGTTGCAGCACCGGCACGGACATCAGCGACAGGGCGCAGCAAAACAGCGGCCTATTGAAACTCCTGGGTAATACGTGGCGAACCGCCTCCACCCCGAGATGAGCGGCCGCCATGCTGTCCGCCATGAACACAAGAAGCCCCAGCACGATTCCGAGCGCGCCTATTGCCGACGCGACTTTTCCCGGAAGCACCGGCGTGCGGGCGGGTTCAAACTGACTGGCGAGCGTGCCCCACAGGATTAGAAGAAGTGCAATCAAGACCGGCGCGAGCACCGGCCCCCACCAGGGCAACGGAGTGAGAAACAAAATGTCCCAATCCATCACCGAATGCGGCCAACCGCACATGGTCTTCAAAAAAACATAATAAAAGATGTCCCAGACACCGAAGGCGATCGCCGTGTAACCCAACCGGCTCCGCGTCGTGCGGCCGGCGAGAATTCCGACCGTCAACAGCATGACCAGGGTGGCGGCTTCACGAGCCACTTCGATCTGTGCCATGCCGCGGATAACGGGAAAGGGATCAGCCTGATACGGTTCGGCGTGATTGAACAAGTTGCGCAGGTAAAGCGCAGCCGCCGCCTCAACCCAGGCCATCCCTGAGGCATAAACCAACACTACCCACCAGCGTTTCCAATCGTTCATAGACTTAGGGCCATGGTTTTGCGGCCGCCCAATTAGCTTTGATTCATAATTGGCTCCGAATGTTCACGACCACTTTGCAATACAAAGTATATGACGATTTCCGCTGAAATTCGTTCAAATTCCCGGGCGGGCAAATTGCGACTATGAATGTGGGTGACGAGGTTCTAGCTATTTCAGCCCATTAACTGTGCAAAGGTTCCAGTGGACCACGATGGCCGGCAGCACCGGCAATGTCCCCGGGCAGCTCACTGCCTGGCACCACTCCTCCTGCAATGCAAGAGTCGTCCGTGCAGAAGGCATAACTGCGCCCTAGGCAGCCACCGCCCTCGCATTACCGCACAACGACTTGCGGCGCGTTCACGGCGACCACAGGAGGCGCTACGATGACTTCCGGCGCGCGCACTGCGTACGCCGGCGTCGGCGCGATGAGTTCCCCACGGTCATGCCAGCCGTGCCCGTCATGCCAGCCACCCCCTCCGTGTCCGTAAAAGCATCCGGTGGTTGTGATGAGGGTGATGGCACAGGTAAATAACAAGATCATTTTCATACTAAGTTTGGGTACTGGTAGAATTGCAAGATTCCGCACTGTAGTGGCAGTCAAAGACCACCCTTACATCCAAAACAACTTCTACCGTCTTCGTTTGGATTGTCTGCTATTCTCATCTTACGCGACGAGCCGGGACTTAGCTATGGGGTGTTACCCTAACACTCGCATCCCGCTACTCGCCGACGACTTTGACGCTTTTTGCCTTTGTGACCCTTGGCCTGTTGCAGAGCGTCGATCATGGCTGCTCAAGGAGCACGGCATCGAGGCCGAAGAAGAATTTCGCGCCAGTCGAGGCGGGATTCGTCCCGACGACCTCGGCTCGGAGGACAAACGTTCCGTCCTTCGGTTCGTGGACGCCGAGGTTGATAGGCCCACTAGGAGCAGGGTTCACGGCGAAGCCGTCAAAGGCCCCCTCGGCGGCCTTTTTGTTGACTGTGAACCTTAGCATCCCGTAATCCGAAGCCCGGGTGGTGTAGAGCACAATCCTTCTCGCACCCGAATCTTTGGCGGGGATCGCGAGTTCCACAAAATCGCCTGCTTTGTGAGCTTGAACGAAAAGTTGGGCATCGCCGCTCCAGCCGTTCCCAAAGGCTCGCAAATCCTGAGCTTCGGCTACGATTCCTGGAGAGCGATTGAGAATCTGCATGGACTCGCACTCGAGCGAAGAGGGGATCTTAAAGACGGCCCGCTTGGCTTCCCGCAGCCGCTCGGCGAGCGTCGGAAGCTTCGGGAACGGCGCATGGGGTTCGGCTTGATACCAGTAGGCAACCGACGAGATATCATCGGCCAGCTTTTTATACTTGCCGTCCGGCCCCCAACCCAAGGCTTGAATCGTCACACGCAGATTCTGCTCGAAATTGATCGGGTCTTGAATATGCCAGCGGTAAAGACTCCAAAGGTTCGGCGGTTCGGAGGACTCGGAGGCTGGCAGGACGGTTCCCGAGTAGGGTGTCGTGTAGGGCCGCTGGAAGCCGTAGCTGCCCTGGAAATAGTCCTCCGTGCCGGTGCCGCAAATCGTCGGGAATTCATCGTCACCGTCGAGGTAGAACTTGATCTCGCCCTCGCCGAACCAACCCTTCTCCAATTGGGTCCAGGCGAGAAAAGTGCCCACGTAACGGCCTCGTCCTTTAACTCCATCCAGGATCACGTAGGGGTTCCGTTCGGCGGTCGAGGCCCGCCGATATTGGGCGTGGAATGTGCCGGCCTCGGCGGGCACTTCGGTTTCCACATAGGTGATCTGATAGGCCACCAACTCAACGTCCTGGGCCGTTTCATTGGATAGGGTGATACGGGCGTGCTTCCGAAAAGGCATCGGCCAAAAGCAGTTCAACGCGTTGGCGGGATTGACCACGACCGCCAGGGAGTTCACCGGCGCGAACCGTCCGTGGCCGACGGCGAAGAAGTCCGGCACCGGCACTTCCACCGATGGAGTTTCTTCACCATCCCAATAGAATCGAATGATGAGGCCGCGGTTGAGTCCTTCGACGATCCAGATGTGCTGGATGATCCCCGGGCCGTCAACGTCCATCAGGACCGCTGTCTGGCGGGCGTTGAGCCGAATGAAAGGCCGGACTTTCCATCCTTGGCCAAGGTTGTCGGCCGCGCGGGCGCTGGCCGCAGGCTTAGTTTCCTGCGGATTTGGGATCGCCATGCCGCCTTTGCCCTTCTCGCCGGTTGGGTTCTCGGCCGAGATCGACCGGGTGCGGCCACGACCAACGAGCGGCAGGCTGCCCAAGCCAGGCTGAAGGCCGATGAAGGCTTCCTGGTCCGAGCCGGTTGCTCTAGCTTGCGGCGGCAACGCCCGGACACTGCCAGCCACCAGGGCCGCGATGAGACAGGCTCTAAAACAGCGTATGGTGCGCTCGCCAATCAATAAATTAATGGGCTGAAATGGTCGATTTCCAGGAGGGTTCTTAAAAGTAATACTCATTCACTTCCGGATCGAACTTGATTAGAGAGAAGGAACTACTTGCGTGCTTCTCCAACCACCCACACTTGCGGCGCGATGTTCGATTGTTCGGCATAACGGCATTTCGCGGAAGGCAAAGGAAAACCGGTTTCGGTCATCAAGAAAAGACTTTCTTGTGATGCTCCTTGTGAACGGCATTCTTATCGGTGGCTTTCATAGGCGGCTCCGGCGGATTGATTTTGCTGGATGAATTGGCGGATCGCCTTGGCAGGCATGGCTCCAGACTGGCGTGCGACTTCGCGTCCGGCTTGGAACAGCGCCAGTGTGGGAATGTTGCTGACACGAAATTGTTGCGCCAGTCCGGGCAACTCTTCGACGTTCACCTTCGCCACCAGCCATTGGCCCGCGCCTTCGGCGGCAACTTTGTCGAATTCGGGTGCGGCCATTTTGCATGGGCCGCACCACTCTGCCCAAAAATCCACCAACACCGGCAGTGCGGCGCGACTGGTGAGGGCGTTGAAAAGCGCTTCGGTTTTCACCCGCAACGATTCACCGGGCCCCCGCAGTTCGCTGTGACATTTGCCACAGCGGAAACTTCGTTCCAGTCGCTCGTAGTTCATGCGATTGCGTTGGCCGCATTGCGGGCAGGGGAGCAGCAAGCCGCGTTCGTCCAGTTCAATGTTGTTCATATTTCATGGATGCTGCGCGGGACGTTTTCCGCTTCGGATGCGCCAGGGTTTCTAAAAGATGGCGCCCTTACACGACCTCCGCGTCCACCATTCTTTTGCCATAAAATGAATTTGTTGATAGTTGATTTGCTAATGCGCGAAACGCGCGCCGGATTGTTGGGTGATAGCCGCGAGGAGCGGATCCAGACCGTGCCCGCCGTCGTATCGCGCTCCGTTGATGAAGAAGCTGGGCGTGCCGTTAACGCCTCCCCGGACGCCGCTCTTGAAATCCTCCCGCACGCGTGGCCCATGCGTACCGTCCAGAACTTCGGCGAGCACACGACGGGCATCAAGACCCAGGGCGGCGGCATATTCAGCGAGGTTCGCGTCTTCCAGCGCGTCTTGATTTTCGAACAGCTTGTCGTGCATTTCCCAAAAGCGGCCCTGTGTGCCGGCCGCTTCGGCGGCTTCGGCGGCGTGGGGAGCATGCGGGTGCATGTTCGCCAAGGGGAAATTGCGAAAAGCAAAGCATAAACTGTCCCCCAAACGCTCCTGAATCGCCCTGATGATGGGATGCGCTTCGCCGCAAAAGGGGCATTCATAGTCGCCATATTCAACGAGCGCCATGGGCGCGTCGATCGGCCCTTGAATGTGATCGCGTCCGGGCGCCGGGAGGGTGAATTTTGAATTCGGGATGTTGCTGGGGATGGCCGTTTTCATTTGGCGGCCTCCTTGCTTTGCAAAGTTTCCAGCGCGGACAAGATTCCGGCGGCGCCCGGATTCACACCCACCGGGGAAACGTAGCTCCAGTGAACATTCCCCTCCGGATGAATCACGAAAAGCGCGCGTTCGCTGACGCCATCGCCTCTGCGGTAAACTCCGTAACTTTGAGCCACCGCGCCCTTCGGCTCGAAATCGGCCAGAAGCGGGAAATGTAACTTGCGCTCCTTGCTGAAGGCGGCGTGACACCACGCGCCATCCACCGAGATGCCGATCAGTTCCGCGTCAAACTCCTGGAACTCGCCGAGCATTTCGTTATACAGGGACATTTGGTCGCCGCAGACAGGGCTCCAGTCCGCCGGATAAAAGGCAAGGATGACCGGACGGCCGCGGAATTCACTCAGTTTCACGGATTGATCGGGCGTGCTTCGCAGGCTGAAATCGGGCGCGGCCACGCCCGCCTCCAGCGCCGTGGTCCGGCAGCCTTTTGGGTACATCTCATTGTATTTAATTTCTTTGTTCATAAATTTGCTTCAGATTTTACTGCGCTACAAATGACTAGCCCACCGTAGAGCCGGGTGTCAAGCCCGGCGGAATGCAGGTTGCCTGTTTCTGCTTTCGCGCCCGCCGCATTCGTTCTGGCAACGCCTTGTCAATGGCTTCGTAAACCTGCAACTTGACGAGGCTTGCCGTCTTCACGTTCGCGTGTTGCCTGTCCCGCCATAGTCATTACGACGGCGGATCATCCGGCTTGCTGAAATCACGAAGGCCAAGCCGAATGCCAACACGCGAATGCTCCGCCCCGACAAGTGCCTGGTCGTGTCGTCAATCTCCCCAGAATTGCGCCCCGACTGCCCTCCCAACACTGGGGCCAATCCCGCCACCACCAAGAAAGGCGGGCGCCATTTATTAGCGATTGCAGAAATTGAATCTGCCATTGAGCGCCTTTCGCTCGCGGAGGTGAAGCAATCGGCAGCCTGGTTTGAGGAGTACCAGCAGATGGTCAATGCATCCGCTGAAATCTTTTCTCTATACGATCAGGAAGAGAAGGCCGGGACGTAATGCCCCTGGCCCGGCGCGGTGAGATTTTGGCTGGTGGACTTGGGGATGGTTCAGAAGACCCGGCCGGTGGTTATTCTGAGCATTGCCTTTCTGGATCACGAACACGCGGTGGTCACTTATGTTCCGCGCGCTACTTTGCTCCGCCATACACGCTTTCAGGTTCCCGTGTTGTCTTTTGCCTGTCCTCACTTGCTCCTCTCCACTCAAGAAAGCCCATCAATGAACACGAATGGACAATGCTTTGGCTTGAGCACCCAGCTGACTCCTCTGCCCAAGTTTTTTGACTCGCCGTCCCGCCTCCCATCCCCTCATCATGCCGGCCGGCCAGCCGAAAGATATGGATGGCGATGTTTGACCAATTGATGAATGCAGCCACGTTTACCGTCCCGCGCCTGCGCATGTCCGGCGTGCGGAAAAGTTTCGGCGCGACTCGCGCCCTTAAGAACGTTTCCTTCGAGGTGGCCCCCGGCGAGGTGCATGTCTTGATCGGCGAAAATGGCGCGGGCAAAAGCACCTTGATGAAAATTCTCAGCGGCGCGCATCGCCCGGACGCGGGCGCAGTCGAACTTGAGGGCAAACCTTTCGTGCCCGCCAATCCGCTGCACGCGCGCCGCAGCGGCGTCGCGATGATTTACCAGGAGTTGACCCTCGCGCCCCATCTCAGCGTGGAAGAAAATATCCTGCTCGGCGAGGAACCGGCGCGTTTCGGCTGGCTCAATCGTTCCCGCCGGCGCGAACTCGCCCGTCAGGCGCTGGCGGAACTGCATCATCAAAACATACCCTTGGATGCCACCGTCAACAGCCGCAGCATTGCCGAACAGCAAATTGTGGAGATCGCCCGCGCCCTTATCGGCCAAACCAAAGTGGTGATCATGGACGAACCCACCAGCAGTCTCACTCAGGCCGACACGGAAAATCTTTTCGCCATCATCGGGCGTTTGCGCCAACGAGGCGTCAGCATCATTTACATCAGCCATTTCCTGGAAGAGTGTCAGCGCATCGCGGATCGGTTCACTGTCCTCCGCGACGGCGAAAGCGTGGCCACCGGCGACATGGCGAAGGCGGACCTGCCTCAAATCATTCAATGGATGGTGGGCCGGCCTATTGGCGAAATCTATCCCCGCTTCCCGCACCATCGAGGAAAGCCGGTGCTGGAGTGGCGCGCCCTGGCCGGACGGTCCAAACCGCAGGCCGCGAGCTTGACGTTGCACGAGGGAGAAATTCTGGGTATCGCGGGACTGGTCGGGGCGGGGCGCACGGAATCATTGCGCGCTTGTTTTGGATTGGAGTGCATCCGCAGCGGCGTGGTGCTGGTGCGATCGAGCGAGGCGACTCATCGCAGGCCTGGCCAGCGCCTGGCCGGCGGAGTGGGCCTCTTAAGCGAAAATCGAAAAGCCGAAGGACTTATGCTCAACCGCAGTCTGGCCGACAATCTGACTCTGACCCGGTACGGGCCGCTCTCGCGCTTTGGTTTTATCCAGAACAGCCGCCAGCGGCAAGCGACCCGGGAGTGGATGGATCGCCTGGACGTGCGCGCCCAGGATCCCGGCCAGAGCGTGAGTGAATTGTCCGGCGGCAACCAGCAAAAGGTCGCCTTGGGCCGGTTGCTCCACCACCAGGCGAGCGTCTTCCTGTTGGACGAACCGACGCGCGGCATAGACGTCGGCAGCAAGGCGCAAATCTACAAATTGATGGGCCAGTTGGCCGCGCAAGGCAAAGCCATTATCTTCGTCAGCTCGTATCTGCCGGAACTCCTTGGAGTCTGTGACACCATCGGCGTGATGTGCCGGGGTGTGTTGTCGGAAGTTCGCCTCGCGGACCAATGGACCGAACACCGGATCATGGCCGCGGCCATCGGGCAGGCCAGCCCTGCTGCCGCATAAATTTTTCATGAACCCATCCTCCCCCCGCAAAGCCTTCCACGTTTTCCGCCTCATCAACGTCGCCGGCCCGTTCTTCGGCCTGATCCTGGTGCTCGGCCTCTTTTCCCTCAACTCCGAAGTGCGCCCCTATCTTTACACCGGCGGCAATTTTAAAATCATTTTGACCCAAACGGTCATCGTGGCCGTCGGGGCGCTGGGCATGACGATGATCATTGTCAGCGGGGGAATTGATTTGAGTGTAGGCTCGGCGGTGGCCTTGACCAGCGTGCTGGGCGCAACCTTGCTGGTCAAAGGCTGCTCCACCTCCGCCACAGTAGTATTGACTGTGCTGGCCGGCGGTTTGATCGGGCTGGTCAACGGCCTGGTCATTGCCGGTTTCCGCATGCCGCCGTTCATCGTCACGTTGGGTATGATGGGAGTGTTGCGCGGCTCGGCCAAATGGCTCGCGGGCAACCAAACGGTCAATATTCCATCCAGCGCGCCGCTTAATCATCTCATGGCGCTGGTGTCGCCCACCCAATTGTTCCCGTTGCCGCCGGGCGTCTGGATCGCCATCGGCCTGGCGGTCGTCGTTTCGGTGCTCATGCGACAAACCGTTTTTGGGCGTTACATCTTTGCCATCGGCTCCAATGAAGCGACCGCGCGCCTTTGCGGCATTCGTGTGCCGTTGCAAAAGGTGCTCATTTACGCGCTGGCCGGACTCCTCGTTGGGCTGGCCGGATTGATGCAGTTATCACGGCTCACCCAAGGCGATCCGACGGTGGCCATCGGTTTGGAACTGGACATCATCGCGGCTGTGGTGATCGGCGGCGCCAGTTTGAACGGCGGCACGGGCAGCATCCTTGGCTCGATGACAGGCGCGTTGATCATGGCGGTGCTGCGTAATGGCTCCAACCAGATGGGCTGGCAGAATTTCACGCAAGAAATCATCATCGGCATCGTCATCATTATCGCGGTCGGCCTCGACCAATTCCGCCAGAGCCGTTTGAGAACATAATGGGCGTTCTACGTGGTAAGCGAGGCGCGTGTGCTCCCCGAGCCATGAAATTCGGAGCCTTAGGATTTAGGTACTGGCATCCGCGGCGAAAAGAGCTACCTTCCAGGCGATGAGTACAACTCGACATTGCCGCCAGTGCGGCTGGGAGTGGACGCTGGCCGGACAGCCCGGACGAGGGGATTCATGCCATCAATGCGGCGCCGATCTGCGCGTGTGCCTGAATTGCGTGAGCTATGATCTCCGCGCCGCTCACCAATGCCGCGACCGCCGCGCCGACCCGGTCTTTGAGAAAGCGGTGGGAAATTTTTGCGAATACTTCGAGCTTGCCCGGCGAGGGTTCGTGCCCAAGACCGAAACCAACCCGCGCGAAAACGCCGCCCGCGATCAAATGAAAAAACTGTTCGGCGATTAGGCCGGCAGCGCGCGCCGCAACAAATCCAGGGCCTGTTGCGAGGTCACCCACTTGAAAGTTTCCCGGTCAAACGGATTGAAATATCGTTCCACCACCGTTGCCTTTTCATCCGCCAGCGCCACGTAAACGGTGCCAACCGGTTTGGCTTCGCTGCCGCCTCCCGGCCCCGCAATGCCCGTGACCGAGAGGGCGTAATCCGCGCGGCACATCTGGCGCGCTCCTTGTGCCATCTGGCGGGCGACAACGTCGCTGACCGCGCCGTGTTCCTCCAGGGCGGCGACGCTGACTCCCAGGAAGTCGCGCTTGGCTTCATTGCTGTAGGTGACTAGGCCGCACTTCAATACGGCGGACGCTCCGGGGACATTGGTAAGCCGATGAGCTATCATCCCGCCCGTGCAGGACTCCGCCAAGGCCAAAGTCTTGGCTCGCTCGGTGAGCATGCGCACCAGAGTGGCTTCCATGGATTCGTCGCCGACGGCGAAGACCAGCGGGCCTAAGAGCCGGCGCACTATGTCCTCAGCCTGATGGACCGTGCTTTCGGCGCCGCCGCCACGAGCGGCCAACCGGACATCCACTTCGCCAATCCGCGCGCAATAGCCCAACTCCAAGCCGGACTCGACCAGCTTTTGCAACGGGCCGGCGATTTTTTCTTCCACGAGCGATTCCCCCAGACCGGAGGTCTTCAAAATAAGACAGACCAATCTTTCGGGCGGCGGCAATTCCCGCGTCAAAAGGGGGACGACCGATTCGGCAAACATGGGGCGCAATTCCCGCGGCGGTCCCGGCAGGAGAATCAACCAGGAAGGGCGGCCCTCGGCGCGAAACGGGTTGGGCCGCGCCTCTATGGCCAAGCCGGGCGCGGTGCCGTTGTCATTGCGCAGCACGCGCGCGCCGGCAGGAATCAAGGCTTGCACTTTCGCGCTGGCCGGCATGGTCCGATGACGTTGCGCGAAGAATTGTTCGATGCGACCGAGGGTCTCCGGGTCGAGGGTCAGCTCCCGGCCCAGAAGCTGCGCAATTAAATCCCGTGTCAAGTCGTCGGATGTCGGCCCCAGGCCGCCAGTGGTGATGACCAGATCCGCGCGCGAAAGCGATTCACTCACGGCCGCCTGAATCTGCCTGGCGTCGTCCGCGATGCAGGTCTGCCGGCTGACTTCATAACCCAAATCCGCCAGTTGCCGGCAAAGCCATTGCTGGTGGGTGTTGAGAACACGACCCAGCAATAATTCGCTGCCCGTATTGATGAGTTCGATGCGCATGAGCCTCAAGCGGCGCGCCGGTCCAGCTTATCCACGAACGATTGCATGGCCTCTTCCTGATGTTCGATCGATTCGACTAATTTGAATTGAGTGCGGCAGCGATCCAGGTTGTGGTCAGGCCGGTGAATGCGAAAATAGGTGTCTCCAGCCAGGTGGTCGGTCAGGAAGCGCAGGCCGATAGTGAAGGTGATCAATTTGCCCGCAAAGGCGATGTGCGCCTTTTCGGCTTTGGTCAGGAATGCGGCGGCGGTGGAGAGGAAGCCTTCGGCCAGTTTTTTGAACATCGCCATCTGCACCCGCACCTTGGCCAGGTCCAATTCGTCCTCGAGCGTCGGGCTGGTGGTGGTGCGCACCATGTCGCCAAAATCGTAGAGCACGCACCCGGGCATCACCGTGTCCAGGTCCACCACGCACATGGCCTCGCCGGTGACGGTATCGAGCATCACATTGTTGAATTTGGTGTCGTTATGAGTGATGCGTTCAGGGATTTTCTTGCCCGCCAGGGCGTTCAGGAGCACGTCCACGATGGGTTCGTGCCGCAGCGCGAAATCGATTTCGGCCTTGGCGGAGAGGGCGCGGTTGGAATGATCCTTGGACACAGCCTGCTGCAGGGCCTGGAAGCGTTTGCGGGTATGATGAAAATGCGGGATAGTGTCGGCCAACCGCCCGCCCGGCAAATCGACCAGCAGATTCTGGAAGAAACCGAAGGCTTTGCCGGCTTCAAAGGCCTGGCGCGGGGATTGGACGGATTCAAAGGTCTGGACCCCCTCGATGAAAACAAACGTGCGCCAGCATTCACCGGCGCTGTCGCAATAGAATGATTGGCCCTCGCGCGTGGGCACAATGGTCAGGCAGCGTCGAGTGATGTCCCGGACCTGGAGGGCTTGAAGCTTCTGGCGCAGATGCGCGGTCACGCGCATCACATTTTCCATGACTCCGGCCGGGTTTTTGAAGACGGACCGGTTGATCTTCTGGTGGATGTAGCGGACGCGCGTGCCGCCCTGGTCGTAGGTCGCGGAATAGGTTTCGTTGATATGGCCGATTTTGCAGGTTTCGGCATGGAGGATTTCGCCGTAAATCTGGAACTGCCGGGAGATTTCCTGCAACTGCGCTTCGCGATAGATAGGCATGGGCGTTCGATGTGGGGCTTATGCTAGCTGGAAGCCGGGCGTCTGGCAATGGGGGAAAAAGGGAAAAAGCCGAAACGCCCCGTTTCGGCTTTTTAAAAGATCTGGCGGCAACCTACTCTCGCAGAAGCTATACAACCACTACCATCGGCAAGACTGCGTTTGACGGCCGTGTTCGGGATGGGAACGGGTCGGACCACAGCTTNNATCAAGCCGCACGACCGATTAGTATTAGTCCGCTAAACAGATTACTCCGCTTGCACGCCTAACCTATCAACCCGGTAGTCTACCGGGGGTCTTCAGGGACTTGCGTCCGGGAAACATTATCTTGGGAGGAGCTTGGCACTTAGATGCTTTCAGCGCTTATCTCTTCCGCACATGGCTACGCAGCGCTGCCCCTGACGGGACAACTGCCACACCAGAAGTGCGTCATTCTCGGTCCTCTCGTACTAGAGAATGAACCCCTCAAGTTTCCTGCGCCCACAGTGGATAAGGACCGAACTGTCTCACGACGTTCTGAACCCAGCTCGCGTACCGCTTTAACCGGCGAACAGCCGGACCCTTGGGACCTTCTCCAGCCCCAGGATGCGATGAGCCGACATCGAGGTGCCAAACCGGGTCGTCGATATGAACTCTTGGACCCGATCAGCCTGTTATCCCTAGCGTACCTTTTGTCCGTTGAGCGACGGCAATTCCACATTCCACCGTCGGATCATTTGGGCCTGCTTTCGCATCTGCTCGACTTGTAGGTCTCACAGTTAACCTGGCTTCTACCCATACGCTCGACGCATAGTTGCCAACCATGCTGAGCCAAGCTTCGCGCTCCTCCGTTACCATTTGGGAGGAAACCGCCCCAGTCAAACTGACCCGCACGCACTGTCCCCC
>PLIU01000319.1 GCA_003140095.1 Verrucomicrobiales bacterium | reverse complement strand
CACAGATTTTGCTGAGGAGGCGGCAACATTTGTTTCGGGTGGTTTGGCACTGGTGCTTTCTTACGTGTTTGCGATGGTCGCATGCTGTTTGCCGGACTTGACACTTTTTTTACAGTGCTCACTACGACCGGTTTGTGCTCAGCTGCGATACTTATAACAGGGCTGGCCTTAAATCTCAAACCACAGCCATTCACCTGGTGCAGGCTGTTCGCAGAGGTCATCCTCATTGCATTCATTGCGGTTTGTGCGATGTCTTGGTTGCAGACGCGCCAGAACTTGAAGATTTTCATGAACCCTTTGCCCGTTCCGAACGAGGTGCATGTGCAACACGGTCGAAGTATTCTTTTTAGTTCTTATGTGCATTTCACTGGACCACCAGTGGTTATTGAGGCGATCATCCAGTCGAAAGAGTTGGAGGCGGTGCCAGATGGGTGCCAGAGGGACGCGATGCGGGAGGTTACATGGAGCAGCAGAGATCAAAGGTTCGGTGGGGTTGGTGGCAACCAGCCACCATGTCCAATCCACGGTTTTTTTACCGGCACCATAAAAGCGATGCTTTTCAAGGTTGGGCCGAAGGATGGTGGGTAAATGGTGCGACGAATGAAGTCTATGCACTCATTCGCGGTTAGCCGGTCAGCTTCCGTTCAATCTCTTCCAATCTGCGCCCTTTGGTTTCCGGCAGTTTGATTTTGATGAAAAAAAAGCCGAACACGCAAATCACCGCATAAAGCCAGAACGTCGGATGGATTTGAATCATCTACGGGTAAACTTGCACGCGGTAGAATCTTACCGAATCGGGCAAAAGGTTGGTGTTTTGAGTTGTTGGTCCGAACGCAGTGATGAACTCGTCCATGGGCGTGAACGGAATGCCCAGGTTTGTGGTGGACCAAACCTGATAGGTCATGCCGGAAACACTCGTCCAGGCAAGTACGCTCCTGCCTTGCATGCTTAAAATGGGAATCCAATTCGGATCCACCAAAATCACACCAGCACTGCTGGCACTGGGAGGCCCTTGTATCCCGGCATTGTTAATCGCACTCACTTCCGCGTACAGCGTCGCGCCGTAAACGTTCGTGACACTTAACGTGGTGCTCTGCACCATGATATTGAAGACATTGGATGCGCCCGGTGAAGTCCCGACAATAACCTGATAGCCGGACACGCCGCCCTCCAGATCATTCAACGGGAGCCAATTGAACGTCACATTGTTTCCAATGACATAAGAGCCGGTTGTCGTTGGCGCGGCGAGTGTCGCTGGCGGGGTAACGTCGTAAAGCTTCAAATATTGCGCTTCGAAGGGGGCATTGGTCCAACCGGTATTGTTGGTCGGCACGGGATTGAGCGAACAAAACACTCCGTTGGCCAGCAGAGTGCTGCCGGCAATCCCGTTTGTGCCCCAAAGCCAATAACTGCGGCGATCCGGATCAGCTCCCAAGTAAGCGGCCATGTTCTTCACGTTATACATACGATTGGGGTTGATGCCGAACAGGTTGGTGCCATTCTGCGTTGTGTTGACGTTAAAATAGCCTTGTTGCCTGTTCGTAAGATCAAGGTTCACAAAGGCGAATACCACATCATAGTAATTCGGGGAGCCGTTGGTCATTTCGTACTTGGCTACCGAATAAATATTGGGCTGCGACCCGCTCGGATTGAGGAAGCAGTCGTTGGCGCAACGCAGCGCGGGGCTGGCTTGGCGGGCTTGCCCCACGGCCGCGAAAAGGGGATAAAGCTGATCGACCCTGAAATTGCCCGCCCCTGCCGCAAAGGCGGGCTGCAAGGAATTGAAAGCAAACAAATCCGGCACCAGTTCCGTGCCGTTCGTCGTGTAAAGACTGAATCCAAATCCTGCCATCGTGCCCAGTTCCTGACCGAAGAAAATATGCGGGGCGCCTTCCATCGTTCCACCTGCCATGAAACGGATCAAGGCCATGTATGGATCCGTGTAATAGCCGCCCACGTCGTGCGATGTGCTGTTCCACAACATGAGACACTGCCCATAACTGCTTTGTTCCGTATTGAAAATATTCTGGTAGTCGGCGGCCGACGCGGCCGCCCGAAAGTCGTAGAGAACACTATCATTCACAATGTCAAAATCACGACTGGAGCGATAAGTCGGCGCGCCGTCATCGAGAGCTTCAGCCAGGAAAACAAAATCCCATTTCTGCGACCGCACCTTATTGATGATGTATTCCCAGCATTGCGGCGGCAACCCCTCCGCGAAGTCCGCGCGCATCCCGTCAATGCCCACCGAGGTCTGACTGGCAGGCGTGCCGTTGGTGCAGCCAGTTTGGTCGAGCCAAAACAGAATTGAGTCGGAAAAGTATCTCCAGGCGTTTTGCGTGGTGTGATCGAAACTTCCCGTGTTGGTGCTATAATCAAACCAGTCGTCGGCGTTCAAGTAATGGCTGTTGTCCTGGGGATTTTGGCATACCAGCGCGTCATAGACGCCGTAGAAAACATCACTCACATCCGTCCATTTCCCAAAATCCCCGCGGACTGGCGCAACGGCGATGTCATTGGCGCTGGACGCCCGGCTGCAGTACGCGTTGGTTTGCGAAAAAAATTGGGTGACACGATTCGAGATCAAATCGGTGGGATGCCAATTGCCGGGATTCCCCGCCCCGCCGAAATCAGTGACTCCTTCACTGGCCAGTTCAACGTCATGGGCGGTGTGATCAAACGGTTCATCCATCATGACATTCACCCCGGCGGCATCCGCCGCCGCAACAAAGCCTTGAAATTCCTGCACGCCCGCGGGCCGCGTGTTCGCTTTGCTCATCCAAGGCGATACTGCAAAATAGTTTTTCGCGCAATAGGGACTGTTGATGGTGCCCGCGATGCCAATGGGGTGGATGGGCTCAACCCAGACCCAGTTCACGCCAAGATTGGTGACATAATTAAGATTAAAACGGTTGTAAACTGGATCGTAGGGCCGCGCCCCTGATCCGTTATAAAGGTCAACAAACGTGCTGCGCTGGGAACCATCGGCAGCGGTGCCCTGCGCGCCGATATTATTGACAGCCAATTCGTACAGCACAACCTCCCGCGCCTTTTTGGGCGAAACGACAACCCCAAAGTCGCGCCGATTGCCCGTGGTGTAGGGAGCGTTGGTGCTATACCAGTTCCAGTTCGTGCTGCCCGCCACCTTAAAACGCGCCGTGAGGCGATAGGCGCCGGTCTTTTGTGCGTAGAGTGTCAGCGCATACTGCCCGGGCGTGCTGGTCGGCGACATCGCATACGCCTCATAATAATTGTTGGTGTCGCCGGTGGCAATCGTGTTGCCGTCCGGCGGCACGATGCCGTCTTCGATGCCGTCGCCGTTGGCATCCATGGTCGCATGGTCGCGCCGGTTCAGATTTGAAAAAACGTCCGCCTCCACCACGTTGGAGGCATTGGACGAAAACAAGATCGTCAATGGCACTGCATCATTCGACACTTCATTGACGAAGACATGCGTCGTGCCATAGTCAGCGTTGAGACCATTGATGGTCAGAACCGGGACCGCCTCCGCCGAGGCCGGCACCGGCACGATCACGTATTCACCGGCGGTTGATCCAAAGTTGAATAGACCTCCGCCAGGGCCGTAATTTCCCCCGCTCGCACCCAGGTTGCCGGTGCCAACGGCCAAACCGGGAAGGAATTGATTTGACAAGTAGTCGTAATCATTCCCGTTGATATCCATCAGCACTTCAACGGCGCCAGTCGGATTGCCAAGCGCAGAAAGTGGAATGGCCAACTCCAGACCGGTCGTCACGGCATCCGCGACAGCCTGCATGGCGGCTGTCCCGCTGTCTCCATTTACGCCCGCCGTGTTGATATTGTTCAAGGCCACCGCGATGCCGCCGCCGTTGAGGTTCTGGTTATTGCCCGCCCCACCGCTCAAGGTAATGCTGCCAAGGGATGAACCGGCGCCGGAACTGCCTGATAGAACAAATTGGTCAACCGAAAGAGTGGCGCCGGTCAGCGTGAATGTAAACAATAGATTGGGATTGAAGCCTGGGCTAAAAGTCGAGCCGTTCATGGCCGCCTCCCCCGGGAAACCGCCCAATTCCAGAATATGCTGGCCGCCGGCTAGTCCGTCCGCGATGAAAATGTCAATGTTGTTGCCATTGTCTTGCAGATTGCCCGCTATAAACAGGTAGAGGTATCCATTAGTCGCCACGCCATAAACGGCATCCAGTTCCGAGCCGCCGCTTGACGCGCCACTAGAGTCCGAATTATTGTCGCCAAAGCCAGTGTTGATCGTTTGCGTGGCTAATGGACCGCCGTATCCTTCCGAATTATTCAAAGTCCCGTCCACTGTTACTTGAGCATGTGCGGAAGCAGCCAGCCCGGTAATGGCCATCAGCAAAGACAAAACTGGAGTCTTTTGATAATCTTTGATTCTCACAATTCGTAAATACAATTTTGACATCAGCCATTGCGAATCACGGTCCCGCGCCTTCAATTTTGAAAAACAGGGCTGGCTCATCTGTGGCGATGGACGCCCTAAACACCATCAGGTTCGTGCCAACAGCGAGATTCGTGACCGGCTGCCAGCCGCCCGCCAAAAGCGTTGGCGATTTCTGGACTTGGAGGCTGGAGCCGGAAAGGAATCCTCCAAGGAAAAATTGCAGTTGGCTGCCGGTGGCGGACGCATCGTAGATGATCGGGACGTTGGACTCCATCCCGGTAATTTGCAGGCTCGCCGCGCTCAAGTTGCTGGAAACGATATTGGTGAAGACGCGGTCCATTTCGGCGGATAGAACGGCGCTTGTGGTTCCGAATTGTTTGCGCAAATTGTAAAGCCGCAGAGCAAGAAGAAGATCGTTCATTTGAAAAGGGAAACCCGCGTCCAGGTATTGACGCCGAAAGTTCTGAATGACGCCCAAATCGCGATAGCCGTATTGCACCGTGGGTTCGACGATGGTTCCTTCGCCAAAATCATTCCATGTGACAACTTGGATGTAAGTCGAAGCGTCGGTCATCGCACGGGTGAGCGTTTCCCGAAAAGTGGCTCCGTTTTGATCATCGAGGTAACCAAAGGAGGGTTCCACTCCCGCCTGCGCGTAAATATCATGGAAGCGCGGAAAAGCACTGCTGACAAAAGCCGGCCAGGTGCCCGCGGTTTGATCGAAGGCGGCCAGATAACCGTTCATGACGGCGTCATTGAGCACCGGTTCCGTGGGAGACTGGGCGTTGGTCTGGCTCAACGACATGGGCGGCCAATCAAAAGCGCCTGTGCCGGCCGAGGGCAAACGATTGTCCTTGGTGAAAAAGGCCGGCTGGTTGGTCACATTCAAAACGGAGAAATTGGAAATCCAGTCGGAGCTATTGGTGAAGTACTGCGGGCCGAAATTCAGCAGCACCGGCAAGGTTTCCCAGCGGAGAAAACTGGGGTCGTTGAAAAAATTCGTCTGCGCATACAGCATCGTCTGTTGCGCGTGAGCAATCGCGCCTCCAGCCGTGATAAAGCCGCCGTTGATCTCCTGCTGAATGGTCGCATCCTCGTAACAGAGAGAAAACTTCAAGCCCGCCTTCCGCGTATAATTGAATAAATCCAATGTCCGCGTGTTATTCACCGCGTAATCATCGAAGTTATCCATGCCATACCAATCGACGACCACCCCGTCAATTCCAGCCAGCTTCATGAGCAGGACGTGGTATTCCAGCACCGCCGGATCGGCCGAATCATATGGGCCGATCAACGGATAATACCAGGAGGCGATTTCTTGTTCCCCGTTGGTCGGGTTGATAACGTTTGGATTGAAATGATTCATGGTCCAGTGCCAGCCCCAAGAACCGCTGTAGGGCTGGGAAACAAACCATGGCATATAGTGAACCATCATTGTCTTTGATCCAGCGTGCATGGCGGGGGAACGCCCCAAGAACAGCCATAGAAAGACGACAGCCAATGATGCTACTCTAAACTTCATCATACAGCGCCGCCAATAATCTTTGCCTGGTGAATCTCATCCCACGCGGCAGCTCCGGCTCATTTTCTGCCACCAGCTCCCGACTCGACTCCATGCTCTCGTTGATCGACGCATCCAGCATTTATAGCATACCATTGGCCATGTAGAAAGCGTAATATGGGTGGAAATAAAACGGCAACAACGCGGAACACCGCGTCCCTGCCACGCAAGACTGACGCATCACCTCTAATCTGCCCCAACCCCGTGGGCTGGCCGCCAGAACCCAGGCTTTTATTGAGATTTGATCGAATAGTACTGTTGCACACTGCCCGCCGAGTAAGGAAGGCTGACGTTAAAATCACCGTTGGCGTCGAATGTATTGGTGGCAATGGGCGTCCAACTGACGACTGGCAATGCCAGGTTGGTGGAGGTCAGGATGTAATAAACATCATTGGCCAAGCCGTTGGTGCCGGTAATGACCAGACTGCTTGTCGCCGCTTGAAAACTGACGCTGGTAATGGAGGTGCCCTTGCCGTTAGCCGGCGAGGGGACGCCTGTTACGTTGAGCTGGACGGCGTTGTCGTTCACAAATGAGTTGACAAGCGAGCAGGTGTAACCCTCGGGTTTTGTCCCCAGGACAAAGTTAAAAGTCCCGACGGCGGGATTGCCTGACTGGATCAAAGTCAGGGTGGCCGGGAGGCTGGGAATCACCGGCAATTCGGTGATATTGATCGTATTTGAGGTGCCGGCGGTGATGTCGGTGACGAGGTTGCTGCAAACCACCGTCGGCCCTGTGCCGCCAATGGCAAGGTTCAGCGTCGAATTGTCGATCGTCAAGCTGCCAACCGGAGCTGCCACGGTGCCGATCGAGCCCGCGACCGAGGTCAGACTCAGCGTGCCGCTACCGGCCACTGAAATCGTGCTGTTAGTGTTGCCGTCGGTGACGATGGTGCTGGCTGACACCGTGCCGCCATTGATGATCAAGTCGCCAGCCCCCAAAGTGGAGGTGGCGCCGCCAAACCCCTGGCCTAACGCCAGTTGGGTATTTACTATCACCGTGCCGCCGGAAGGAACATTGAGTATTCCGGTGACAGGCTTGTTGCCGGCGGCAGCGGACAAGACTCCCATGAGCAGCGTGTTGACGTTCAAAGTGCCAGTCCCCATGTTGAACAACGCCACCACGTAGCCGCCGCCGGCCTCCATATAGCCCTTGCCTAGGATGAGAGTGTCAATCATTATATCCGCGGCGCCCGCGCTAAGGTCCACCACGGCGGAGTCCCCATCTGTGAAGTCGTTGGTGATGGCATAGGTTAAAGCAATTCGTGAATCCGGCGTTTCATACTTGCTGGAGTTGCCGTTGAGCGTGCTGTCGGCGGCAACAAACTCAGACACGCGATTCGAGCTGTAGCCGCGCAAGTAAAGCGACGGGCCGCTTGGAAACAGGACGGTGTTGAACTGGAGCACCGCCGACTGCAGTGCTCCATTCCTGCCGATAGTGATCGTGTCAGCATAGATGGCATTGCTTTGTCCCAAGTTCAAGGAGGATGGATTGTCGCCAAAGTTGGCCATGTCGGCCACGACCAGCGCGGGACCGGCCACCGCCGCGGCGCTGAGATCGCCCTGGCTGTTGCCTGCCTGGGTCAGGGTGATGATGTTCGTCGCGGCCAGGGACAAATTCCCCGCTTGGCGCCAGGAGCTGCTAAGGGATACCTGACCGGGGGTCGGACCAACTCCCTGCACGGCCACCATCAAACGGCCCACGGTGGCATCGAATGTGTTCAGACCTGACATATCCAAGGTGGCGTACAAACCGGGTGCCCCCGTGTAAGTGCTGCTGCCTTGCGAAACGCTTATGGCAGATCCAACGTTGGTGTCGTTGACGACAAGGGCTCCGCTGCCACTGATGGAATTGTAACAATAGGTGTAACCCGCACCGAGAAGCGGGGGGGACGGATCGTTCAGTGTTCCGGACTCCAGCATGATGGAAACATTCGTGTTCGCCAGCGTCAGCGTCGCATTGGGGTTAATCACGGTGTTGTGCCAAATCTGGTTGAGTGCCGAGAATGCGGCGGTGTTGGTCTGCGAGTATTGCACGGCGGCTACCGCAAAGTTCCGATCAACGATATTATCCGCAGATCCCCCGTTGGCGATGGGCGCAGCCGACACGCCGGTGGCGTCAAATAGTGCCGTGTCACCGGGACCCGGGAAACCCGGCAAGCCAAAGAGAGACAACGACCAATTGTTGGCGTCGGACCAGTTAGTGCTTACCGGAACATCGGCGCCAGTCCAAAAGACATTTCCCCGGTTGCCGACTGGCCCGCTTGTCAACGTGAGCAAGATGGCCGTCGAATCTCCGCTTGGAGCCGCGCTGCCGCTGTACTGCGCGGGAATGACGACTTTGAAATTGTTGATTGTGCCTTTGATGGCGGTGGCGGACTTGAGAACGGTGATGGTGGCGGGATAATTCTCGATGATCTGCGGGAGAGAGAGGAGCGTGATCGTATTGGTGCCACCCGCGTTGACGTTCCCGGCGCTGATGAACGGGGCCGACGATGACGACAGCGCAATCTCAATGGTTGAGTTAGTGAGTTCCAACGTGGTCAACGGAGCCGCGGGCGAGCAAACAGCGTTGCTGCAGGTCAGCAAACCGCCATTGATAGTGATGACGCTGACGGCGCCGTTGGTGCCGGCCACGATGCTATTGGCCAGGACCAATCCTCCATCGATATTGAGCGTCGCGGTGGGAATAACCTCCGCAGTCGCCGGCGCGCCGGCGGCATAGGCGAGGTTAAGAGTGTTGTTGACGATCAATGTCCCATTCCCGTTCACGTTGACCGTTCCCACGCCATAGTTGTAAACATCGCCGCCGGAGTTGGTATTGTTCACGCTGACGTTCAGCGTGTTGGCGGTGATGTTGCCCGCGTCAAAGGTGAGCGTCCCAGTGACGGCGCTGACGTGGCTGATGCTGCTGGAGGAGGAATTGGCGGCGACGGTGAACGTATTCACCAACGCGTTGACGTATCCCCCTGTAAAATCATTCGTGCCTGAGCCTGCCACAGGATCGGGAGACCCGGAGTTGGCTACTCCGTCTCCAATGGTCCAAGTTCCCACCGGAGAGGTCGCGCCGCCGGCTCCGCTAAAATACGCCCAAGGACCGGAACTGGCTGTCGGATTGGAATTGGTGACGGCCGGATTGAACAAGATGCTGCCGCTGGCCAGTTGCCGGCCGACAGAAATGGCGCTGGCATCGATGGCGTTGGTTTCGCCCAGATATAAGGCCGATCTCACGCTCCCAGCCAGCGTGGAAGAATCACCCACTTCAAGGGCGACAGGCGATGAATCACTGTCATCCGCCTGCGATGACGTGGCGGTTATGGTGTTGGTTTTGGCCAAATAGACGACGCCGGCAGCCTGGGGCACGGTAAGTCCGACTCCAACCAGGAAGGTCGGAACGCTGGAAGTGAATGTGTTCAGAGCCGACATATCCAGAGTAGTCTCGGCAACGCTCCCGGAATTGGTATCGCCCAGCCCAACATAAAAACCCGAATTGACGGTCAGCGTGCCGGGACCGCTGATGGTGACATGGCCGGTGGTATTGCCGAAATCCTGAAGCGGGCTTCCCACGGTCATACCAAGGCCGGAAGTGCTCGCGGTCAAGGTGTCGTTGTTGGCGATATAGGTGTTTTGATAAGTCCCGTTGGTGTTGGCATAGGTCAGGCCAATGGTGGTGACATTGCCATCCACGATGTTGTTAACGTTGGCGGAAACGAGCGCGCTTGGGCCGCCTCCAGGAAGGGAAAGCGCGGAAGAGGCCACCGAACCGCTGGTCAGGAAATACGCGGGGTTACTGAGGCTTGGTTCAACTGCCGCCGACCAATTGTTGATATCAGACCAGTTGGTATTGTGGCTTGAAATGTCGGTGCCGGTCCAACTATTGGGCACGCTGA
>PLIU01000133.1 GCA_003140095.1 Verrucomicrobiales bacterium | reverse complement strand
GCGGTGGAGTCGATTGCGGCTGACCTGGGGCGCGGCCTGCACCATGCCCGCCTGTATGAGGACGAGAACCGCCTGGTCGAGGAGCTGAAGGCGGTCGACCGGGCCAAGTCTGATTTCGTGGCGACGGTGTCACACGAGCTCCGGACCCCGCTCAGCAGCGTCACGGGCTACATCGAGATGCTGCTGGACCGGGACCTGGGTCAGCTCAGCCTGGAGCAGGAACACGCCCTCGAGACGGTGAACCGGAACACGGCCAGGCTGCAGGACCTGATCGAGGACCTGCTCACGCTCTCGGCCATCGAGGCGGGCACCTTCACCACGGTGGCCGTCCCGACCAATCTGCTGGAGGTCATCACGCGGGCTGCTGAGGACGCCGCGCCCGCCGTGGCCAGCAAGGGCCTCACCCTCACCACCGCCCTTCCCGATAATGACCTGGCCGTGAAGGGGGACGCCGGCCAACTGGCCCAGGTGATCACCAACCTCCTGTCCAATGCCGTGAAATTCACCCTGGCCGGCGGCCAGGTCCGGGTGACCGCCGAGGTGGCCGACGGCTGGGCCGTTGTCCGCGTCACTGATACCGGTATCGGGATTCCTGATGCGGACAAGAAGGATCTTTTCACCCGCTTCTTCCGGGCCTCGAACGCGACGAAACAGGCCATCCCGGGTACCGGCCTCGGCCTGGCCATCGTCCAGACGATCATCGCCGGGCACGGCGGTCAGATGACCCTTGAATCGCAGGAGGGCCAGGGGACGACGGTCAGCCTGCGGCTCCCGCTCGCGGAACCGGTGCCCGAAGCGGCCGGCCGCCGCCCCGTCCCGGTCCCTGGTGCGTGGGCATGAGGCCCCGCGGTTCGATCATCAGCCAGGTCCTCGTCGCGTTCTCCGCGTTCGCGGTGCTCATCGCCGTCGCGGCGGTGGTCGGCTACACGGGGCTGGCTCACCAGAATTCGGCCACCAAACAGCTGACCGGGCGCGACTACGTCCTGGAGGATACGGCCGGCGAGATGGAGCAGGACTTCACCATCAGCCAGCTGGCCATCAGCAGCTTCGCGCTGTCGGGTCACCCGAGCGACCTACGTCCGCTGCCTGCCGCCCAGGCCGCCTTCACCGCGAGACTCGGCACGCTCCGGGCGCATGCTCCCCCGAACCTGCGCGGCTTCGTCGACACCCAGGCCAGTACCGGAGAGCAGCTGTTCGCGGTCGGGGACGAGATGACCGGCGTCCCAGCTGGCTCCCCGGTGCTCCGGGTGCTGGCCGAGCGGGCCAACGCTCTCGCCTCGACGAACAACGCGGCCACCAACGCCATGGAAGCGATCCTGGCTGGTCAGGTCCAGCAGCTCAGCGGGAAGAGCAAGGACGCTCTCGACGGCGGCCTGGCCTGGAGCGCGGCCGCGATCGCGGTCGCGGTGGTGCTGATCCTGCTGGCCTGCATCAGTACCGTCCGGGCCATCACGGGACCGCTGCGCAGCCTGGCGGGCACGGTGCGGCGGCTGACCTCAGGCGAGAACTCCGCCCGCGCTCACGCGGCCGGCTCCGCCGAGGTGCGCGAAGTGGCGCAGGCGATCAACACGATGGCGGCAGAGAACGACCGCCTCCGCGCCCGGGAACAGGAACACGCCCGGCTGAGGACGCTGGCCCGGGAAGCCGGCATCCGCATTCGTGAGCACCTGTCGGCCGAGGATGTCCTCCGCGAGGCGTCCGCCGCGATCTCCCAGTGCGTGGACAGTGACATCGCGATGCTGCGCCTGGTCGAAGCCGATCCGCCGCGGTACGCCGACTGCGCCCGGAAGGGCTGGCTGCCGGTCAACTTCCTCTATGAGGATCTGGCCCCCAACGTCGTCAGGTGGGGCAAGGGACTGCTCAAGAACCAGTCCAGCACGGTGATCCAGGATGTGCGCGGTGAGGACGGCCAGGTCCTCCCGCCCGACGTCCGGGAGCCCTTGCTCCGCGCGGGCGTGGTGTCACATATGGCCACTCCCTTCGGCCTCGGCTCCGAGCTGTACGGAATCGTGCTCCTGGAGCGAACCCGGCCGGGGCACCCGTGGACCACAGCCGAGATCGACGCCATCCAGTCCATCGGCGCTGACCTGGGCCGCGGGCTGAAGTATGCCCGCCTCTACGAGAGCGAGAATCGCCTCGTGGAGCAGCTACGGACTCTGAACCAGACGAAATCCGACTTCTTCGCGACGGTCTCGCACGAGCTCCGGGCGCCGCTCACCAGCATCGAGGGCTACCTGGAGATGCTCAGGGACGAGGACGCGGGACCGGTCAGCGCCGCTCAGGAACGGATGCTGGAGACGATCGGCCGCAATGCCGTCCGGCTGCGGAACCTGGTCGAAGACCTGTTCACGCTGTCGAAGATAGAGTCGGGCGGCTCACAGGCCGTGCTGCGCCCGGTGAACCTGGTCGATGTCGTCCGCGATGCGGCGCAGGTGGTGCAGCCGTCGGTGACCGGCACCGGGCTCACCCTGGCCGTGACCTGTCCCGATGATGGGCTGGTGGTCAACGGGGACGTGAGCCAGCTCGACCGGGTGCTGATGAACCTGCTCTCGAACGCCGCGAAATTCACCTCTCCCGGTGGGCGGATCCGCCTCAACGCCGCCCGTGACGGTGACGTCGCGGTGCTGACCGTCAGCGACACCGGCATCGGCATCCCGCTCGACAAGCAGCGCATTATTTTCGAGGCCTTCCAGCAGGCTGACGCGGGCACCAGCCGCAAGTACGGCGGCACCGGCTTGGGACTGGCCATCAGCCGCGAGCTGGCCAACCTGCTGGGGGGAGAAATCAAGCTCACCAGCGTGCCCGACGAAGGCAGCACCTTCACCTTGTACCTGCCGCAAACTTACGCCGGGCCGTCCGTCGGGCGCGCGGCAGATTCTGAAGTCCCCGCCATGAAAGTGCTGCCCACCGCCAGTTCCGAAACGGTGCTCGACGACCGCGACAACATCACGGAGAATGATTCGGTTCTGTTGATTGTCGAGGATGATCCGCATTACGCGCGAGTCTTGCTGGGGCTGGCCCGCGACAAGGGCTTCAAGACCTTGGTGGCCATGCGCGGCAGCGTAGCCCTGTCGCTGGCGCGGGAATTCAAGCCCACCGCCATCAGCCTGGACATTTTCCTGCCGGACATGCTGGGTTGGACTGTGTTGAGCCACCTCAAGCAAGACCCTTCCACCCGCCACATCCCCGTGCAGATCATCACCATGGAGGAGGAACGCCAGCACGGCCTGGAGCGCGGCGCCTTCGCTTACTTGAACAAGCCGGTCACCACCGAGGGGCTGGAAGCGGCCTTGACTCGCATTCAAGAATTCACCAAACCGCGCATCAAGCAGTTGTTGGTGGTCGATGACGACCCGACCGAACGCGCCGGCATCATCGAATTGCTTTCGCACGAAGACGTTGAAATCACCGGCGTCGGCACCGGACGCGAGGCGTGGAATTTGATGCATGACCGTTCTTTCGATTGCGCGGTGCTGGATTTGCGCCTGCCCGACATTTCCGGCTTCGAACTGCTGGCCAAGATCGAAGGCGAGCCGGCGCTGCGCGAGTTGCCCATTGTCGTGTTTACCGGCAAGGAATTGACTGCGGAGGAGGAAACCCGGTTGCACAAGATCGCCAAGAGCATCATCATCAAAGGCGTCCAGTCCCCGGAACGGTTGTTGGACGAAACCGCCTTGTTTCTCCATCGGGTCGTCACCAATCTGCCGCCGGCCAAACAGCGCATGCTCGAACGCCTGCATGACACCGACGAGGCGCTGGCGAACAAAAAGGTGCTGGTGGTCGATGACGACGTGCGCAACATCTTCGCCCTGACTGGATTGTTGGAGCGCCACAGCATGCAGGTGCTCAGCGCCTCCAACGGCCGCGAAGCCATCAACCTGCTCGAACAAACGCCCGAAATCTCTTTGGTCTTGATGGACATCATGATGCCCGAAATGGACGGTTACGAAACTATGCAGGTAATTCGTGGCAATTCCAAGCACAAGCTCCTGCCCATGATCGCTCTGACGGCCAAAGCCATGAAAGGCGACCGCGAGAAATGCCTGGAAGCAGGCGCATCGGATTACATCGCCAAACCAGTCAACAGCGAACAGTTGGTTTCGTTGATGCGCGTCTGGCTGCATCGTTAAGCATAAGGTTTCGCCATTTATGCAACAAACAACATTGGAGCCTGCAAAGCTGGAGAGAACGCCACCCTCTCCATCCAAGGAGGTCGTCAACATCCTCCTGGTCGATGACCAACCCGGAAAGCTGTTGGCGCACGAGGCCATCCTCTCCGAATTGGGCCAGCGCATCGTCAAGGCGCGGAACGGCATCGAAGCGCTGCAACAGTCGTTGCGCCACGAATTCGCGGTTATTCTGCTGGACGTGAACATGCCCAACATGGACGGCTTCGAAACGGCGGCCCTCATCCGTCAGCGGCCCCGCTACGAGAAAACGCCCATCATTTTCGTCACTGGCTACAACACCACCGACATCGACCGCCTGAAGGGCTACGAACTGGGCGCGGTGGACTACCTGTTTCTGCCCGTCGTGCCTCAGGTTCTCAAAGCCAAGGTCAACGTCTTCGTCGAGCTGGCCCGCCAAACGCAGATCATTAAAAGCCAGGCGGCGGACTTGACCGAGCACAATCGCCGCCAAGCCGAGCAATTGGAAGTCATCCAAAAACTCAACAGCGAACTCAAGGATGCCAACAGCGAGTTGGAGGCTTTTTCCTACACCGCTTCCCACGACCTGCGCGCCCCGCTTCGCTGCATCAGCGGGTATGCCAACGTCCTGTTGGAAGATTACGGCTCGCGCCTGGACGAAGAGGGCCGCGGCCATCTCTTGGCCCTGGACCGCGCCGCCAGGCGCATGGACAACTTGACGCGCGATCTGCTGGCTTACGGACGCGTCGCCCGCGAGTCGGTCACTCTGGAGGCAGTGCAGCTCCACCCGCTGTTGGAGGCGGTCATTTCCCTCAACGGCGCCGGAAGCACACGTCTCGCGAAAATCATCCTCGAGCCGGATCTTCTGCCCGTCATGGGCCACCGTTTCCTGCTTGAGCAATGCCTGAGCAACTTGATCAACAACGCCACCAAGTTTGTCTCCGCCGGCGTCACTCCCGAAGTCCGCATTCGCACTGAGCGGCGCGGAAGCCAGGAGCGGCTTTGGATTGAAGACAACGGCATCGGTATCGACGCCGCTTATCACCGCAAAATATTCAACATGCTCGAGCGCGTGGGCGATTTGCAGCGCTATGAGGGCACCGGTATTGGATTGGCCATCGTCCAGCGCGCCGTCCAAAGAATGGGTGGCGCCTGCGGCGTGGAATCCGCCCCCGGCCACGGCAGCCAGTTCTGGGTCGATCTTTCCTCCGTGCCCCCATCCCGCGCCCTCACCCATAATGCCGCTCCATGATCTCATCCGCACAGCCGATCATTATTCTCCTGGTGGAGGATTCGCCCGACGACGCTTTCTTCTTCCGCCGTGCTGTCCAAAAAAGCGGATTCGCTACGGAGACGCATGTAGCCGCGGACGGCGTCGAGGCCATGGACTATGTGCTCAACAAAGGCCAATTCACCGATGCGGCGGCCTATCCGCCACCCGACATCATTTTTCTGGACCTCAAACTGCCCCACTGCAACGGCTTCGAGTTGCTGGAATGGATGAGGCTGCACGGGGAGCGTCCGCGGACACCTGTGGTGGTATTGAGCTCCTCGAGTCAGACAGAGGACCAGGAACGGGCGGAAGCGCTCGGCGCAGCGTTATTCTTGACGAAGCCGGCGGCGCCCGAACAACTGCGCCACGTTTTGCAGAAGTATCCGGTAGCGCGGCTGGAAGCGACTGGCCGGGAAAATTCGATTTGAGTCCCTTGAACTTATAAGCCACTGACGCATGTCAGGCCCGCGCGTTAAAACGGCGAAGAGCGTTTTTCCGCGCCGGGAGTTTTTTTCCTATTGGAGATTTGCCCAATGCCGTGTTCTCGCCGGCATTCTCCGTGGTCGTGCCATGGCCAACTGGCGGAATCGGCTGAAATTGGCGAACACACGCAGCCCGGCCGCGGCCAAACTGATCAAGATCGCCGTGGAAGCGGAATCAGGAACACTGGCGACCCACTGGCCGTTGGCCAACGGGTCTGGCTGTTGTATCTCGATGTACGAAGCCGTGATCTGCCATGAGTAATCTATGACTCCGATGTTTCCTCCCTCATTCAATTGCACGAACCCCGTAATATCCATGGACGTGATGGTGGTTGGACTCCAACTAAAGGGAACCGGCACTCTCGAAATATCGCCGATGGCCACGTTCATGCTCTCATCCAAATAGAAGGTCCCATATGGCGTGCGCAGAAACGACTCAGTCATATTGATGTCGCTTAAACTCCCGCCGTCAGACGGCGACGAAGAAGAGTCCAGGAACAGGCTGCCCCCCCAATCGCTCAAAGGAAACCCAGCGCTGGAAGAGGATTCGAATACATATTGAAATTCTGAATTCCTGGCGCGAGCAGAGAACGCGCCAGCCAAGGCGACCACGGCGCAAATTGCGAAAACAAATCTTTTCATAATGTATTTATCTCATTTAGTAATTATGCATGACGCAAGCATACTACGCTAAGGATTCGCAGAATCCGAGCCAATCCGACGCCATCCCATGCAAAAAGATGGCAAGCCTTTCGTAATCAATATATTACACATGCTGCTTTTTTTGCGGCGTGGATGCGTATAAGGTCGCATGCGTAAAGAAAACCGACGTTTTGTTGTGGCATCAGCTTTTTCAAACATGAGTATTGCTGGCGAAAAGTGTTTATACTGAATACCTTGCACGACGCGCAGCATCAAAAAACGGCAAACTGTAAACGAGTCCGACATCAGTTCGTTGCATAATGCGGGAGGTTAACCATGTTACGGGGGCATGGACGTGTGCGCGGAATTCTACAAAATGCGTGTGGGGGAATCCCCGCCTAACTACAGGTCCTTGCGCGGAAATAGCGGAAATATCTCCCCCAACGCGTGGCCCGCAGGCAAGGGAAGCGGAGGCTGGGATAAATTCGTATTGACGCTCTCCAGGCCAAGCTGCCGCTGGAGCTTTTCCGAGGCCCCGGGCATCACCGGCCACAAGAGCACGCCCAATGCCCGGCAGACTTCGGCCAGCGTCACAAGAATATGGTCCAAGTCGCCGGCGCGGGCCGGGTCTTTGGCGATCTTAAAGGGGCTGGTTTGGTCGATGTACTGATTTGCGCGCGTGACCAGCGCTCCGCATTGTTGCACCGCCTCCTGCAAGGCGCAGGCGCGGTAGGCGGCGACGGCGCGGTCCCAGGTTTCGGCCGTTTCGCGGGCCAGTTGGCTGGTGCCGCGCGGCACGCGGCCGGCGCGGTAGCGTTGGATCATCGAAAGGGAACGGTTGACCAGGTTGCCCAAACCGTTGGCCAATTCTGACTGGTAGCGCGCGCGAAATCCGGCGTCGGTCCAGTTGCCGTCGGGCCCGATGTCCAATTCGCGCACGAGGTAATAGCGGAAGGCGTCCAGGCCCCATTCGTCGATGACGGCGAGAGGGTCGATGACATTGCCGGTGCTTTTGCTCAAGCGCTGGCCTTCTTTTTGCCAAAAGCCATGAACCAGAACCTGGCGGGGGAGGGGCAGGCCCATCGCTTTGAGCATGATGGGCCAATAGACGGCGTGAAACTTGAGGATGTCCTTGCCAATGACGTGCAGATCGGCCGGCCAGGCCGCAAAGGACGAGGCGCCGCCGAAGCCCAGGGCCTGGCGGATGACCGGATCGCCGTGGGCGAATGGGACGCTGATATAATTGACAAGCGCGTCGAACCAGACCCACGTAACAAAGCCCTGGTCAAATGGGACGGGGATGCCCCACTGGAGGCGTTCGGCGGGCCGGGTGATGCAGAGGTCTTCCAGAACTTCGTTTTTCAGGAAGCCGAGCACTTCGTTGCGGCGGTAATCCGGGGCGATGAAGCCGGGATTGGACTCGATGTATTGAATGATCCAATCCTGGTGCGCGCGCAGTTTGAAATAGTAATTGTCCTCCTGCAATTCGATGACTTTGCCCCAGGACGCATCGAAACTGCCATCGGGCAACCGGTCCTTTTCGGTCAAGAATGTTTCCGCGCTGGTCGAGTAAAACCCGCTGTAGGTGGTTTTGTAAAACTGGCCCTCCGCGTGCAGTTTGGAGAGGATGGTTTGCACGACTTCCTTGTGTCGCGGTTCGGAAGTGCGGACGAAATCATCGTTGGAGAGTCCGAGTTTGGCGGTAAAATCCCGCCAGCTTACGGCCAGGCCGTCGCAATAGTCCTGGGGGCTTTTGCCTTCGGCCAGCGCGGCTTGCTGGACTTTCTGGCCGTGCTCGTCCAGCCCGGTAAGGTAAAATACATTCTCGCCCAGGGCGCGATGGGCGCGGGCGATCACGTCGGTGATGACTTTTTCGTAGGCGTGTCCCAGGTGGGGCGCGCCGTTGGCATAGTCGATGGCCGTGGTGACGTAAAAGCGTTTGCTCATCAGCCGCCATTATGCGGGGCGGGGCCAGAAATCCAAGCGTCAATCCAAAGGGCTTGATTCAGCTTCCTCGCGTTGCGGCAACAAGGGAGTGGACGAGATAAAAGTGGGGGCTGGCAAGACTTGAGTCATTTGGGGGGCTTTGTCCCCAGGGTCATTTCATCTGGAT
>PLIU01000122.1 GCA_003140095.1 Verrucomicrobiales bacterium | reverse complement strand
CGAATCCGCCAAGTCGGGCTAGTCTCCATTTTGAGTCTTCAGGATATGCCGGGGTGGGAGCCGCATGCCACCGCCAACCGAAGCATTTCGTTCTGACCGCAGTTGTCCAAAGTTGTCTAAAACCTCAACATTCGTGAATTGCATCAAGCCTTCCGAGGACCCTTCGGCATTCTGAGGCCCTTCGGCCCTCACAAATTAGGAGATGATGCGGGAGTGTCCCGTTTGTGGAAGCGATTATACAGAACTGCCCCGTTCTTGGGCAAATTGAATTCTGATCATAATGTGGTAGTGTCCCAAGCGTGTGGCGCTTACGCGCCTGTTCTTTGAAAGTATGCAGAGGGAGGGGGCGAGGGGCTGAAGGTTGAAGGCTGAAGGCTGAAGGATTGGCGAAGGCGGAGACGATCGAAATCATGCAAGTTGTTGATTTCCATGAATATCCATGTTTGTTCCGCTCTTTTATCGGCCTTCCGGGACCGCTAGAGCGCCCAGATCCGGTCAAACCGAATCAAACCGAATCAAACCAAATCAAACCTGCGGGTGTGGGGGGTACGGCCGAAATTGGGCTACCGGCGGGGAAAAAGGGCGGCCGAATACCGCCTGGTCAAACCCAGTCAACCCAGTCAAACCCAGTCAAGCCATAAAAAATGAAAAAGGACGGCCCAGGCCGCTCTATGACAGATACTCCATCATCGAGAGGCCCATGATCATCGTGCCGCTCTCCAAGGCGGCCTGGTACGCGGTTTGGGTCTGGCTCAATTGGGTCAAGGTTTCCGCCAGGTTGGCGCTGGTGTCGTCGGACATTTGGGAATCCTCGTTGGTCACTTGTTGTTGGGCGACGGTGCCGGCGGCTTGGAGGGTGGATTGCAAGACCGCGTTGCCGCTGATTTGGGTGACTACGTTGAATTCGTCCTTGGTCAGGCTTGGAGTTTCGGTGGAGGAGATGGCGCTGGTGTTGCCGGACTGTAAATCCTGCTGCAGCGAGATCAAATGGCTGAAAAGGTCGGCACCCGTCCGGCTGTCGGCAAAGACGCCTTCAGCGCCGGAGCCAGTGTTATTTTCGCCGGGGGTTTGCGCGGAAACGGTCAGGCCGGGGGCGATCTCGGTTTCGGCCACCGAGGTGTTGCCGTTGTAAGCGACCGCAGTGACATTGCCGCTGGAGTCGGTGGTCGCGGAAAAGGGCGGGGCGGACGTGTCGGTGCCGCCAAAGATGTAATTGCCCTGGGCGTCCTGGGTGTTGGCAATCTGCAAGGCTTGCTGGATCAATTGGCCGACTTGCGTGGCATCGGAAGAAAGTGTGGAGGAGGAACTGACGCCGGTGGCTCCGGTGGCGATTTCCCCGGCTTGCTCGACGAGGCTCTGAAGGCTGTTGAGGGCGTCGGAGGAGGTGCTGGCGGTGTTCTGGACTTGGGCGATGTTACTCTGGTATTGAGTGCCGGCGCTGGCCTCGCTTTGGAGGTTGAGAACCTGGTTCATGGCGGCGGGGTTGTCCTCGGGCAGCGTGACCGAGAGGCCGGTGGTGGTCTCGCTCTGCAAGGTGGTCTGCTGGCTCTGCAGTTGGCCGATTTCGTAGAGGAAGTTGTTCGAGAAGGAGGTCGTAGATACTTGCATAGGTTTGCGTTTCTATTAGGTGGTCTTCATGTTCACGACTGTTTGGAGCATCTCATTCAAGGTTGTGATCATTTCGGCGGAAGCCTCGTAAGCCTTTTGGTATTGAATCAAATTGGTCATCTCTCCATCCAACGACACGCCGCTGGTGGCAGCGCGATCGTTGGTGAGCATTTGGCCGACGGCCTGGCTGGTGTTCAGATTATCATTGACTGAGGAAATGGCACTGCCCAGATCCGATACGGTTTGGGCGTAATTGGCGCTGAAAGTCTGGTTGTTCAAGCCAGCCACGTTTTGGTCGCCTAATTGGGCCAGGGCCAGAGCGACCGTGTTGTCGCCCGCGGCGCCGGGCGCGCCCGCCGCCTGGAATTGGGAAGGGTCGGCGGCCACGTTGCTGTTGACGCCGATGTCGGAGGCGTTGGCGCCGGTGAAAAGGTCCTGGCCGGTGTTGCCGTCGAGATCGTAGCCCGCGGAATAAATAGTATTGACCTTCGTGATGAGTTGCGAGGCCAAGGTGTTGAGGCCGCTTTGCAAGCTCGCCAGGGCGCCGTCGCGCGCGGTGATCTCCCCGGCAATGCTGCCGCCGGTCAGGGTGATCTGGGTGCCGGCATTTTGGGCCTGGACCTGCAGTTGGCCGTTGCCGGGATTGTAGGTTTCCAGGCTGTCGGTCTCGCTGACACCGGAAACCATCGCGACGCCGCCGATACTGACATTGATGGCGCCGTTGGACTCGGCGGAGGTGGAGAAATTGGCCAGACCGGCGAGGTTCTCCAAAGTTTGTGCGCGCTGATCGACCAACTGGTCGGCGCTGCCGCCGGAGGCTTGGGCGGCCACGATCTGCTGGTTCAGGGAGGCGATGGTGCTGAGGTCCTGGTTGCTGCTGGTGACATCGTTTTGGACGTCCGTGTTCAGATTGGCCTGCACGGTGGAAAGCTGGGCGGAAACCTGGGTGAACTGCGCGGTGACCTGCTGCGCGCTCGCCACCGCGCTCTGGCGCAAGGAAAGGTCGCTCGGATCGGCGGAAAGACTCTGAAAGGAATCGAACAGGTTGGACAGATCAGCCGCCAGCCCGTTGGGGCTGTCCGGCGTGGCCGAGGAGCTGGTGGAAGTGATTTGTTCGTCCACATAGGACTCGGCGTTTTGCAGGTTGGTTTGCTGCGCGGTCAGGGAACCGGTCACGCTGTCCTCGGCCTGGATTTGGCTGTCAAGAAGGGGATTGCGGGATTCGCTGATGCCGTTGATTTGGATGCCGGTGCCTTCGTCGCCGACGGGGGTTGGCAGCGGCGCGGACTCCGAAACGTCCAGTTGTTCGTCCGCGTAGGAGGGGTTGTTGACATTGGCCAAATTCTGGCCGGAAACGGCCATTTCCTCCTGCTGCACCGAGAGCGAGCGGGAAGCCATGTCTAATGTTCCGAATAGTCCTAGCATAAAGTCAGCCAACGGCTTCGTAGAACCGGCGGGGTGCGGTGGCGCTGACCGGACGGCTGCCAGTGCCGTCATAGACACAACCATGGCGCGAGGGCAGCAAGGAGTTGAGCAAATCCTGCATCAATTCCACCGAGCGGCGCAGCATGAGATGGTTCTGGCGGGCGCGGCGGCGCACGCGCACGAGCAACTCGTTGTTCTCGTCCACCAGGGCTTTGAGCAGCGGCTGGTAATCGGCGGGCAGCAAAGGAATCAGAGCGGTGAAGCTGGCCTCCTGCGGCTGGCGCCAGTCTTCGGCCAACGCGCGGCGGCATTCTTCGCGGCGGACGCGGGACTGGAGGATGGCTCCTCCTTGCGCTTTGATCAGGCTGATGGATTGAAACACTTCGGAGGCGGCGCGGGAAATGAGATATTCCTGCTGGCGATCCAACAAGGCGAGCATTTCGCCGTAATTTTGCAGTTCGTCGCGCAAGGCGTCGATCAAGAGTTTGAGGCTTTTCATCATGAAATTATGGGCGGAGTTTTTTCTGGCTGGGCGTCGCTTGGGCAGAGACGTGGCCTGTTGTGACTGCGGCGGGAGCTTGCGGGAGCACCTGATGGGTCAATTGGGCGGCCAAGCTTTTGGCCAGCCCAAAACCGCCCGAGCGGCTGATGCTGTCCGCCATTTGATTGTTAATCATGTCGCCATAAATGCCGTTGGCGGTGGCATCGCCCTGAGCAGGAGCCAGGACCGGCTTGCGGATGTCCTGCATAATCTGGCGCAGCAAGACCGCTTCAAATTGGCGCGAGACTTCGGCCACCTTGTCGGCGTCGGAAATGCTGGCGTTTCCGGCCAGGGACTCCAAAGGCAGTTGGGAAGCTTGGACAGCAGGATGGGCGGCGAGGATATTCATATTAACGCATAATGACTTCGGCCTGCAACGCGCCGGCCTGTTTCATGGCTTCAAACATGGCCATCATGTCGCGGGGCGTCACCCCCAGAGAGTTGAGAGCGGCGGCGACTTTTTCCACCGTGGGCAGTTCCGGCAAGGTGATAAAGGCGCCTTTGTCTTCTTTGACCGTGGCGTCGGTGTGGGTGATGACCTTGGTGGCGCCCTGGCTGAAGGCGTTGGGCTGGGAAACTTCCTGGGTGGAGGCGATGCTGATGGTCACGTTGCCGTGGGAGACGGCGCAATTGGAGATGTGAATGTGAGCGGTAGCCACGATGGTGCCGGTGCGCTCATTGATAATGACTCGCGCCGGAACGTCCGGCGTGATCTCCAACGATTCAATTTGGGAAATGAAATCGACCGGCGAGCCGGTCCATGTCGTCGGAATGCCTACGCGCACGGTGGTGGAATCGACCGCGACGGAGCTAGCGGGGAATTTGGCGTTGAGCGCGGCCGCCATGCGAGAGGCGGAAGTGAAATCGGGCTCGCGCAGGAGCAATTCCAGGTGGCAGTCGCTGATAATAGTGGCCGGGATTTCCCGCTCGATCAAGGCACCGTTGATGATGGTGCCGACGGTGGGATGATTCTTCTGCACACTGGCATCGCCGCCGCCGGCGGACAAGCCGCCGATGGAAATGGTTCCTTGCGCCACGGCATAGACTTTGCCGTCGGCGCCCAGCAACGGGGTCTGAATCAACACGCCCCCTTGCAAACTCTTGGCGTCGCCCATCGAGCTGACCACCACATCCAGCCGGGAGCCCGGCTTGATAAAAGCGGGAAGGTCGGCCGTCACCATCACGATGGCCACGTTCTTGGCCGAAATAGTCGTCGCCGAAATGGTCAGACCGTAACGCTGCAAGAGGTTGGCTATGGTTTGAAGGGTATCTTGCGGGTTCTTGTCGCCATCGCCGGCCAAACCGGTGACCAGGCCGTAGCCGGCCAGTTGGTTATCGCGCGCGCCGGCGACCATGGCGAGGTCCTTGATGCGCGAGCCGTCGGCCCGCATGGAGGCGGCTCCGGCTGTGAGCATGAGCAAAATCAACAATATCGAAGCGCGACGCATATCAAGCCTCAGAACGGGGAGACTTTGTCCCAGACTTTTGTGAACCAGCCCTTGTTTTGGCTGTCGCTCAGAGCGCCGTGGGAGATGTACTGAATGGAAGCGTCGGCGATGTTGTAGCTGAAGACGGTATTGGTGGAGCTGACATCATCGGCTCGCACTGTTCCGCGCAAGACAGCCTCTTGTTTCTCGCCGGAGAAGGCGGTCTGACGGCGTCCTTCGACCACCAGATTGCCGTTGGGCAGCACGTCAATGACTTTGACGGCGATTTGGGCATTGATGGTCTCCATGTTGGCAATCTGGCCGCCGCCATCGAACGTATTCTTGCCGTTGATGACCATGGTGGGCAGTTGTCCGCCCTTGGTCAGCAGCCCGCTGACCGTCGCCGGGTAGAGCATACTCGCGATGGTGGAATTGATCCCGGAACTGCGGGAGGTGGAGGTGTTGTTGTTACGCGAGGTGCCGTTGTTTTCCTGGATGACCACCGTGACAATGTCACCCACGCGGTGCGCCTTTTTATCGGAGAACATGGAGTTGGGCGCGGAGTCTTCCTTCCAGAGGGAATCGGCCCCCAAGGTGGTCAACTGTAAAATAAACAGGACGATCGCCAGGTTGGTGGCGTCACAGAGCGATAGACACGAGGTCTTCAGTTTGTATTTTTCCATAAAGTTCACGCATTGTTTTGGGGTTGCGGACGCGCACGGTTTGCCCGAGCGCGCCGTCTTCCAGGGCTACGACTTTCAACGAAATGGTCATGGGGCCGTCTTGGAAAATGGCCTCCACCAATTGTCCGCGCCGCAATATCGGCCGGGCCTTGGTCAGGCCGGCGGTGACCGGCATGCCGGCTTGAATGTTGCCGGCTGACTCCAGCCATTTGTCGGTTACCGGAAATTGAATGCAAGCTTCGTGGTGACTGAGCACATCCCGGCGTTCCAGGGTGATGTCCGCCTCGCGGAGCAATTGGCCGCGCAAGATGGGCGAATGGGCTACCGGAATCTCCTGCCAAACGCGGGCTTGCAGCGGCGCTTGCCAGGAACCGATCCGCTCCTTGCCGCACCAGAGCTCGAAGCCGGCCACCAAATTAGGCAGGACGCCCGCGGGCGGAAGATCTGTAAGCTGAAGGGAGACCGGCTCCTCAGGCACCGTCGCAGGCGGCCAGGGCCGGGTGAAATGGATTTCCAGCGTGCCCCGTCCGCCGACATAGTCCCGTTGCAGGGCCACGCGAAGCATCTCCGCCATTTCGGCCTCGCACAATTGGCGGACGCGGCGGCTGATGCGAACCAACTCCGGCCCCGACCAATTGGTGGTGTTCAATTCCGGGGCGGCGTCTTTGGCCAAGGCCATGATTTGCTGGCGGGAAAGGGATATCGTTTGGCCCAGGGGAGGAGCCGGGGCCAGACGAAGTATAGGCAAGGACGCATGAAGGGACAGAGTCAGGAGTTGGTTCAAAAAGATGCCTGTGCCATCGACTTGGGCCTCGGCCTGTAATTGAAAGGGAGCCGGTTCGCCGGCGCAGGCCCGGGGAGCCGTTGGCGCCAAGACCAGCGCGAGGACAAAACCCAAAATAAATCGAACCATGCTCTTCATTACTTGCGTAGGTTGTTGCTTTGTTGCATCATTTCGTCGGAAGCTTGGACGGCTTTGGAATTGACCTCGTAGGCGCGCTGGGCGACGATCATGTTGACCATCTCCTCGACCACTTTGACGTTGGACATTTCCAAGTAGTTCTGCTGCAAGCTGCCGAAGCCGGCCTGGTTAGGCGTGCCGGTTTCCGGCGTGCCGGAAGCGGGGGTTTCGATATACAAATTGCGGCCCACCGACTGCAGGCCGGCCGGGTTGGCAAAACGCACCAGTTGCAACTGGAAATTGGTCGTGCCGCTGGAACTGGACAGCGACACTGTGCCGTCAGGCGAAAGGGTGATACCGGTGGTGCCAACGGGAATGGGTTGAAAGCCGCTTTGGACTGAGAGACCGTCGCTGGTGGTGATTTGGCCGCTGGAGGAGGTCTTGAAAGCGCCGTCGCGCGTAAAGGCCAGCGTGCCGTCGGCCATGGTGACTTGGAAGAATCCATCCCCCTGGATGGCCATGTCGAGCGGCTGGCCCGTTTGGGTCAGTTCACCCTCGGTGAACACCTTGGAGGTCGCCACCGCGCGCGAGCCGTGGCCGATTTGGAGGCCGGTGGGCAATTGATTGCCGTTGCTTTGCTCGGCGCCGGCGGAGCGAGTGGTGTCGTAGAGCAGGTCTTGAAATTCAATTTTGCTTCTCTTAAAGCCGGTGGTGTTGACGTTGGCCAAATTGTTGGCGATGACGTCCAGATTCAGTTGTTGAGACTCCATGCCGGCAGCCGAGGAATATAATGCGCGTAACATAGGTTAAGTAGGATTGCCAAGCTCACTGATGGTGCGGTTCAATCGATCGTCCTGGATTTGGATGACGTGCTGGTTGGCCTCAAAGCCGCGCGAGGCGGTCATCATGCTGGCCATTTGAGTCAGGGTGGAGCTGTTGGAGCCCTCCAGGTAGCCTTCGCGCAAATTGGCTGTGCTGGGGCGCTGGACAATCTTGGGGTTTTGCGCCAGAAAATAACCACCGCTGATTTGGGTCAGCATTTGCGGCTTTTCCACCGTGGTCACCTTCAAGCGCCCCATCAATTCGCTCCCCTGGTTGACATTGCCCGTGGAGCTAATGGACAGCGGCCCGGAATGGTCGGGGCTGAGTTGGATCGGCTTGCTGACGCCCTGGACGGGGACGCCCAGAACGGGGTAAGATTCCTTGGTCACAAGAATGCCTTGCGAATTGACTTGGAATTCGCCGTCGCGCGTCAGGCCGGTCGCGCCGTTGGGAAGCCGGACTTCGAAAAACCCATTGCCCTCAATGGCCACATCGCTGTGGTTGCCGGTGTATTTGAGCTCCCCCGGACTGAAGTCCGTTGTAGTCGTGGTCGTGGAAAGAGAAAAATGACGGGGCAGATTGCCTTGGCCGGGCATCAAACCGGCTTGCACCGCAGCTTCTGAGAGTTGCTGCTGCTTATAGCCCGGCACCGAGCTGGAAGCCAAGTTGTCGGCGATGACTTCCTGCCATCGAGCATTGGCGTCCAAAGCTGCGGCGGCTTGGAATAAACTGACGTTCACAATCAACTGTTGAGCAACGAACGTGCCACAGATCAAAGACGCTCTGCCACAAGGGTTTGCGCAAAACGTAGCGCGAAGGAGGGAAAAACTTACCGTCCGAACCGGAGGAAACTGCCGACGACAGGGTCAATAAGCGCAGGCCAATTCGATCACTTGCCCGCACCCGCATTCAATGCGAATGCCGGAGACGACCTCGCCCTGCCGTTGCAAGGTGACGGATGGCTGCCCGCAGGCTTTGGCGGGTAGCTCCGGCTTGGCGCCCTCAGGCAGGGGTTCGAAGACGGCTTTGGCCTCGGCCTGCGGCAGTACTTTCAATTGGAAAAGGGCCGTTTGCCCGGCGGAAGCCGGCGCGGTCACGAATGGAACAAATGCGTCGGACATAGCAGCGGTCAAGCCTTCTTGTTTGATTGCACGTTGAGCAAAACCGAAACCCTGCGGTTGACTTCGTTGGTCGAGTCGTATTGCTGCATCGGCTCCGTGTCGCCGAACCCGGCCACTTTGGTGATTTGCCCCGAGCTGACGCCATGCTCGAGGAGCTTGCGGCGCACCGCGTTGGCCCGATCAGTCGAAATCTCCCAATCACCGTAGTCAGGGCGAATCGGCTGATTGCCGCTTTCGGTGTGGCCCGACAGTTCGATGGTGAAGCCATGATAGCGCGAAATCTCCCAGGCCAGGGTCGCGAAAACCCAGTCGCCGTAGGGTGTAAACTGGGTGCTTTGCGGTTCGAAGATCGGTTTGCGCGAGCGGTCAAATACATTGATGAGCAGACCTTCTGGCGTCATATCCAGCTTGACCGAGCTGTCGGCCTCGTCCTGGATTTGCAGCGATTTCATCAGGTCCTGGTTCATACGGCGCAACATCGTCAATTCAATGACCGAGGCCATGTTGGCATTGCCGCCACTTTCTCGCGACGCCTGCATGTCCTTGTTGGGGATGATGCCGACGGACTCCTTGGTGATGGAGGAAAAGGGATTGCGAAAGGCGCGCTCGACGGCGTCCTTGATGCGTTGGTCCTGGGAGGTGAGCCAGAGCACGATAAAAAGCGCCATCATGGCCGTGGTGAAATCGGCGTAAGCCACCTTCCATGCGCCCCCATGATGTTTTTTGTCGCTCATATTCGGGTTATTTGGCTGGCGCCTGGTTTAACGACTTGAGCATGCTTTCCAGCCCGTCGGCGCTCGGCTTGACTTCACTGTACAATCCGCGGCGGGCCACTTCGATGGCCATGATCGGGGACATGCCGCTGGCGAAACTAATGACGGAGGCGGCAATGCAGCGGATGTAGGCGATCTCCGCGACGCTGACAAATTCCATATTGACGGCCAGCGGGTTCATAAAGCCGTAGGAGATAAAGATGCCCAGGAACGTTCCCACCAGCGCCGAGGCCACCTTTTCACCGATCTTTTCGATGGGGCCTGCGATGGAGGCCATGGTAATGACAATTCCCAGCACCGCCGCCACGATGCCGAATCCCGGCATGGCGTCGGCCGCCTTGGTCAGCACTCCGATCGGCCGCTCATGCTCCTTTTCCATCGCGTCCACTTCGATGTCCAGCAGCATCCGCAAATGGTCCGGCTTGATCTTCCCGTCGATGATGGGGCGCAGACCGTTGCAGAGGAACTGCATGGCGTGCTTGTTTTTTTGGAAGCCTGGGTACTTGCCGAAGATGGCGCTGGTTTCCGGGGCCATGATGTGCTCTTCCAGCGAGACCATGCCCCCGCGTCGGCCGAGCATGAACAATTCGTAAAGCGCCTTGAACAATTCGTCGTAGGCCTTGCGCGAGTAAGGCGAACCTTTCAAGGCCGCAAATATCTGCTTGAAGAGATCCATCAGGACCCTCTTGGGCGACATGAGCACCAAGGAGCCTAAGGCCGCTCCACCAATGATGACCAACTCCGAGAGATGCAGCAGGGCCATGGTGTTGCCGCCTGCCATGATGAACCCGCCCACGACAGACCCAATGACAATAAGTGCTCCTAAAATAATGATCATGAGCGGCTCACAACGGATGATTGAAGACTTCCGGGTCTTGCTTCAGCAACAGCGCCTTGATGGCCAGGATGGCCTGGGAATGAATCTGGCAGATGCGGGACTCGGTCACCCCGAAAGCCTCGGCAATTTCCCGCAAACGCATGTCTTCAAAATAATAAAGCGACAGCACCTTGCGCTGCATCACCGGCAACTCCTCCAACCGTTGCTCGATCAGTCCGGCCAATTCCCGCACCGAGGCCCATTGCTCGGGGCTGGTCTGCGTATCGTCGGCGATCACGTCATAGACCGAGCCGCCATCTCCATCGTGGCCCAACACCGAGTCCAGGCAGACAAAAGTCGTGGGCCGGACTTCCTCCAGCAGCTCCTCGTATTGATCCACTGGAATCTTCATGGCCTTGGCCATCTGGGCGTTGGTCGGCACGGTGCCGTTGCGCTGCATCAATTCCTGCATCATCTTTTCAATCTTCTTGGCCTTTTCATGGATCGAGCGCGGTACCCAATCCAGTCGGCGCAGTTCATCAAAAACGGCGCCGCGGATGCGTACGCGCGCGTAGGTTTCAAAGGAAGTGCCGTTCTCCGGATTGAAACGGCGCATGGCGTTGAGCAAACCAACCAAGCCGGCGCTGTAGAGATCATCGCCGTTAACGTGGGTGGGTAAAGTCATGGCCAGACGGCCGACGACGGTTTTAACCAGTGGGAGGTATTCCTCCACCAGGCTGTTCTCCGTCAAACTGCCCTGCCCGTTTCGGGAATAAAGCCGCCACAACTCTTGCTGCGTCGATCGACGCTGTTCGGCGGAGGAAGGAGGAGATTCGAGTTCACACAAAGTCGCGCTCATATTCTTGAAGGTTTCGGAATGTTGGTTGCTGGCACGATGGCATCCTGTGCTTGTTGGCGTTCCTGGACAGATTGTGCCAGGCTTTTGCGCCAGACGCGGCCCCACCAGCGCAACAACAGCGCGCCCAGGTAAGCCGCCACGCAGCCATGCCAAAGAGTTGCCGGCCAGGCAGTGCCTTGGATATAGCTAGAACCCATACCCAAGCCCCATCCCATCAATCCCCCAACCAGCAGTAATGATTTCATAAAAGTTAACGGACAACCTCCATGAGCAAGACCGCTGCCATGTTTGGGGAGGGAAGCGCCGAAAGCGGGTAAACCCTTAATCTCCGGGGTAATTCTGACGATAGAACTTCTGGCCAAGCCGTCGCTGTGGACGGAGCAAGCATGTTTTGCCGAGCAATCCCTTGGAAAGCGGCAATTTATTCCCTATGAGCGTATTTTGAGGCGCGCTCTTACTTCTTTTCGGCCAATTCGAGGCGCTTGAGGTCCTGTGCCAGAAATTCAGCCACGTCCTTGAATCTGGAGACGTTTGCCGGATGGAGGTCCATTAAGGTTTTGTGGGCTTCCAGACAATTGCGCGTGACCTCGACCTTGCTTTTGTCCTCCGAGGTCAGCGGCTCGTAATTGACCGGCAAGGGATCGGGACTGCGGGTGATCTTGAAGAGGTGGGCGACACCCAAATTTTCCAGGACTTCGGCGATGCGCGGACTGGGGTTGATCAATTCCAAGGCCGAGCCTTGCGCCTGGCTGGCGCCGCAGGACTTCAAGCCCTCGCCGGAAAGTATGCCCAAAAAGGTGCTGTCCATCATCAAGCAGTCGCGCAATTCGAAGACAAACCGGCAGTAGCCGCGCTGGCGGAGTTCATCGATCAATTTCCGCAAATCCAGGCTCAAGTTAAAATCCCCGCGGCCATTGATCTTGATGCAGACCACTTGATCGCAAACCGCCACCATTAATTTTGCTGAGGACTCGTTCATAACACAACTTTGGCAATATCCCGCCGCGCGCCTCGGTAGTCAAGCGGCGGCCGGCAAAACCTGTCCTTCGGGGCGGCCGAGGATGCGCACCAGGGCCTGTTGCAAAACCAGGGCTGGATCCAGGCTGCGGGAGATCAGTTGCCGGTTGCATTCCAGCAGCAGGCCCATCGCGATAATCAGTTCGGCCTGGGTGTAGTTGGGCGCCTGGCCCAGCGCCCGAAACAACACATAAGGATTGATGGCCAGAGGGTTGAATTTCTTGTCCTCCGGCAGCGCCTCCGCCGGTATCCGCGCCAACTGCCCCTTGAATCGGCCGAAATCGCTCTCCGGCCGAAGCCATTTCTGCGCCAGCAGTTCGGTCACCTGGATTAAGCTGCGCACCTTGCTGATCAGACCGTAAAGCAACCCGATTTCATTGTGTTGCGTGTCGCGCCGCATCTCCCAAAGCTCTTCATCCAAACAGCGCAGCACGCGCGGCAAATTCCGCTCGCCCAAGGCGTCCCCCAAGGCAAAGGCCCGCGCCTGTTTGTGGCGGGTCACGATGGCCTCGACGTCGGCCGTATCGATGCGCGCACGCGCGCCGACATAAAGAAAGAGCTTCTCTATCTCGCTGCGCAACGCGCGGGGATGGGGTCCGGTGTAAGCGACCAACCGGGCCAGCGCTTCGCCCGAAATCTCCTTGCGCAACTGACCCAAAATTCGCAACGCGAGATTTTCGGCCTGCCCCGCCCAATCGCGGTCGTCGGCCGACCAACCGGCGAACATCTCGACGGATCCGATCTTCTCCAACGTTTTGTAGAAAGTCTTGCGCTTATCCACCTTGCCCGCGCTGACCAGCAGCCTGACATTTTGCCACGAAAAAGCCTTCAGTTCCTGGGCCAGGTCGGAAAGATTCTCCGTCACGGCCCGGGCCTCCGCGGCGCGCTCCTCACCCATGAAATTGCAGCTTCGCAGCCAGATGACCTTGCCGCTGCCAAAGAAGGGAAGGGTTTGCAAAGCGGCGCGCAGCTTGGACAGGGCCGCCAGCGCCTCCCCGCTGTTACCCACCGTGGCGTCGATCATTTCGTGGTCCAGGCCGCCGATTTCCTCGGACCACTGGCCGAACACCTCGCGGGCGCGCTCTTTGACGCCGAAATCATCATCGCCGCAAACGAGCAGGACGGGGGCCTTGGCGCTGGGAGCGGAGGGCATGGCGTGGTTCTACTCCGACTCCTCGGATTCGCCGGTGTTGTCGCTGATGCGTTCGAGATACTCGCTCATGTCATCGACCTGCTCGAAGAGTGCGGAGGCGACGTAGATCGGGCGTTTTTGGGCGGTAGCCAGGGCCAGGCAATCGCTGGGGCGGGCNNATGGGACGTTTCTGGGCGGTGGCGAGAGCCAGGCAATCGCTGGGGCGGGCGTCGATTTCCACAATCTTGCAGCCCAGCTCGTTCTCCTGCTTCAAAATCAGGCGGGCGAAGTAAGTCGAGTTTTTCAACTCCGTGATGATGACCCGCTCGACGGTCACATTGAGACCCTTGAAAATATTGTTTACCAAGTCATGGGTGAGCGGGCGCTCCTTGGGGGTTTGTTTGAGAAACATGCCGATGACGGTGCCCATATTATGCTCAACCTGGATGACAAAAACCTTGCGGGTATTGCCCACGAAGATGGCGCAGCCGGTATTGGTCGGCAAGATCCCGCGAATCTCTACTGGCAGTACGTCGCTTTTCATCCACTCAAATTAAACGCTTACGGCAAAAACTCAAGCTTCCTTGCAACAGAATGCCAGTCATCAGAGTGCCGACGTGTATTTCAGGGCCAAATCAATTGCGGCCATATCTGGCAATCGCCGCAAAAGGGAATTAAACTCGTTGTCGAATGCCGTTGCAAGATTGTCCGTCATGATGACTGAATCAAGCCGCAAACCACCCGCCTCCTCTGAGGCCACGCTCACGAAGACGCGGCTTGCATGTCCGCGTCGGGCGAGATTGCTGGAAGTCATCGCCACGATAGTTTGCGGCAAGCCGCTCCTGAGGCCATCGCGCTGAAGCACCAACGCCGGACGCCGTTTAACGGTCTTTAAATCCGAATTGGGAAAAATAACCCGAGCAACATCGCCCCGCCGGAGATTGATCATAAATGGCGGTCTCAGGGCGATCCCAGTCCTCGGAGAAGGTCTTCAATCGGGCGCGGAGATCAGCGGCCTGAGTCTCGTCAATGCTCCGAGATGGCAAGTCCACCACTGCTTGCTGGGTCTCACACCCTCGCAAAATCGCGTGCAGTTCGGCCTCCATCGCTTCGATTTGTGCCTTTAGTTTGATGCGCACGCTGCCGCTGCTCTTCGCTCCACCCCTTTACGGCATTGATGGTTTCGGTCGTACTCATGGTTTGAATATAATCACCAAGAGGCTGTTGTCAGACTCGAAGTTCATTTTTCAACCCTCACTTTCTTCTGCGTGACGTTGCATTAACGCTAAAGATTAGTTGTTCTTATTGTCAAACCATTAAACCGCCTTTTCTGGTTTGACGGGGTTTGACCGGTCTGAAACTGGCCCACTCTTTGGGTAACTGCCCCCCGGTTTGACCGGGTTTGACCAGGCGGTATTCCGCTACCCTCTTCTCTCATAATCATAATCTCCATCAAACAAGTGTACTTTCCATGATCTAGTGGTCATCCTTGTTTTGCATTCTCCGCGTATTAAGGTGTTTTGAACATAGAATTTTGAACCGTAATCCTAGAATTATGAACTTTTTCCCTCCGCGCAGTTTTGATTTGGTTTGATTTGGTTTGATTAGCCCGGCCGAGGGCAATTTCGGCCCTGGCACTAACATAATCATCTCGCTTATGATAGTCGTGTTTTTGCTCGAACCTGAGTCAAAACGGTTGGATTGGGTTTGACCGGGTTTGACTGGCCTTCTTTCCGCCGCCCTCTTCTTTCTTAATCCTAATCGTAATCCCTTTAGGCCGCCTCCACACCGACCCCCTGCCGTCTCGCAGGTTTGATTTGGTTTGATTTGGTTTGATTGGGCTTGATTCGCCCTGATTGCCTCATCGGCAATGTCTCTGGAATCGTCTGGCGCGGCCTCGCGGCGATGGAACCGGGCGTTGCCTGGGCATACCAGAAGCTCCTGCCGCGGCATCCTGTACGAAATCCGCCGACCGTCCGAGTTCAGGCCGGGGAACTGAGCCAAGGTCGGCTCCCCATCCATCCCTGCAAGCAGCCATGAGCATGAAAGTCTCATGGCACAAGCATCCTACGAATGCCGATGCGCGTCAAGCGGCGCGGCGACACCTACGGGTTGAGCGCGCCTGCCCCGCAGGCACGGCGTCGGATACCAAATCCGTTGCTCTACCACTGAGCTAAACTGGCTAAATGCTTAACACAAACTACTTACAAATGACGTTCACCGGAGCGCAAACCCAAAACCTATGCTGACTGGCTCAAAACATCGTATCCCAATCTCATCCGATAGCGAAGTCATCATTGAGATTTTCAGCAAGGAGATCGAAGACGACCCGAACCACCAGCCGCGCGGGGTAAGTGTCATCGAAGAAAATGCCCGTTTCGAGTTTGCTCTGTGTGCCATACCTGTGGTATGGTTTGGGACGATGAGCGTCTTGGAGTTAAGCGACGAGCAAGTGAT
>PLIU01000309.1 GCA_003140095.1 Verrucomicrobiales bacterium | reverse complement strand
TGATTTCGTCCGTGACCTTGAACGCGAACTGGAAGCCGGCCGGCGTCTGCGCGGCCAGGCCCTCAAGGTGCCTGGGGGTCGGGAAGGTGTAATAGGCCGCGTCCACGCACACCGTTTGGAAAACTTCCGCGTATTCGGACAGGCAGTTTTTTTCAAAGCGCGTCTTGGCAAATTTGCCGCGCCACGTATAACGGGCTTCGTCGTAAATCAGTCCGCGCCAACTGGGATACTTCCAGCAGGACGTGCCGATGAAAACGCCCCCGGCCGCCAGCTCGGCGACGCCCCGCCTTACCCACTCACGATCAAACGACATACATTTATCCGTTGTCGGCCGCTTCATCAAAGCGTCCGTTCGCAAGGAAGACAAACGAAATCCCATTTGCGCGCGCGCCGTTCGCGTGTAGAATGGCACTGGAAGAATAAAGTTCCGCGCGCGTCGTGTGACGGCACGGTGGATTCCCCAAACACACGGTTTAAAACGAAAGGAATTCTATGAACTTCAGGCAGAATGCAGTTTGGATGCAGATGAAGGCGCCCGCCTTGCTGGCCGCCGCCTTGGGTCTTCTGATCGCGGGTTGCGCCAGCAACTCCGCTGCTCCTCCTCCTCCTTATCCGGCTCCGCCGCCCATGGCTCAATCCGTTCCCCCGCCACCTCCGCTGAACGCGGATCAAATGGCCAAACTTTGCCTGGAAGCGCCGGACACCTGTCATCGAGTCCAGGCAGCGCAGCCGTTGACGCTGCCCGACGTGAAAGTCATGGCCAAACTTGGGTTCAATTCCGATGTCATCATCGCCCAAGTCCGCAACTCCCACACCGTCTTTCATCTGACCGCCGGCTCCATCATTGATTTGAAAAACTCCGGGGTCAGTGATCCGGTGATTGATTTCCTGATCAGCACGCCTAACGCGATCGCTGGCTCAATGCCGGTGCCTGAGCCGCCGGCGAATGCTCCCACTTCGCAGACGCCGCCCCCGGCGCCCATCGTCGAAACCCCGCCGCCGGTTCCCGGACCCGGCTATGCCTGGGTTGACGGTGACTGGGTCTGGAACGGCGGATGGGTTTGGGTGGGCGGACATTGGGCTCTTCCGCCATTTGCCGGCGCGGTCTGGTTTCATGGCGGCTGGGCGCGAGGCTGGGGCGGCTTTCATCGTTTTCGGGGCCATTGGCGCTGATGGGGCGGCGGCCCACTCATTGCGGGCGGCGCGTGATTACAGGTTCCCGGCTCTACCCATCCGGTTTAATCCTTAAATGTTGCTCAATGATCTCTTTCACATAACTCGGAATATTCTTTTGCAGCTCAATCGTTTGCTGTTTCAACTTCTCATTAATTTCCACTTCCGATTCCGTCCACAAAATCTCAGCGCGACGGATTTGCCGCATCGCGACATGGTTGTAATTTTCTGGAAAGGCCCAGTAACAAGTCCGGCAGATTTCGAGCCTCTTCAATTGGAGCCAGTTGAGGCAATGTTCGCAAGACCACGATTTGGCACGATTGGCCGAACCGCAAAGCAGCATGTAGTCCTCCACCGAGGTTTCCGCGCCGCGAACGTCGCCCAAAACTTCAAATGGAATACGATGGTCAATTTGCAATTCCCGCGCCGGAAAGGGCGCCGTGTAAATCTCACAACGTTGGCCGCGAAGTTCAATCAGCTTTTGCTTTAACTCATGGCCCAAAACAGTCCGGCCAGCCTGGCTTCCAAATCTCGCCTTGCTCGGATCGCCAAAGCGATAAGCGGCAATTTTTCGACCGTCGCTTCCTTCGACTCGAAACATCTCTATAGGGATGCCGTGCTCTTTCACATCACGAACAGCGCGCGGCGGATGATTGTAACCATATTTTTCTTTCAAATCCTGCGTCGTGATGGAACCGTGTTTGAGAATGTGCGTGATGACGGTTCGAGGGCGTTTGGCCTTCACTGCTTTGCACAATTTCACAAACTCTGGAGGAAGTTTCACTTCGATTTGACTTTCTCCTCCAGCAAAGCCAATTGCGTCGGCTCATGGCGTCGGTAACGGCGGGCGAGTTTTAAGGATTCGGCCAGCGCAGGCGACAAGTAAAGCGACTCAATGGTGATTTCCGACCGTCCCAACAGCGTTGCCTGGGAAGAACGCCCGGCGTGCAATTCGACGTGATGCAGCCGTAAATCCTCCGGTAACTTGCGCCCATGCACGCGCCCGCCGGTTCGTCCGTCGTAGCTGACAATATACTTGATGTCGCGATAATTCAGAGTTTCCAGCACTTCCACAAATTCCTGGAACAAAACGCCTTGAAGATATCGCGGGTCGCGCTCGCCGCAGACGCCTTGATACGGCGGGTCTAAATAAACTAGATCGTCCCGCGTGGCTCCTGCGAGGATTTCCTTGTAATCACCAGCGATGCACGCGGTTTTGCCCCGCAGCAAATGCGACGCGCCGAGAATCTGCCGGCGCATCGTTTCCGGCGCCGCCCCCATGCGGCGATTGTCCGGACTTTGATTGAACTCACCGTCGGCGTTGTAGCGAATGGAAGCCTTCACGCAACGAGCTAGCAGATAAAGAAAATGATCCGGTTTGCCGGTTCGATTGAATTCTTCGCGAACTTTGTCGTAATACTGCCGCCGGTCGTCATGCTGCGCCCGCCAAAGCAATTCATACTGGCGGGCGATTCTTTCAGGAGCTTCGATAATGGCGCGCCATAATTCCACCAACGGCTCGTTCAGATCGGCGATGATGTATCGCCCGGCCAGTCCGCGCGCGGCCGTCGCCAGCGTGACGGCCGCTGAACCGGCAAACGGTTCAATCAGCGTGGCAAGGGCCGCCGGGAAATATCCAAGAATGGCCGGCGCAAGATTCCGCTTGCTGCCTTGATAGGGAATGGGATGTGGAATTTTCATACATTCGCAATTTGACCAGACCCTATCGTTTTGAAGGTTTTCTTCGCCATGAGTGAAGTCTAGTAAAATGCCGCGAAAGGGAAAGCATTTTGCCGGGGCAGGCCGGCTTCCTGGCGCGGGTCAGAACGCAGGGTTCAATGCAACTCCAGTTCGTCGGGGGAAGGGAAGGGCGGGAATTTCTTGTGCGGCAATTTCTGATACCAAAAGGCGACCGAGGCCAGGTCATCCTGCAACGGCAGGTAACGTCCCCCCGCTTGCCAGCCCAGTCCCTGGATGGTCACTTTGAGGTCGTGATGGAAGCGCACCGGGTCGGGAATATGCCAACGATACAAGCTGAAGCGCTGCTGCGAATCGTACACGCCGTCCGGACGAATGATCTGCGGCACGCCCGTGTAGAGAGAAGTGAATTCAGTATAGGCGATTTTGCCATCCGGCTCAGTGTGCTCGAAATCATAGGAACCACAGAAATAATCCTCCGTGCCCGTGCCGCAGATGGTGGGGAATTCCTTGTCGCCATCGATGAAAAACTTCACTTCGCCCTCGCCCCACCAACCGGTGTTATGAACGCCCCATGCCAGATACGTGCCGACATATTGGCCGTCGCCTTCCACTCCATCCAGAATGGTATAAATGCCCTTGATCTTCATCGGATTCTCGCGCCGGAACTGCGCGTGAAAATAGCCGGCGTTGGCCGGAACGTCGCCCAAGGCATAATTGATCTGGTAATAGAGGGTCATATCCTTGTCGTCCAGGTTCTCCATGGTCATCCGGCATTTTTTGTGGAATGGCATTTGCCAATAAGAGTTGAAACCGCAACGCGGATTGACACAGACCGGCAGCGAATTGATCAACGGGCAGCGGTCCCACTTGGACCAGCCGCTGGCGAAAAAGTCGGCCACAGGAACCTCCACCGACGGCTCCGGGTCATCATCCCAATAGAGGCGCAGCACCGACAGGCGCCAATTGCCGGTGGGCGTAAACCAGAAGCTGCGGATGCAACCCGGCCCAATGATCTCGGCCAGCGTGAATGTGCTTTTGGCCTTGATCCCAATGGAAGGCGAGACCTTCCAGCCCTGGCCCAATTCGCGCGCGGCGTGCGCGCCGTCGCCTTTGAGCGCCATGCCGGCCTTCCCCTTTTCCCCGGTGAAGTTTTCCGCGCTGATGGAGCGCGACTCGACATTGTCGAGGCGGAAGATATTCTCCAGATTGACGCCCAAGGTCGCGCCGCCCTGGTCCTGCGCTTTCATGGCCGAGGGGAGGATGATCAAGGAAGCAGCGACGAAGATGAAGGAATGAAGAGTTGTCTTTTTCATAAAATCAAGTTGTGATACCGGCAACGCACGCATCGTGGCGGTGGGCCGAGCCGCTTGTCAATAATGCACCGGCAGCCTTCGTCGTCAAGGACTAGCACGACGCCGGCCTCCTCGTTGGGATGAACTCCTTCATTTTCGATGTCGAACCAGCCATCGGCCCGAAGGGTGAAAGAAGATTCGCTTATGGTGGGGGCCGTATTTTTCATCTCGAATTTTCTGGAGCAAGTTGTAGTGTGCCGCGTGTTATCCTTGGCCTCCAGCGGATGCCTCCGGCTGCTCCCGGCTCGCGGCGGCAAGAGGCCAGCCGCATTCGACGGGCTTCGGGCTTCGGGCCGAGGCTTCCTAAGTCATGGTGCGCCGTTGCTCTTGCGGCGGCCGTGGGGGAGGCGCGGCCGTTTTGTCGTCCCCTTTCATCTTTCATTTTGCATGTCTATTTAACATTATATGTGTAGCTTAACTCAAAAATTCATAGATTGCAACATATTTCGCAAAATATTTTGACCCGCAAACAATTCCGCGGACCGCGAAGACTGTTTGAAGATCGAAGGAAAGGCAGTTTTAAAAAGCCGCTGGACAACGTTTTTTGTTGACCGGACGCCATGAGGGCTGGCCCTCACGCCTTCATATCCTGGGAAGCGCGGGCATGACGCCGGGAATTACTTAGCCGTCGCCTTCTTATTTTCTTTGTCAAGAGGACTGATTCTCGTCCGTTTGAGATACATTGTCTGTTCTGGAAAATCCAAGGTGACGAGATGCCGCGCTAAGAATCTCAACCCCATCAGGTTTAAACTCCCGCTTCTTCTGACAAGGAGATGCGTGTAGGTTTGGTCATCCCAAAGACACGCCGGCAGGCGCTTCCCAAAAAGCCAATACCACCAACCCAAATAATGTCCCTTGATCGCGCCTTTTTCGACAAAACCGTCAATATGGCACCCGGTATCAATCAATAAATTGGTGCCTTCTCCTGCGAGAAGACCGGTGTGATGAATAAAGGGAATCCCGCCCCAGGGAAACGTAACCGGAAACGCTTTGCCCAGAAGCGCGGCATTTACAGTATCGGGGGCCAAAAAGCGTATCTTTTCGGCATCAAAATCCAGTTGGATACAGTAATGACGCAAACAGTCCATGCCCAGAATCCCCTTGATGGAGCGATGCGCAATAAGTGACTGCATCGTGAAATTATCGGTAAAGATGTTGGTGCCGGTCAGCAGTTGAATGTTTTCCAAATAAAGCTTGGGCGCGGTGTACACCCCTCCCTCCTGGTTGCCGTATAACGTTCGGAGTCTTACGGTGCCAAGACGGTTTCCTAATTTTGGCGCAAGGGATTTGGCGAAAAGAGTGATGGGTGATCCAGTGTCCACTAAAAACAGCAAGTTCTCGTCGCCTTCCATCCGGAGTGTGACAAACAAATAGCTTCCACGGCCCGCATTTTTGTTCATGGTCACATCTGCGGGAAGCTGCGGCCGAACCGACTCCGCCGTCGCGAGAGTTGAGAATAGCAAAAGGCTCCAGAATGGGCCGAGCGCACGAGGCTTTAGGATTGTTCTCATGGAGTTAATTGAGCAAAAAACTCAAAATAGCGGTTGCTTTTCCGCCATCTCGCATCCTCCAGCGGGAGCAACAAATGCGTCCTCCGGCGCGGCCAAAATGAGTTTTCACTTTTTTGTTCTCAATACACTGCCATCCTTTTGTAACCGCGTTATTACAGTCGCATCCCCTTTTCTCTCCCAAGGCTTGGTCAGATCCCAAGGGAAATCTCAGGATGGAAAAAGTGTCGCCTTTACCGTCCGCCCAAAACCGGCCAGGGAACCGAATGTGTCATCCACGGCGGAAGCCTCGTAGCCGGAGTGCATCATGCAGTCCGCGCATTTGGGATTGCCGCTCTTCGCGCCGTAGTTGGCCCAGGCGGTGGATGCCATCAGCTCGGCGAAGGTGCTGGCATAGCCATCCTGCAGCAAATAGCAGGGCTTTTGCCAGCCAAAGATATTGTACGTGGGCATCCCCCACGGGGTGCAATCATATTCGATTTTGCCTTGCAGAAAGCGGAGGAAAAGAGGCGAAAGGTTGAATTTCCAACGAGGGTTGGGATTTTCCAAAATCTGCTTGAAGAGCTCGTGGCTGCGTTCTTTGTGCAGAAAGTGCTCCTGGTCGGGAGCTTTCTCGTAACGGTAACCGGGCGAGATCATCATGCCTTCGACACCCAAGTCCATGACCGTCTCGAAAAACTTCCGGACGTCGGCCGCCTTGACGCCCGCAAAAATCGTGGAGTTGGTGGTTACGCGGAAGCCCCGCTTGACCGCTTCCTTGATCGCCTCAACGGCGATGTCAAAGGTGCCATCACGGCAGACGACCGCGTCGTGATGCTCCCGAAGTCCATCCAAATGAACGGAAAAGCTCAAGAATTTGGACGGCTTGAAAAGGTCGAGCTTTCGCTTCAACAGCAACGCGTTGGTGCAGAGGTAAACGTATTTCTTCCGCGCCACAAAGCCCGAGACAATTTTATCCATCTCCGGGTGGATCAGGGGCTCGCCTCCCGGGATTGCAACCATGGGCGTGCCGCATTCCTCCGCCGCCGACCAGCATTGCTCCGGCGTCAGGCGACGGTTCAAAATGTGGTCGGGGTATTGAATTTTGCCGCAACCGGCGCAAGCGAGATTGCAGCGAAAAAGCGGTTCGAGCATCAGCACGAGCGGGTATTTCTTGCGGCCCTTTAGTTTCTGCGTCAACACATAGGACGCCACCGTCAACGTTTGTGATATAGGCACCATACGGGCTTGATAATGAACGGCGGTTCATTCATTGTCAAGCCCTCCTTGCGGTCTTTTGACCTTATTGAAACATTAAGCGCTGATGCCATCAAGAATCAGTCCCGCCATGGCGGAATAATCAGTGGCCAGATCCGTCAATTCGGGATCCGCGTATTGTCGAATCATCAAGCCCTCCAGCAAGCCCACCAAGGCGGCCGCCACGGCGCGGCTGTTGGCGTGCTGGTGAAATTCACCGGAAAGCTTGCCCTTCTCCACCAAATCCTCAAAATAAGCGCTGTGTCCCCGGTAGGTTTCCGCCAGGGTGTGACGAACAGTTTTTCCCAGCGACGGTGATGATCCCAACGCGAGAAATTGAAACCACAGGCCAAAAGTCCGGCGGTGCCTGATTCCAGATTGCAGGCAGGCCTGGCAGGCGCGGTCCAGGAGTTGCCGGGCGGTCAAATTTCCCGCTTTGGCCAGCATGGCCTTTTGGCTCTTGAGCACTCTTGAGGAATACAGCTTGTACATGCTCAGCATGAGCTGTTCTTTGCTCCTGAAATAGAGGTAGGCGGTGCCCCTCGCCAACCCGGCGTCCTCGGCGATATCCGACATTCGGCAGTCGTTCAAACCTTTCCTGGTGAAGGCCGACATGGCCGCGTTCATCAGCTTCGATTGCATCCCGCTATCATCACGTATTTTAGCCATGGAGTGATCATAGCAAGGGCCGCGCACGATTGCGAACCTGGATGGAGCCGGATGTGGAACTGAATCATGGCCCTCAAAGTGGCGCCGCGCCCTCTCCGGTTTATGGTGAAAACTGAATTGGCGTCCGGTTGTTCACCGCTTCTTTCATTTTCCACGCCCAGACGATTGCCATCACCGGGAGCATTGGACAGGAATTACCGTCTAATAAATTATGAAAACACCGTTTGCATGGCTTTTTCGGGCCAGAGGAATGAAGCCTGCCCTTATTATGCTTGGAGCTTACGTAGCGGTTTACGCCGTATTCTCACAGCTCGGCCATTATGAGGACAACGCCGGCAGTTTGGACAAATTGGGGATAATTACCAAAGGTATTTCTGATCGCGAGGAATGGCAGCCCATGTTCATAACAGCGACTCATTCTCCGGGTCAAGGTTCCCGTCTGCGCGCCAACGCTGCGGCGCATTTGTTCATGCCGCTTATTTTGCTGGACCAACGCCTGTGCCATCAGACAAAGCCGATAAGGTATTAGTGACCGGTACACCAAGCCTGCATCCGGCCGGCATGTCAACGCCACCCTTTCCTGGAGAAGGCCGGCATGGCCGCGTTCATCGGCTTCGATTGCATCCCGCTATCATCACGTTTTTTAGCCATGAAGTGATCAAAGCAAGGGCCGCACACGATTGCGAACCATCCCGCCTCAAAAGGGACGCTGCTCTTGCGCGGCGTCGAAGACGAAGAGCCGTTGCTGGAATTCTTCGACGAAAAAGCGTTTGCCTTTCTGAATGACTCTATGTCCTTCGGCGGATAGCTTGCGCTTCAATCCGTCAACGCCGCCGGGATATTTCGGATTCAATTCACCCTTCGATTTGAGCGTGCGCCAATACGGAGTGGTGTTCTTTTTGCCTTCCGCCCCGGCTTCGGCGGCGGCATGCGCGGAAATCCAGGCGAAAATTCCGGTCGTCAAGGGACAGGCGATGTTCGCGCCATGCCGATGAGCAAGGGCTTCGCGTAATTGGTCCAGGGTGGCCAGTTTGCCTTTAGCCCGACTTGACGGATTC
>PLIU01000399.1 GCA_003140095.1 Verrucomicrobiales bacterium | reverse complement strand
ATCCGACCGAATCAAACCAAATCAAACCAAATCAAACCTGCGGCGGGGGGAAAAAAGCTAAGGCTGAAGGCTGAAGCAGCCAGACTAGGTCAAAGCCGCGTAATCCCAAGCCCATTAAAACGCGGTCCAACCCGGTCAAAGCCACTCAAACTCAGTCGAACTCAGTCAAACGTTTTTGACTCAGGTTTGGCTCAAACATGATTATCTTAATCGAGATACTTATGTTTGATTTCAAAGGCGCGAAAAATAGATGAAATGCGGTCCTGAATGCGCCACTCATGATTGGTGAATGCAGTGAATGTACCGAAGGATTCACTAATGCTTGCCAAAATGGCGCTTATACGTTGTGCTGAATGTTTTATGAAGCTGGAGTTTCTGCCTTACGACCTGACGCTGAAGCACACCTGGACCATCGCCCGCAACACCGTCACCGGCAGCGGCACTAATCGAGCCGCCGTCGTCCTGGTGCGACTCAAGGACAAATCCACCACCGGCCTGGGCGAGGCTCCGACTTCCCGCCGTTATGCCCAAAGCGAGGCTTTCATTCAGGACTTCTTGCGGTTGGTGGATCCGGATAAACTTTCCTTTCACGATATACCGGCCAGCATGGCCTACCTGGAAAAACTCGCGCCCAACTACTCTTCAGCCAAGTGCGCCCTCAACGTCGCTCTGGTCGATGGAGCGGCCCGCCAAGCCGGCAAGCCCGTCTATGATCTCATGGGCCTGGGCTTCGCCGAAAACACACACCTGACCTCCCACAGCATTGGCATCGATACCCCGGAAATGGTGCGCCGCAAAGTCGTCGAAGCGGCGCCTTACCCCATCCTCAAACTCAAAATCGGCGCACCCGGCGACCAGGAGAATCTGGCCGCCTTGCGCCAGGTCGATCCCAAAAGAACCGTGCGGGTCGATGCCAACGAGGGCTGGACGACCAAGGAGGAAGCCTTGCGCCATCTCGAATGGCTGGCCCGGGACCCGCACATCGAGTTTGTTGAACAACCCATGCCGGCGTCCACGCCGCTGCGGGATTTGGCGTGGCTCAAGAGCCGTTCTCCGCTGCCCTTGTTTGGCGATGAATCCTGCCAGAACGCGCGCGACGTTAGCGACTGCGCCCAGTGCTACCACGGCGTCAACGTCAAGCTCATCAAAACCGGCGGCATCACCGGCGCTTGCGAAACGCTCCAGGCGGCGCGCCAAGCCGGATTGAAAACGATGCTGGGCTGCATGATTGAAACCAGCATCCTGATCACCGCCGCCGCCCACCTGGCCGAATTAACCAATCACCTCGACCTCGACGGCAATCTGCTCATCGCCAACGATCCATACGCCGGCGCCACCGTGGACCGGGGCCTGATTTCCTTTGCCGCCGCCGCGGAGAAAACGGGTCTGCGCGTCAAGTCGAGGAACGCCGATCCGTTTGGCGCGAGTGTTGAATCCTCATCTTGACTGAAAGGGATTTGCAAGCCGTTCTTCGTCAAGCGCCCCATCCCATCACAGCATTGAGCGGGGCACAGTCAAATGGATACTTAGCCGCTACGGATTGGCTTGGGCCGTCGTGGCCTCGCGTGCGCCTTCGGCGGGCGCGATCCGGTCAGCCACATTGACGCCGTTGACCTCATCGTAACTGACTGTCAGGCGCTGACCTGGCCGAAGCTCCGTCATCGGCGCCTCTGTTGTGTTATTCATCACAATGGAGCAATCATTGGCCACGCTGAACTGCTTGGCTCCGAATACGCCTTCGACCGAGACCGCGCGATGGGGCAGGTCAATGGCCGCGACGGAACCGGTGAAACTAGCGCTGGTCCGTGCGATCTGACACACGACATCCGAGCCGCCAGGCGTTTCATAAACCACAGCGACGTGGTCGCCGGGCTTGATGTTGTCCAGCGCGCCGCTTTCCTGGTCATGCAGCACCACGTTGCAATCCTTCGCCAGCGTGAATGCCCTGTCGTGGTCCCAATGGCGCAGCACCAACTGCTGCCGGGCAAGGTCAATGGCTTTGACCATGCCATGGTCGCGCATCGCCTCCTGTGCAATGCGGTCCGCCGCCAAGACGCCGTGGACGTCTTGGTAGCCGATGGTCACTTTTTCGCCGGGCTGGAGGTCGTTGATCGCGGCGGCGGTATCATCCCAGCATGTGATGGCGCAGTTTGCTTCCCAGGTCGAATGTCCTTTGTCTCAACATGCCCGTGACCGTGACGGTGTGTTCTTCGATGTTGACGTACTCGAGTGTGCCTCTGAATTCTTTCTCCTTTATGGGTGAGCCGGCGGTCTGATCCGCCGCAACGGTGACGGTCGAGGCGGAAAAAACAACCGCGCAGCATCTCAAGATCAATATTGTCTTCATATTACATGTCCTCCAATTGTACTATCTGGATTAGACATTTTCTCCTGGCCAACAATCCAGAACTGGCCCTGCTTGCTAAGATGCCTAGTCTTGGGCCGTCCCGCTATTGGCACTTTGTCCGAACGGTTCATCGGGATTCTGCTCATATCCCCAGTGAGGAGAAGAAGGGCCCGCGCGCCTATGGGCAGTCAGCATGGCTCGTGTCGTGGTCGATTGTCAATACGATCTTGCCCCGGACATGGCCCCGGCGGCTCAGTTCCAGCGCCTCGGATGCGCGGCACAATGGCAGGACCTTCTCCACCATCACTTTGATCTCACCGTTGGCGATCATGTCGCCCATCAAGGTCAATTCATCGGCGCGCATTTGAGTGTGCATCTTCGACGCCCGCACTCCGCAGAGCATCGCCTTTTCCGGCGATGGCGTGGAAACAGTCGAAACGAGGCGGCCGCCATTCTTGAGGACTTTCCAGGAACGATCCTGCGTCTCGCCTCCAACCAAATCCAAAACAACATCAACGCTCTTGACGGTGTCTTCAAAGCGGGTGGCATTGTGGTCAATCATTTGATTGGCCCCGAGACGGCACAGACATGGAAGGTTGCGGCTGGAGGCTGTGGCAATGACCCAGGCGCCGTAACGCAACGCCAATTGCACGGCAAACAGCCCGACTCCTCCCGCCGCGGCATGAATGAGAACTTTCTGGCCAATCTGAAGATCCGCCACCTCGAACAGCGCCTGCCATGCCGTCAGAGCGCACAAGGGCGTCGCAGCGGCCTCGATATCGTTGATCGACGGCGCTTTTGGCGCCACGCTGCTGACGGGCACCGCGACCAACTCAGCAAATGCTCCACCGTAAGCGGAATGCCCAAACACGGATTGCCCCACGAAAAAATCCGTCACCCCCGAACCCAGAGCTACCACCACGCCGGAAAAATCGCCTCCCAACGTTCGCGGCAGCGGGAGCGGTCCGAATTGCCCTTCGCGCACTTTCCAGTCGGACGGATTGACGCCGGCGGCGTGAACTCGAACAAGAACCTCGTCCGGCCCCGGTTTGAGTAGAGGCACTTCTTCAAGACAAAGGGCTTCCGGGCCACCAAAGGAATGAATGCGGACGGCTTTAACCGTCCCCGTTTCAGGCAACATTGTATTCATTGTATTCATAAAACTATTCCTTCTCTTGCTTTACTATCGTCAGCGGGGGGAATTTGTAAATCAGACCTGAAGCCGAACCGCGCGTAAGAGAAGAACTGAGTGGCTTATGAGGGCCATCACTGAATGGCGGCAAGCGGAATGCGGCAGTCCGGCCTCTGTCCATCAAATCGCAGAATCAACTCCACGTCTTTCAGCCCGCGGCCGAGGCAGGTGTTAATGGCGTTCAATAAATTCGGAAAGACAAACGCCGCCTCGGCTCTCTTGACCCAACGTCCGGCAGGACTTAAAAACTTGTTCCGATAGACGTGTCGCACTAGAAGTTTTGCGGGCGCTAAATTATTTAATTGCATGGACTGAACTTACACCCTTTGGTGAACGATGCCAATCGGGCAAAACCCGATTCAACCACTCAGGCGGAACGTGAATTAGGGCGGTGAAATCGAAATTCGTCGTTTCGGAATCCATTCTGGCCCACGCCGCCAGGAATCCCCGCCACCACCCGCACGGATGATTCCCGATCCGGACTTTTCTTTCTCTCTTCATACGTTAAGGAGCCGCGTTTGAAGGCAACGGATCCGATGGCTTTGGTTTAAGCAGAAGTTCCTGGATAACGCCCAGCAGTCGATGCGCGTCCAGCGGTTTTTCCATCAGCGCCACCGCCCCGGCCGCCGAAGCGGATTTGAGTTGTCCCGTTTGACCGGTAATGACGATGATCGGAACGTTGGCATGCTCGCGGCTGAGATGCCGGCAAGCCTCCAAGCCGTTCTGGTTCGGAAGGCCGATATCGAGCAACACAAGATCGACGGGCTGGGCCTGAATCCGTGCCACGGCCTCCAATCCGCCCGCCGCCAGCACCACTCCGTAACCGGCGCCTTGAAGCACCTTATGCACGGATTCGCGGACCGAGGCGTCATCATCGACCAACAAGATAGTCTTCTTCATCCACTGCATATTAGCGTTTGCCGTGCCAGCCAAAAGGAGCCATAGTGCTCTCTGAGCATCAAGGGCTTCCTGCAAGGCCCGATGCAATATAGCGCGCATGGATGCAACATTTGATGCCACATCTGGATTGGCCGGTGCCACCGGCAAAGTTCCGGCCGTTCGCCTGCGGCTGGTGGGGTTAGGTTTGACTGCGCTGCTGGGTTCGATCCTGGTGCTGTGGGCCAGCCGCACCACTTGGGAGAGGGTGGAGAGGTTGCAGCGCGAGTTTGCCGGGCTAAAGGCAGACAACTTTTATCTGGGCGTGCGGATGCGCGGCGAGATTCAACGATTGAATGAAACGCTGCTGCGCTACCGGCTGCGCGGCGAAACCAACGACGCCGAGCTTTTCCGCAGCCAGGCGCTGGACTTCAAGGTATGGCTGGAACAGAACAGCACCAACGCGGCCACCCCGCTGGAGTATGAATTTTTCCAACAAGTGCGGGTGGCCTACGACGATTACCTGGCGGAGAGCGCTTCCGTGCTGCAAGCCCGCCTTGGCTCGGCCTGGCTGGGATCGAGGGCGAGCAAATTCAAAAGCAGCTATGAAGAAGTGCTCAACCAATCGCGGCATCTCCTGGAGCTGTGTGATTCATTTATTGAAAACCAACGGACCTCCTTCGGAGCTTTTCTCCAAAGGTCACAGGGGACGCTGGCCCAATTCCAACAGCTGCTGCAAATTTCCCTGGCGCTGGTGCTGGTGCTGGCGGCGGCCCTGGTGGTGCTGGTTTACCGGGGCATGATCGCGCCCCTGCGGCATCAACTCAGCGAGACGCGGGCCGAAGTGGCGCGTCAGGAAAAACTGGCCTCTCTGGGCGTGCTGGCCGCCGGTGTCGCCCACGAAATCCGCAATCCGCTGACCGCCATTAAATTTCGCCTCTTCAGCCTCAAGAACAGCCTGCCGCCGGCCCTGGCCGAAAACGAAGACGCCGCAGTCATCGCCAGCGAAATCACCCGTCTGGAACGCATTGTGCGGGACTTCCTCCAGTTCGCGCGTCCGTCTGATCCAGCCTTGGTGGCGGTCCCCGCGGGACGCATGTTGCGGGAAGTGGCAGACTTGCTGCGGCCACAGTTGGAAAAGGACGCCATCGCGCTGAAACTTGAAGATTCCGAAGAGGCCTGGGTGCGCGCCGACACTCAACAAATCAAGCAAGTGTTGATCAACCTCATTCACAATTCAGCCGAGAGCATCGAGCGCAACGGTATGATCGTCTTGCGCGTTCGCTCTGAGTCCGGCTTTGCCCGCGCGGGCGCGACAGCCGTGGTGGTGGAAGTGGCCGACAACGGCAAGGGAATCCCGCTCGAAGTCAGGCAGAGATTGTTCGACCCTTTTTTCACCACCAAGGAAGGCGGCACGGGGCTGGGACTGCCCATCGCGGCCCGCATCGTCGAAAAGCACGGCGGAGAACTGCGTTACCAAACTGAATTGCGGCACGGCACAACTTTTTGCATCGTCCTGCCGCGCGTTCAAGAAGATGAAACCGAAAATACTTCTCATTGAAGACGACGCCAGCACCGCCGCTTCGCTGCAAAAGGTGTTGCGTTCCGAAGGCTACGACGTCGCCGTGTGCGCCCGAGGCGACCAGGGGTTGGAGCGCGCGCAGGGTCAATTTCACGACGTGGTGGTGACCGATCTGCGGTTGCCGGGCCTGGGCGGGTTGGAACTGGTGGAGCGTTTGCACGCCGCCAAACCCAAGCAGCCGATCATTCTGATGACGGCCCACGGCACGACTGAAACAGCTATCGAGGCCACTAAATTGGGCGCGTGCGATTATTTGCTCAAGCCTTTTGAGGCCGACGAGTTGCTGGACATGGTCGCGACGGCCGTGGCCAGCAGCCGGCTCATGTCCGAACCGGTAGAAATGGGCAAAGGGCGTCCGGATGGTCACGCTATCATCGGCAACGGCCGCGCCATGCAGTCCATTTACAAGGAAATCGGACGCGTGGCGGCGACCCCGGCCACGGTTTTGATCCAGGGCGCGACCGGCACGGGCAAGGAACTGATTGCACGGGCCATTTACCAGCACAGCCAGCGCGCGGACAAATCCTTCATCGCTGTCAACTGCGCCGCGATCCCCGATGCCTTGTTGGAAAGCGAACTCTTTGGCCACGAACGCGGCGCCTTCACCGGCGCGCAAGCGCGGCGGATCGGTCGATTCGAACAAGCCAGCGGCGGCACGCTTTTCCTGGATGAAATCGGCGACCTCAACGCCAATACGCAAGGCAAGCTATTGCGCGTGCTCCAAGAGCACTGCATCCAGCGTTTGGGCAGCGAAGCCAACATTGCGGTGGACGTGCGGGTGATCGCGGCCACACATCGCGACCTGGACACGGCGATCAAGGAACGCGAGTTTCGGGAGGACTTGTTTTACCGCCTGAGCGTTGTCACCATCTCCCTGCCGCCGCTCAATCAGCGGACAGAGGACATTCCGGACTTGGCCCGGTATTTCATCCAACGTCACGCCAAGGACCTCGGCGTCGAGGCGCCAGCCGTGCAACCGGAGGCCCTGGCCTTTCTGCAAAACCAGGCTTGGCCGGGAAATGTGCGGGAACTGGAGAATTCAGTGCGACAGGCCTTGCTACTGGCGCGACCCTTTGCCATCGGCTTGGAGCACATGCAACAAGTGACAGTCAAAAACCGCCGGCCCCCCGACGGAGAGCAAAAGACGCACGCAGCCTACATTACCGAATTGCTGGCGCGCGCGCAAAGCGGCGAGATCGAAAACGCCTATTTACGCATGATCGCGGACCTGGAACCGGAACTGTTCAAGCAGTCGATTCAACTGGCACAAGGCAATCAGGCCAGAGCTGCCCGCTGGCTCGGCGTCACGCGGTTGAAAATGCGCGAGAAATTGATCGAACTCGGCTGGCATCGCGGGCGTGAGGAACCGAAGCGGTAGCGGCGTCCAAACTGGTCTCTTTTGTGCCACAGGTGGTTCCGAAAGTGCCATCCGGCGGGTCGGGCAACTTGAGATTTGCCGGGAAAGTCGTGGCTTAAGGCAATCAGGTCGGCTGGCATGGAACTTGCGCCTCAGTGAGGCATGAAAGATGTTATCTTTATACTCGGTGGAGTGAGCCTTGCCATATCGCTTGTTCTGCTGGTCATCCTGTTGGGCACTGCATTGGCAGCCAGATCAGGGAAGTCACATCAGCATCCTTAAGAATTATCATCTCGTCCTTCTTCCGATGGCCCCCAATACACCCGCTTCCCGACGGACCCAAGGTTCGAATTCGGTGCTCGCCGCCTGGATCACGGACTACTCTGTTATGCCCAAGCCATGAGATTTGCCCCAGAGGTGCCGTAGGTGAATCCACGACGGCCCGTTCCGATGATTCCCCGATTGATCGAGTGGAGTCAGTGAGAGGAAAGTGTGTCATGCGTTTGGTCATTGCTTCCAACCGGTTGCCGTTTACGGTGTCAATCAAAGACGGCCGGCCTCAGTTCGCGCACAGTGCGGGCGGGTTGACGACCGGACTGTGGAGTTATTTGCATCGTTGCCGCGCAGACGTGGCAGACCGGGTGGATTTTTTGTGGGTGGGGTGGCCCGGGGCCAACATTGCGCCCGACCAGCAAGCGGCCGTGCAGGAGTTCGGCCAGACTCATTTCAATGCTTTTTCGGTCTTTCTGCCGGAAGAAAGCATGGACCGCTTTTACCTTGGTTTTTGCAATCGCACCCTCTGGCCGCTTTTCCATTACTTCACCACCTTGGCCCAGTTTGAAGAGGAGCATTGGGCGGAATATCAGCGAGTCAATCACGTTTTCGCCAACGCCTTGGCGCAGGTGCTGCAGCCGGAGGACATCTTGTGGATTCATGACTACCACCTTCTGCTCTTGCCGCGCCTGATGCGGGAACGTTTCCCGCACGCGCCCATTGGATTCTTCCTGCATATTCGCTTTCCATCATACGAAGTGTTCCGAATGCTGCCGCGGCCCTGGCGCGCGGAAATCATTGAAGGCATGTTGGGATCCAGCTTGATTGGTTTTCATACGCACGATTACACGCGCGACTTCCTCACCTCCGTGCTGCGCACCGCGGGCTACGAGCACCACTTGGGCGATCTGACGCTGGGCGACCGCGTGGCCAAGGTGGACACGTTTCCCATGGGCATCGACTTTGCGCATTTCGCACAGACTGCCGCGACTGCCGAGACGGAAGCCCGAGTCGCAGAACTGCGCCAGAAGTTCCAGGGACAAAAGATCATTTTTTCCGTGGACCGGCTCGACTACACCAAAGGCATCCTCAACCGCTTGCACGGTTACGATTTGTTTCTCAAGCGCCATCCCGAGTGGCACGGCAAAGTGGTTTTCATAGCTTCGGTGGCTCCTTCTCGCATCGGTGTCCGCAGCTATCAAACCATGAAGCAGGAAGTGGAGGAAACGGTCGGGCGGATCGTGGGCGCGCACGGCAACGTGAATTGGACGCCGTTGATTTACCAGTTCCGCCATCTTTCCTTCGAGGAGATCGTGCCGTTTTACCGGCTTTGCGACGTGGCCCTGGTGACTCCGTTGCGCGATGGGATGAACCTGGTGGCCAAGGAATTCATCGCTTCGCGCCCGGACCAGACCGGTGTCCTGATTTTGAGCGAAATGGCCGGTGCGTCCAAGGAGATGGGCGAGGCGCTGCTCATCAATCCATTTCATCTGGATGATTTTGCGCGGGCACTGGAGCAGGCCCTGACCATGCCGGTGGAAGAACAAGTGCGGCGAAACCAGTTTTTGCAGGACCGCCTGCGCCGTTATGACGTGAACCGTTGGGCGGACGATTTTGTGCAGGCGCTGCTGGCCACCCAGAAGATCGAAGCCGCGCGATCGGCCCGGTTGCTCACCGGCAAGGTTGCCTTGGCCTTGATCAAACGTTATCGCGCGACCGCCAGCCGGGTTCTGTTCCTGGATTACGACGGCACGCTCGTGCCCTTCGCGTCTTCGCCGCGATTGGCCCGGCCCGACTCGGAATTGCTGGAACTGCTCTCGCGTCTCGGCGCCGATCCGCGCAACGACGCCGTCATTGTCAGCGGCAGGTCCCGCCGCGATTTGGAGGAATGGTTTGGCCGGCTGCCGTTGTCGTTGGTGGCCGAGCATGGAGTTTGGTTGCGCCCCAAGGGAGGCGCCTGGCGCCTGTTCAAGAACATCACCGCCGAATGGAAGGATCGCGTTCGCCCGATTCTCCAGCTTTACGTAGATCGTTTGCCCGGTGCCTTGCTGGAGGAAAAGGATTTTTCGCTGGCCTGGCATCATCGCCGCGCCGATCCGGACCAGGCCCGGGTGCGGGCGCAGGAACTGCTTGACAACTTGGCCGATTACACGCGCAATATCGACGTCCAAGTGCTGGAGGGGCGAAAAGTCATTGAAGTCCGCCCCAGCGGCATCAGCAAAGGCACCGCCGTCCAGGAATGGCTCAAAGACCGCGCGCCCGATTTTATCCTGGGCATCGGCGACGATTGGACTGATGAAGACCTGTTCCGCGCATTGCCACCGAAAGCGTGCTCCGTGCGTGTCGGGGTGGCCAACACGGCCGCGGCCTATTACTTGAGCGGCCATACCGCCGTGCGCCGCTTGCTGGGCGAATTGAGTCAAGCCGCCGCACCGGACCAGCCGCCCGAGTCGGCGTTGGCCGACTGCAGTTCCGGTTAACTTATGAACTCCTCGAATCGCGATCGCCTCGGATTGGACCATGATCCGCTTTGGTACAAGAGCGGAGTCATCTACGAAGTCCACGTCCGCGCCTTCTCCGACAGTGACGCCGATGGCACCGGAGATTTTCGCGGCCTGACAGAAAAACTGGACTACATCAAGGACCTCGGCGTCACAGCCATATGGCTGCTGCCATTCTACCCGTCACCGCTCAAGGACGACGGTTACGACATTGCGGACTATTGCGCCGTGCATCCCAATTACGGCACTCTGGCGGACTTCAAAACCTTTTTGCGCCAGGCGCACCGCCGCGGACTGCGCGTCATCACCGAATTGGTTCTCAACCATACTTCCGACCAGCATCCGTGGTTTCAGCGCGCCCGTAGGGCCAAACCCGGCAGCCGCTGGCGCAACTTTTATGTCTGGAGCAATTCCGCCTCTGAGTATCACGACGCCCGCGTGATTTTTAAGGACGTTGAACAGTCCAACTGGACTTGGGACCACGCGGCCAATGCCTATTTTTGGCATCGGTTCTTCTCGCACCAGCCCGACTTAAACTACGATTCGCCGGCCGTGCATGAAGCGATGTTCAAAGTGGTGGATTTCTGGCTGGACTTGGGCGTGGACGGCCTGCGTTTGGACGCCGTGCCCTACCTCTACGAACGCGAAGGAACCAGTTGCGAGAACTTGCCCGAGACGCACGCCTTTTTGAAAATGCTCCGCCAGCACGTCGATGAGAATTATGGCGACCGCATGTTGCTGGGCGAGGCCAATCAATGGCCTGAAGATGCCGTCGCTTACTTCGGCCAGGGCCTGGGCGACGAATGCCACATGGCTTACCATTTCCCGCTCATGCCGCGGCTCTTCATGGCCGTGCGCATGGAGGACCGCCAGCCCATCGTCGATATCCTGGAGCAAACTCCGCCCATTCCCCAAACCAGCCAATGGGCTCTTTTCCTGCGCAACCATGACGAGTTGACCCTGGAGATGGTCACCGACGAGGAGCGCGACTACATGTACCGAATGTACGCCCACGTGGAGCAGGCGCGCCTCAATCTGGGCATCCGCCGGCGTTTGGCTCCGTTGATGAACAACGACCGCAAAAGCATCGAATTGCTCAACGCGTTGCTCTTTTCCCTGCCCGGCACGCCCGTGCTTTATTACGGCGACGAAATCGGTCTGGGCGAAAATATTTTTCTGGGCGATCGCAACGGGGTACGCACGCCCATGCAGTGGAGTTCGGACAAAAACGCCGGCTTCTCGCGCGCCAATCCGCAGAGTCTCTATCTGCCGATCATTCTGGATCCCGGCTACCACTACGAAGCGAATAACGTAGAGGTGCAATTGGCCAATCAGCATTCGCTGTTGTGGTGGATGCGGCGGCTGCTGGCCCTGCGCAAGCGATGGCGAGCGCTGGGCGAGGGGAAATGCGAGTTTCTTCAAACCGACAACCGCAAAATTCTCAGCTACATACTGCGCTACGAAAAGGAGACGCTCTTGGTCGTCGCCAACCTTTCCCGCTTTCCGCAGCCGGTCGAATTGGACTTGTCCGTCTTCCGGCCTGCGGTGCCGATGGAACTCTTTGGCCGGTCAGAGTTTCCGGGCATTAGCGAGCGTCCTTATTTTCTGTCTCTTGGGCCGCATTCGTTTTATTGGTTTTCCCTCGAAACCAAGTTCGTCCGCGCCCAGGTTGAACCCTCCTCCGACGGGCAGGTCCATCTGCCGACCCTGGAGGTTTCTCAGCACTGGCATGAAATTCTGGCCGGGAAAAACAGGTTCGGCATGAAGGAAATTCTGCCCGATTACCTGCGCGCGCAAACGTGGTTCAAGGGCAAATCCAGAACGATCAAACTTCTGACCGTCAAGGAAGACATCCCGTTGAAAGGCGCGGCCGGCGCCGACGCGAGGCTGGCTTTCCTGCAAGTGGATTACGTGGACGCCGACACGGAAATGTATTCCTTGCCTCTGGCCTTTGCCAGCGGCAGCGAGGCGGACGAACTGCGTCAACACTCCCCACAGCGAATCATCGCGGAACTCAAGCTGGCCTCCCCGGCGCAGAGTGGCATTCTCTACGACGCCTTTGGCAGCCCGGACTTTTGCGCCACTCTCCTGGAGATGATCTGGCGTCCGCGGCGCATCAAAGGCGCCCAAGGCCACCTCGAAGCCGTGCGCCTGGCGGAGTTGCGCCGGATCATGGGCGAGGCCATTCCCCCCAAACCTTCCGCGACGAGAACCGAGCAAAGCAACTCCTGCGTCATTTTCGAAGACAAGCTGATACTCAAACTCTTTCGCCGCCTGGAACCGGGGCTGAACCCCGAACTGGAAGTGGGCCAGTTTCTCAACCGCCATTCCTTTCCCCATTGCCAAACCGTGGCGGGCGCCTTGGAGTACGCCGGCCCCGCCAATTCTCGTTTCACCCTGGCCGTCGTCCACACTTTTATCCCCTCGGCCACCAATGCCTGGGATTTTACTCTGGATGCCCTCGGCCGCTACTACGACCGCGTCATTACCTGGGTCGCCCTGGGGCAATCGGCCGCAGTGCCTCTTGCAGAGCCGATCCAACTTCTCCAACCGGACTTCCCGCCCGCAGTGGCGGAAACCATCGGCACCTTTCTGGAATCGGCGCGCCTGCTGGGCGTTCGCAGCGCAGAGTTGCACCGGGTTTTGGCGTGCAACGCTATCAACAAGGATTTCTCTCCGGAACCTTCCACGCCCCACCACCGGCGCGCTGTCTTCCAATCCATGCGCAACCTGGCCGCGCAAAACCTGCGGTTGCTGCGCCGTCAAACAAATACTTTGCCGCCGGAGACGCAGCCTTTGGCGCAACGGGTGGCCGAATTGGAACCGGCCATAATGCAGAGTTATCGCCTTCTGTGCGATCATCGCCTTACTGGCAAACGCCTTCGCCTGCATGGCGATTGCCGTCTCGGCCAAGTTCTTTGGACGGGCAAGGATTTTGTCTTCATCGATTTCGAAGGTGATACTTCCGTGCCCATCAGCGAACGGCGTCTCAAACATTCGCCCATGCGCGATGTGGCCACGATGTTGCGCTCTTTCCACTACGCCGCCGCCGTTGGCCTCGATCAGCACGTCCAGCGTGGCAGCATCCCGCCCGAAAACATGCTCCGGTTTCAATCCTGGCTGCGCTATTGGAATCTTTGGGTCAGTGTGGCCTATTTGAAGGCCTATTTTCAAGCCATCGCCAGCGCAGCGATCCTGCCCGATAACGAAGAGGCTGTGCGCGTGATGCTTCGTGCCCACGTACTAGACCGGGCGATGAACGAGCTGGGGCGCGAATTGAGCGTCGGCGGCGCCCGGCTGGACATCCCGCTCTCCGGCATCCTTTTCCTCCTGCGCGAGCAAGTGCCGCCAGCCCCGGCCGTCAAAGCGCCGCTCACGCAGCCTGCGCCCGCGCACTGAGTTTTCCGACCGCCAAAGAGCGGAAGATAATGCACCATGACGGAAACGGCGCGAACGAGCTTCTACGCCTCCCCCCTCTTCACCCTGACATTGTTATAGGCAATACCCCGATAAGACCCTCAGGGTTTCAGTGGTGGCGGAAACATCGATGCCCTGATTGTGTCTTAGGCTTGCTTATGGTTTTTTTAAGGAGGCTTAGCTTGGGGAAGTCGTCTGAAACCGCTATCGGGAAAATGAGCTAAGTCCACTAACAGGCAATACCGCTATGAATGCAATGGAAACCAGTACTGCTAAAACGGCCCTATCCAGCAAGGGCAAGAAGGACGCCATTCGTGTCCTCATCGTCGATGATCATCCTCTCTTGCGCAAAGGCGTCGGTCAATTGATCGATCAGGAAAAGGATCTTCTCGTCGTGGGAGAGGCTGAAGACGCCCACAAAGCGATCACGGCCATTGAAAACACCAAGCCCGATGTCGCCTTGATCGATATTACCCTCGGCGGCACCAGCGGCATCGAGCTGCTCAAGAACGTCAAGGTGCGCTTCCCCAAGCTCAAGATGCTGGTGCTTTCCATGCATGATGAATCGGTCTATGCCCATCGCGCCTTGCGCGCCGGAGCTTCCGGTTACATCATGAAACAAGAAGGGCCGGAAAAGGTCTTGACGGCCTTGCGCAAAGTGTTGCGAGGGGAAGTCTATTTAAGCGAGCACCTGGGCAACCGCCTGCTTCACACGCTGGTCAATGGGCATGCCCGGTTGCCCAGTTCACCGGTCGAGGAATTGAGCGACCGCGAGTTGGAAGTTTTCAGTTTGATTGGCCAGGGACACGGCACCCGGCCCATCGCCGAGAAGCTGCATTTGAGCATCAAGACCATTGAATCCCATCGCGCCCACATCAAGGAAAAACTCAACCTCCAAAACGCCACCGAACTGGTCCATCACGCCATTCAATGGGTGCAAAGTGAACGGGCTATCAGCGGTGGAGAAGGTGAAGCTGCGCCTGCGGAATCGTCCGGGACTTTTTAATTATGAATAATTATGAAACGTCCGAATCGGACGAGACCAAGGCCGAAAAGCCAAATCCCGCGTCGCCGTCCAATGGCAAAACACGGCAGCAACGCAATCGGAACCGCAGCGCGGGCGATGCGACCCATTCGTTGGACCTGCACCAGGTTCTCGGTGTCCTTATTGCGGCCCGAGATGGCGACTTCAGCGTCCGCCTGCCTTCGGATTTGACGGGAATCGAGGGGAAGGTCGCGGATGTGTTCAATGACATCATGCTGACCAATCAACGCATGGCCGAGGAATTGGATCGGATGAGCCGGGTCGTCGGCAAGGAAGGCAAGTTGAGCAATCGGGCTAATTTCGGCGCGCGCGGCGGCGCGTGGGGCGAAATGGAATCCTCGATTAACACGCTGGTTTCGGACCTGACCTGGCCCGTGGCGGCCATCACGCGCTCGATCGACGCGGTGGCCAAGGGCGATTTGAACCAGGACATGGGCCTGGAAGTCGAAGGGCGCCCGCTCAAAGGCGAATTCCTGCGTAGCGCCAAAATCGTCAACACGATGATCGGCCAGTTGAATCTCTTCACCTCGGAAGTCACCCGCGTCGCCCGCGAAGTCGGCTCCGAGGGCAAACTAGGCGGACAGGCCCAGGTCAAAAAGGCGAGCGGCGTCTGGAAAGAACTGACCGAGAGCGTTAATTCGATGGCTTCCAATCTGACCGCCCAAGTCCGCAACATCGCCGATGTCACCATTGCCGTGGCCAACGGCGACCTTTCCAAAAAAATCACCGTCGATGTGCGCGGCGAAATTCTCCAGCTCAAGGAAGCGATTAATACGATGGTCGATCAACTCCGTTCCTTCGCTTCGGAGGTTACGCGCGTTGCCCGCGAGGTCGGCACCGACGGCAGCCTGGGCGGCCAGGCCATTGTGCCCGGCGTCGCCGGCACCTGGAAAGACTTGACCGACTCCGTGAACTTCATGGCCAACAACCTGACCGCACAGGTGCGCAACATCGCCGAAGTCGCCACCGCCATCGCCAAGGGCGACTTGTCCAAGAAAATCACCGTCGATGTCAAGGGCGAGGTTCTCGAACTCAAAAACACCGTCAACACGATGGTGGATCAATTGAACGCTTTCGCTTCCGAAGTCACGCGCGTTGCCCGCGAAGTCGGCACCGATGGCAAACTGGGCGGCCAAGCCATCGTACCCGGCGTAGCCGGCACCTGGAAGGACTTGACCGACAACGTCAATTCCATGGCCTCCAATCTGACGGCCCAAGTCCGCAACATCGCCGATGTGACCATCGCCGTGGCCAATGGCGACCTTTCCAA
>PLIU01000341.1 GCA_003140095.1 Verrucomicrobiales bacterium | reverse complement strand
GCTCAAAAACTGAGATGCGCACGAAGCGCGGCGGCCTCCGTGGTTCTCATTGTCCTGCTGGTGGTGGAATACTTCTGGCCACAGCCGAGGGGGATGTGGGTGGGAAAAGCATTGCCAGCGGGGAAAGTCAGGCCGCAACTCGCCGTCATTGACGGTGTGGGTGCGGCATGGCTTCTCGCGCCGGATGGTTCTCTTTGGGGTTGGGGAGAATCAGCTCGCCAGTGTAGTTTCCCGCTTGCCAGCACTCCTCGCCAGTTCGGGCCGGACGGCCATTGGCTGAACCTGACGGCGAGCAGGACGCAAGCAGTCGCCCTGAAGGACGACGGCTCGCTTTGGGGCTGGGGCTTAACCCAGCAACTCACCAACGGAGATTATTCAACGCCGACACGCATCGGCACTGCCACCAATTGGGTTCAAGCGGCAACGGGTGTGCGCGAATGCCTGGCGGTGAAAAACGACCACTCACTTTGGGTGTGGGGCTACAATGACATGGGATGTCTTGGCGACGGCACAACCAATCTTCTCAGCAAACCGACAAGGCTCGGCTCGGATCACGATTGGCGACCGTCGCAGCGAGCCAAGAGACAAGCTTCGCGGTGAAGATTAACGGCACGCTCTGGGCTTGGGGATATATCGATGGTAAGGTCGATACTGCGCCCCGCCAACTCGGCACCGAGACAAACTGGTTGATGATCGCGGCTGGCGAGTTTGAAATGATGGCGTTCAAATCGGACGGAACGATCTGGCGGAAGGTGATTTACTCCAGCCCCTCGGAGCCAATGACACAAATTGGACGAGACCATGACTGGAAGACGGTTGATGTCAGTTTGCTTTCGTACTGCGCCGCCAAACAGGACGGTAGTCGGTGGGCTTGGGGGTTCATTAACGGTACCAATGCGGCTTCGCCAGAACGCCTGCCGTCCGGATATGCGGCATGGTGCGATGCGCCGCAAGAAAGCCCCCGCAGCAGCAAATTCCCACCCGGAACAGCTTTAGTTTTGACTGCGGACGGCGGACTGTGGACCAGGGGAAAACGCATTGGCACGGAACCGGGGGTGGTACGATGGAGCATCGGGAGCTTCCTGGGCCCCGTAACGAGGCGTTGGACGACTCTCGGCAATATTTTCAAAGCGAGAGCGGATGAAACTCCCTATCGGCTGTGGGAGCTTCCAGCGGAACTGCGTCGCTCGCTCGAAGCCGCGCCGCCACTTGCCGCGTATGATTTGAACACCAATGTTACCACCGATGCTGTTCATTCGGATAAAACGTTCCGGTAATCGGCCCAACAGAGCACCAATGGGTTGGGCTGCCTCAAGATTGTTCCTGGAGCCGCGCGGTATCAAACCAGCGCGGAAGTGATTTTGGAGTTTTGGCATGGGCGACGCGTTAGACATGGCCGCTCAGGCGCATACCGTCAAGGGGCTTGCCGGACGCGACTCGCGTGTATATGATCCAGGAACCAATGGCCAGACTCGACAGAATCATCAAGACTGGGACAAGCGCCAATCGGGCGCGGATCATGAACCCAATTAATTTAATATGAAGAAACCGTTGATTATTGCTCCGCTACTCGCAGGAGCGTGGCTTTTATCCCAGGCTTCCGCGGCGGATTTCAAATTCGCCGCCCACACCATCACTGTGCCCGACGGCTTTGAAGTGGAGTTGATTGCCGGGCCGCCGCTGGTCGAACGGCCTGTATCTGCCGACTTCGATGACCAGGGACGACTCTATGTTACGGATTCATCAGGTTCGAACGACGATCTGGAGAAGCAACTCAAAGATAAACCTCATCGGGTGGTGCGCCTCGAAGATACCCGCGGAGACGGCAAATTCGACAAAAGCACGGTCTTCGCGGACAAGATGATGTTTCCCGAAGGAGCCATGTGGTACAACGGCTCGCTTTATGTCGGCGCCCCGCCCAGCATTTGGAAGCTCACCGATACAGATGGCGATGGGGTGGCGGACAAACGCGAGGAGTGGATGCTGGGAAAAACGTTGACTCATTGCGCCAATGATCTGCATGGCCCCTATGCCGGACCGGACGGATGGATTTACTGGTGCAAAGGGGCGTTCGCCAAACAATCCTATGAGCGTCCCGGAAAAGATCCGTTTGTCACGCGCGCCGCGCACATTTTCCGAGCCCGGCCCGATGGCGCCGGGTTTGAGCCTGTCATGACCGGCGGCATGGACAACCCAGTAGCAGTTGCCTTCACAGCGACGGGTGAGCGTATTTTATGCTCAACTTTCCTCGAGCACCCAGGCGGAGGCCAGCGTGATGGCTTGATCCACGCTATTTACGGGGGAGTTTATGGAAAGGTCCACGACGTGATCGACGAGCATCCCCGCACCGGCGACGTCATGCCCGTGCTCAAGCATTTTGGGCCAGCCGCCCCCTGCAGTGTCATCCGCTATAGCTCGGATGCGTTCGGCCCAGAGTACCAGGACAATCTTTTCACCTGCCTGTTTAACCTGCGCAAGGTCGAGCGGGATGTGCTGATTCCTGACGGCGCGACATTTAAAACCGTGGATGCAGATTTTATGACTTCGGACGACCCGGACTTCCACCCCACCGCTGTGATTGAAGATGCCGATGGCAGTCTGATTGTCCTCAACACCGGCGGATGGTACAAGCTGTGTTGCCCAACCTCGCAGCTCGCCAAACCGGACGTGCTGGGCGAAATCTATCGCATCCGCCGCAAAGGCGCGCGCCTAGTTGAAGACCCGCGAGGCACCTCCATCAAGTGGGAGACCTTGTCTCCCGAAAGCCTTGTCAAACTATTGGCCGACCCACGGCCGGCCGTGCGGAAGCGGGCTGTCGGTCAGCTTGCCCGGGCCGGGAACGACTCGATGGAGGCGCTTTCGGCCTCGCTCCGGGAATCCACCTCGGTGGGAGCGCGTCGAGACGCTCTCTGGGCGATCACGCAAATTGATGCGCCCGCAGCGCGCCAAGCGGTGCGCGGCGCGCTGTTGGATAAGGAGAGCACGGTGCGTCACGTGGCCGTGCAATCCGTCAGTCTTTGGCGCGACGCGGATGCCGGCGCGGCATTGCCATCCTTGTTGCAAGACGAGGATTTGCAAGTGCGTCGCAACGCCGCGGAAGCGCTCGGCAGGATCGGCAGTTCAGTCGCGGTCGCGCCCCTGCTGAATGCGGCAAGTCACTTCGATCCCAACCACGCGGAACTCGACTCCAGTGCGCGCATTCTTGAGCACTCCATTATTTTCGCCTTGATCGAGATTGCCGCCCGTGAAGCGACGGCCCAAGGTCTGAGCAGCGAAAACGCGCGCGTGCGCCGCGCTGCGCTGGTCGCCTTGGATCAAATGCACGACGGGCGGCTGCCGGCGAGCGCCGTCACACCATTGCTCGTTTCGACGAATCCAGTTTTGAAAGATACGGCAAACTGGATCATTGGCCGCCACAGTGATTGGGGCAGCGCGCTGGCTGGGTTTTTTGGGGAGCGATTCAAATCGCCCGGCCTGAATGCATCAGAAGTTGCCGAATTCCAGGTTCAGCTTGCGCCCTTCACCAAAAACGAGGCTATTCAGAAGCTGCTCATCGGCATTCTGGCTGCTGGCGATTCACCTAAGTGGGCGAGGTTGATCGCTTTGCGGGCGATGGCCGAAGCAAATGCGGAGCCAGTGCCACCCGTCTGGCTTGAACAAGTGGCTGAAATCCTGCATGCGCGGGATACTGATCTTCTCCGGGAGGGTCTTGTCACGGCTCGCGCCTTTGCGCTTTCCAAGACTGGCAGTCACCAACTTGACAGGGTTCTCGCTCAAATCGGCGACGATGAAAATGCGCCGCCGGAAATACGCCTTGACGCTCTCGCCGCTGCCGGCCCGCTGGAAAATACCTCGTCGAATCTCTTCAGTTTCATCCTGGCCAACGTCCATTCCACAAAACCATGGGCGATCCGTAACAACGCTGCTTCCGTGCTGAGCAGGGCAAAACTTGATCGCGACCAACTGCTCATCCTTGCGGATGTACTCCCTGCCGTCGGACCGGCGGAATTGACGAAATTGTTGACTCCGTTCGCGGCTTCCCAGGATGAAGCCGTCGGCATGAGCCTGGTCAATAATCTCAAGGCCGCGAAAGCGGTTTCGTCCCTGCGGCCGGAAGTCCTCAAGCCGATCATTGAAAAATACCCGGAAGCCGTGCAAAAGAGCGCGGTGGAGCTATTAAACATGCTGGGTGCTGATGCGGTCAAACAGAAGGAACACATTGATCAATTGCTGGGCGAATTGCCAAAAGGAAATATTCGCCGGGGACAGGCCATCTTCAACAATCCCAAGGTGGCTTGTTCCTCCTGCCATGCCATCGGTTACCTTGGCGGCCATGTGGGTCCCGATCTGACCAGCGTGGGCACCATTCGGACTGAGCGCGATCTTCTCGAATCGATTGTTTACCCCAGCGCGAGCTTGGTTCGCAGTTTTGAACCGATGATCGTTCGGACCAAGAGCGGCGATGACTACACCGGCGTGCTCCGCAAGGATGCGGCGGACGAAGTTGTTCTGGCCACCGGACCCGAAACCGAAGTGCGCATCTCTCGGTCGAACATCACGGAGATGCATCAAGGAAAAGTTTCCATCATGCCGCAAGGGCTTGACACCCAGCTTTCCATGCAGGAGTTGGCCGATTTGGTCACGTTTCTTAAGAATACTCGATGGGGAGCGCAGTAATACGTGCCCTGCAAGAGAATCGAGTGAGCAAAAAGTTGAAATTTCCCAGCGTGCTGGCCATCGCCGCGCACCCGGATGACATTGAGTTCATGGCGGCGGGCACGCTGCTGTTATTGCGGCAGGCCGGTTGTGAAATACATTACTTGAATGTGGCGAGCGGCAATGGCGGCTCGGTGCAGTATGACTCGAATACCACCCGCAAAATGCGCGCCGCCGAAGGACGACGGGCGGCCAGATTGCTCGGCGCTCATTTCCATTCCAGTCTCGTGGACGATTTGGAAATCTTTTACGACCTGAAAACGTTGCGGCGGTTGGCCATGATAGTGCGGGAGGTCAAGCCCGGGATTGTATTGACTCATTCGCCGCAGGATTACATGGAAGACCATACCAATACCTGCCGTCTGGCGGTCACGGCGGCCTTCGCGCATGGCGTGCCGAATTTCAAAGCGCTCCCGCCACGGCCCGCGTATGACGGCGATGTGACGCTTTATCACTGGATGCCGCATGGCTTTCGGGACGGGTTGCGCCGGCGGGTCGTCCCCGGCGCGTTTGTCAACACGGCTCCCGTGCAATCGATCAAGCGCGCGGCGCTGGCCGAGCATCGCAGCCAGCAACATTGGCTGGCCACCAGCCAGGGCATGAACTCTTATCTGGCGGCGATGGAAGACATGTCGCGCGAGATGGGCAAAATGTCCGGCAGATTCCAACACGCGGAAGGCTGGCGGCGACATCTCCATTGGGGCTTCTCGTCAAAAGAATGCGACCCGCTGGCCGCGCTTCTGGGCAAGAATTGCCTGATCCATGCCGCGTACGAAAAAGAAATGACGAAGCTCCTATGACAAACATGGCCTCGTCGATCCCGTTCTGGCCGCTCCTCTTCAGTGCATGTCCACTTCGCAGACGCCGATTCCGTTACGGTAAAAATTGAATTGCACATTGGGATGGTCCGCCAGGAGTGACATGGGGACTGCGGAATCCGGTATTCGTTTGGCGATCATCAGGGTGGTGAGGCGCTGGCCAAACGGGTTGTCATGGTTGCCCGCCTGCCAAATGGAGACTTTTTCCGCCTGCCACGTTTCCATCGGCCCAACCGAGATGGCTTGCGTGGGAACCATGGCAATGTTGCCGCCGCCCGAAGTCCGGGCGTTCTGCGCGATGGTCAACGGGTGCAGGTCCACGACACGCGTGCTCAGCTTGCGATATTCGCGCGGCGAAGGCGGGTGGTCCTTGTATTTGCCCTTGCGGCGCGGCGGATCGTTGAAGGCCCAATGCTTGACATCTCCCTGGCCGCCTTGCATGACCGCGCAACGCGCGCCCGAAAGCCAGCTTTTGCGGTAGGCGGCGGTGTCGCCTTTCGGGAAATGCAGGTTGCGGTCGGGCATGACCAGTCCTTTGCGGATGCGGCTGAAACAAAGCTCGCGATCCGCCTTCTCGAACGAAAGAGGGTGCGTCAGCGGCGCCTCCTTCCCGTTGAGAAACCATTCATCCATCCCCCAGAAATGGCCGGATTGCACCTTGAGATTGAGGTCGTTGACCAATCGAGCCACGAGCGGCAATTGTTCGGTCGGCCCGATTGGCCCGCAGATGCCCACGGGATTGTCCGGGGTGGATTGCTGCCATGCGGTGATGTATTCCAGCGCTTCGGCCAGGTAAAATTCGGCCAGGGTGTCGTACATCACTACCTTGAAGCCGGGCCGCGAGAGTTGGACCATTTGGGCCGGGGTCAAAGCGGCGGCGTCACGAATGATATCGTCCTCGAGGGTTGTGTAATCCCACCACTGCGGGGCAATGGAACTGAGTTTGCGCGGCATGGCCCAACCTTATTAAATCCGGATGGACGGCGCAATCTGCAATGCATCAATCCTGTCACGCGGGCATTACGCGACCCGCGCAGATGACCAAATCGACCGGATTGCCGCCGAACTCGAAGCCAAGCAAGCGTTCATCCTGATGCCGGAGAAGCACGAGATCGGCGCGAAAAGATGGAGCAATGCGCCCGCGACCGCCCAATCCCAGCAATTCCGCCGGAGTGCTGGTGGTGGCGGAGATGGCTTCAACCACACTAAGCCCAAGTTTGCGCACGGACAGGGCAATGATGAAGGGCATCGAAGATGTGGGGGCGGAACCTGGATTGCAATTGGTGGCCAGGACTAATTTGCCGCCCGCGTCGAGAAAAGCGCGCGCATTGGCATACCGGTCGTCGGCGTGGAATCCGCAGGCCGGCAACATGACGCCAAAAACAGGTGAAGTCGCGAGGCGGCGCAGATCCTCAGCAGAACTGGCTTCAAGGTGATCCACGCTGCGCGCCCCCAATTCCACGGCAAGATCCAGCGCGCCAAGCCGGTTGAACTGGTCGGCGTGGAGGCGAATCGGGTGGCCCAACGCGCGCGCCCTCGTGAACAGCCTCCGGCAATCAGCCAGCGACCACGCCCCTTCCTCGCAGTAAGCATCTATCGTTATCCCAGGAAACTCCCGGTTCACGGCGGGCAGAGTTTGCTCGACGACGGTGTCAATAAAGCGGGGTTGCTGCGGGTCGATGGCATGCCCCAAAAGCGCGGTTGGAACAATCGTGCCGGGAAAATTCCGCGCGGCGGCGGCGATGGCTCGCAGCATTTTAAGCTCATCGGCCGTGGTCAAGCCATAACCGGATTTGACTTCGATGGTAGTGGAGCCTTCGCGCAACATCACGGAGAGGCGGCGCGCCAGGTTTTCGGCCAGCTCATGTTCCGAGGCCGCACGCACGGCGCGAACCGTGGAGAGGATGCCGCCGCCGGCTTTTAGAATGTCAAGATACGCGGCCCCTTGCTGTTGCATTTCAAATTCGTCCAGTCGATCTCCCGCCCAGAGCGCGTGAGTGTGGGCATCCACAAAGGCCGGCATGAGGACGCGCCCCTCCGCTTCGATGACGGTGTCCACGTTCGCGCCGGCATCCGTCGGCTCGATTGAGACGATCCGATCTCCTTCAACGCGTACACATGCAGACGCCAGGCTCGGCGTTCCGCCGCTTTGGACAACCCGCGCGTTGCGAATGAGCAGGCTCATGGGGAACGGGCCGCCTTAGGCATGGGCCAGACGCGCTTGGACCGAGTTGGAACGGGCGCGCATGGTCTGCACATAGGCGGCGTCGGTGAGTGATTCGAGGTTGATCTCAACGTTTTCTAGCGCTCCTTTCGCGCCCGCCGCGGCCATGAGGCGCGCGACGCGAAGGTCCGACCGCATGGCCGCCGCCGCAATCCTTTCCAATTCCGCCAGGCGTTCATCAAGCGCCACGGCCGCTTCGGCCACCTTCATCGGCACTTCGGCAGCGCCGCGCGTGGCCGCTTCAATGGCAATTTTTCGGAGGTCTCGTTCCGCTTCATCTCCTTGCGGCAGTTTGAATGAGGCCAGGACAGCGTCATAAGATGCCGCGTCGCGATCGATTGCTTCCAAGAGGGTGTCCGAGGTGCGGCGAAGCTCGTCGAGCGCGGTGGAGAGAGCCTCGAAGTGGGCGGCCTGTGATTTCTTTTTACGCGAAAGTCCCGCCACCATCTGGCCAAGCCCCGCCGCCAGCGCGACGGCGAATGCCGCCACGCTGCCGCCGCCAGGCGTAGGCGTCGGTTCCGCCACCGCCGTGACGAAAGGACGGGCCAGCGCGGCCAGTTTGCCATCTCTCGAACCGGCATGAGCCGGAACACCGGCCAGCGCGCCGGCCAGGCGATTTTCGAGGATTTGTGCTGACGAGAAGTCTTCGAGTTGCAGGAAATAATCCGCCGCCATTTCGAGCGCTTTTCCCGGCACGAGGCCCACGATCTCGCTGCCGACGGGCAAGACGCCATAACGTTCCGCTTCGCGCCTGACCATTTCATAGACGCGGTGCATCGGCGTTTGCTCGAAGTCGGTCAGGTTGATGGAAACTTGCGCCAGTTTCCGCGCTTTCAATTCCACCCCCATGGATTTCACGTTGCGCAAACCGCCGCTGGAAAAGCGAATAGCTTTGGCGATCTTGTTGGCAATCTCAACGTCTGACGTGCTCAAATTGATGTTGTAGGCAATCAGAAATTTGCGCGCCCCCACAACAATGGCGCCGGCTGTGGGATGCAATTCCGCCTCGCCCACATCCGGGGCGCGTTCAGGCTTGGTCCGTATTTCAGCGCGAATCCCTTCAAATTGGCCGCGCCGGATTTTTTCGAGATTGGCGCGGTCGGGACGCATCGCCGCCGCCTCATAGAAATAAACGGGAACGCGGTAGCGCTGCCAAATCTCGCGGCCCACGCGATGGGCCAGGGCGACGCAGTCTTCGATCGTCACACCCGCGATGGGGATGAAAGGCACGACGTCGGTTGCGCCCAGACGCGGATGAGCGCCGGTATGTTTGGTCAGGTCAATCAACTCGGTGGCTTTGCCCACGCCCAGGATCGCGGCCTCGGCCACCGCGTCCGGCTCTCCCGCAAGAGTGACGACGCAGCGGTTGTGATCGGCGTCCATTTCGTGGCCAAGAATAAAAACTCCTGGGACGGCGCTCATGGCCCCGACTATCGCGTCCACTTTGGCCGGGTCACGGCCTTCGGAAAAATTGGGGACGCATTCAATGAGTCGTTTCATCAGGATTAAATGGGCAATTTTGGGCGCTTTGAACAGCCAATTGTGTTCGGTGCTTCAAGGTTGCGCCTTCGCCCCTGGCAAAGGGATGGCCAATCCCTGCTCCCTGGCGCAACGAAGCGCGGCTTCGTAGCCGGCGTCCGCGTGCCGCAGCACGCCCATCGCAGGATCATTGGTGAGCACGCGCGCAATCCGGCGGGCGGCTTCCGGCGTTCCATCCGCCACGATGACCTGGCCGGCGTGCTGGGAATAGCCGATGCCCACCCCGCCACCGTGATGAAAGCTGACCCACGAAGCGCCGCTGGCGGTGTTGACCATGGCGTTGAGCAACGGCCAGTCGCTGACTGCGTCCGTGCCATCCTTCATGCCTTCGGTTTCGCGATTGGGCGAGGCGACGGAACCGGCATCGAGGTGGTCGCGACCGATGACGATTGGCCCCGCCACTCTGCCGGTGCGGACCAGTTCGTTGAAAAGCAATCCCGCCTTGTCCCGCTGGCCGAGGCCGAGCCAGCAAATGCGCGCCGGCAAGCCCTGGAATTGCACCCGCCGCGCGGCCAGGTTCAGCCAGCGATGAAGACTTTTGTCCTGCGGAAACAATTCCATGAGGGCGCGATCCGTGGTGTAGATGTCGTCCGCCTCACCCGAAAGCGCCACCCAGCGAAACGGCCCGCGTCCCAGGCAGAATTGAGGACGAATGTAGGCGGGCACGAATCCGGGGAATTCAAAGGCATCGGCAAAACCGCGTTCCTTGGCGCGCTGGCGGATGTTGTTGCCGTAATCGAACACGACCGCGCCGCGCCGTTTGAGTTCCACCATCGCCCGCACATGCCGGACCATCGTGTCCAGGCTGCGCGCGGCATAATCGGCGGCGTTGCGTTCGCGCAAGGCAACCGCCTCGGCCAGTGAAAGATCCGCCGGCACATAACTGGCGACATCGTGTGCCGAAGTTTGATCGGTGACGACATCGGGCGTGATGCCGCGCGCCAGCAACCGTTCGAGCAAGTCAACGGCATTGGCTGCAACGCCCAACGAAACAGGCCGCTTTTCCTGCACGCAAACCAGCGCGCGGTCAATGGACGCATCGACTCCATCCACCATTTCGTCCAGATAGCGCGTGGCCGCGCGCCGGAGAAGTCTTTCAGGATCGACGTCCGCAATGAGACAAACGCCGTCGTTCATGGTCACCGAAAGAGGTTGCGCGCCACCCATGCCGCCGCAACCCGCCGTGACCACCAGCCGCCCCGCCAGGCTGCCCTGGAAATGTTGGCGGGCGCATTCCGCAAAAGTTTCGTAAGTGCCCTGCAAAATGCCTTGCGTGCCGATGTAAATCCAGGAACCGGCGGTCATCTGGCCGAACATCATAAGCCCCCGCCGGGCCAGCTCGTCAAAATGCTCCTGCGTGGCCCAATGCGGGACAAGGTTGCTGTTGGCGATGAGCACCCGTGGAGCGTGTTCGTGTGTGCGCAACACTCCCACCGGTTTGCCAGATTGCACCAGTAATGTCTCGTCGGGTTCAAGATTCCGCAGGCAGGCGACAATGGCGTCAAACGCCTCCCAGGAACGGGCCGCCTGTCCGCGTCCGCCATAGACAATCAGATGCGCCGGATCTTCCGCCACCTCGGGATCAAGGTTGTTCATCAACATGCGCAAGGCGGCTTCGGCCGGCCAGGTTTTGCAGGAGAGCTTTGTGCCGCGCGGCGCACGGACGACGCGGGCGACGCCGGAAAGGGAGGTGTTTGGCGAGGGATTCATGGGGCGGTCAAACCTCGCGAGCTGCCGTTGCTGAAGCCTCCTTGCAGGATAAGTTGTTCCAAGGCGGCGATTTCAGGAGCGGGCGGTCGGTCGGCGGCGCGTCTGGACACGATGCGGCGCACGGCGGCGTGCGTTGTTTCAACGCCCGGGCCGGAGCGCAAGGGGCGCTGATAATCGAGGGCCTCGGCGGCGCACAGGAGTTCAATGGCGACGACCTGCGTGGCCCGTTCCAGAGCGCGGCGCGCCTTGTGCGCGGAGGAGGCGCCGAAAGAGTTGTAGTCTTCCATGCCCGCGCTGGTTGGAATGTTGGCCACGCTGGCCGGCACCGACAACCCGATCAATTCGTTGCAGCACGCCGCGGCGACGTACTGCGTAATCATCAATCCCGAGTGCAGACCTGGAACCGGCGACAAGTGGGGGTTGAGCGGGTTCTCCGCATCGGAGGCGGCCAGGATGAAATAAACGCGGCGCTCCGCAATGCCCGCAACGTGTGTCAACGCAATGATGAGAGTTTCCAGGACGATGGCCAGCGGCAGGCCGTGAAAATTTCCCGCGGAAACGAATTGCCGTTGGTGGCCGGGATCCTTTGGGAAAACCAGAGGGTTATCGGTCACCGCCCCGAGTTCGATTTCCACCGTCCGGCGCGCAAAGCGGATCGCATCCAGCGCCGCTCCCAGCACCTGCGGGGCGCAACGCAAGGAGTAAGGATCCTGGACGCGAGGATCGTTGTGCAGATGGCTCGGAACAATCTGGCTGCCTTCGATCAGCGCAGCCAGCGCGGCGGCCACGACGCTTTGGCCGGCTTGGCCTCGAACCGCGTGGACGCGGCCATCCAGGAAAGCGTCGGTTCCCCGGCAGGCGTCAATGGACATGGCCGCCGCGCATAAGGCGGCGGCAAACAGACGATCCAAGTCGGCGAGCACCAGCGCGGCGATGGCGGCCATCATGTGCGTGCCGTTGATGAGCGCCAGGCCTTCCTTGGCCTCCAGCTCAATCGGCACCAGCCCCGCCGCATGCAATGCTTCCCTGCCGCCGAGGCGCTGCCCTTCAAAGACTGCTTCGCCTTCGCCGATCAGCACAAGGGCGGCATGGGCCAGCGGCGCCAGGTCCCCGGAAGCGCCCACCGAGCCGACAGCGGGAACAACCGGCGTGACGCCCGCGTTCAACAAATTCACCACCTGCCCGGCCACGACCGGTCGAACACCGGAAAAGCCGCGCGCCAAAGATGCGGCCAGGAGCAACAACATGGCGCGAACGACTTCCTCCGGGAGCGGTTCTCCGACGCCGGCGGCATGGGAGCGGAGGAGGTTCTTCTGGATTTCGGCAAGCTGCGAGCCTTCCACCCGGCGATTGGCCAGCGAGCCAAACCCAGTATTGACACCATAGATCACTTCGCCCGCGGCGATGGCGTCCTCGAGCGCCTGCCGGGACGAAACCAGCCGCGCCTGAGCATCGGCGCCGAGTTTCACCGGCGCACGCTGGCGGGCCACAAGCTCCACGTCGGCCAAACCAAGCGCGCCGCCGTTCAGGATCAGTGCCTCGGTGGAAATGGACATAATTGAAAAAGCACCGAAAAGCCAGCCAAAGCCACAATGTTTTTCTACCGTGTTGGATAGAGAGCAATGACTTTCTTTAGTTTCATCGAATCTACTTGTCCCATTTGGCGTTGAATGATCTTGCCGCCAGGCGCCACCAAAATGGTGTAAGGAAGCCCTCCCGGCCACTCCGCATCAAGGGCGTTGGCCAGGGCGTCCATATCCTTGTTGTCAAAAATATAATTTCGCGCGGCAACGTGCCGGTCCTGCAGGTGGGCGAGGACATTGGCCTTCCGCTCCGGGGCGTCCGCGCTGATGGTGACAAGCTCGAAGTTGCCGTTCCGGTACATTCTGTTCATGGTCACGAATTCCGGAAGTTCAGCCAGACAGGGGCCGCACCAAGTGGCCCAGACATTAATCAGAAGCATTTTGGGTGTGTCGTTTGCAACTAATGCTTTAATGCTTAGCACGCCGGCGGTTTGCAAAGCCACAGGTTCTTTCTCCATGGCTTCCAGCTCCCGCGCGGCCGCCGCCCTTTTTTCAGACCACTTGATGGAACAACCAAAGGTCCTGGTCTTTTCCACCGGAACGGGTTTTCCCGCCAGCAGGGCATCCAGGGCGTTGCGGGCGTCGTGCTTGGTCACTGCGGCGATATTTTCTGAATCGTCAATCCGCCCGACATAGCGGAGTTTGCGCGCTTGATCGAAGATGAAGACATGGGGAGTGGAAACCGGTCCATAAGCGCGGCTGACCTTTTGGCTGTCGCCATCGTAGAGGTAGGAAAAATTGAATCCCCTCTCTTGGGCGCGAATTTTCAATTCTTCAAAGGAATCGCCGAGATCGGAGTAAACCAACTCGCTCAGGCTCAGGGCCTGGGGATCGTTGGGAGCGATCCCCACCACCGTCACCCCCTTATCCTTGTAATCTTTGACCAGTTGGATGATGCGACCCTCGTAGGCTTGAGCCGTTTTACAATGATTGGCCGTGAAAATAATCACCAAAATCCTGGCGTCGGCGTAATCTTGAAGCGAGTGGTTGCGGCCATCGATTCCAGGAAGAATAAAGTCCGGCGCGGAGGTCCCGATGGGCAGAGTGTTGGCCAAGCCATCGTCGCCTCTGGCCACGCTGACGGCAAAAATCAGCGACATCACGGCACACGCGACGCCAAGGCTGGATCGCTTGATGAGACCATGCTCTTTTCGCCTGCTCAGGCCATGGCACATGACCCGCGCGCTCTGGAATCGCAACAGGCACGACATGGCCTGAGACTGCACCAGCCTGCGCCAAAATCAAGGGGCAAACCAAAAAAACGGAATGAAGCATCAAGAGCAGCAGCCAGCGTGTCATTTGCGATGGATGTTCCTTGACCTCTAACTGCGATCAAGCCTTACTTCTTCCTCGCGGCGAAAAGCCGGTGTCGTGTTTGATTATGATTCGAAAACCAGCAACCGGTTCCATAGGTTTCGCGTTGATCGTTTTTTCTTGTTTTGGATGGGGTTGCCTGGCTCTGGCACAAGCCCCTCCAGAAGAAAAGGATCCGCGAACCGCGCCGGAAGACGTTGTCATTCATGTGAACCAGGTGGCGTACGATCGAGCAGCCCCAAAGTTTGCCGTGGTGGAAACCAGCAAACGGCTTCCGGAATCGAGCCGGATTCGAGCAAAGGATGCGGTGACTTTGGGTACGGTGTGGGAGGGAGCGCTGGCTCGCGGTCAGGAGTGTGAAGAATGGTTTCCAGGAAGATTCTTCTATCGGGCTGACTTCTCCTCCTTCAAGAAGGCGGGCCATTTCCGGCTGGCCATTGACCGAATTGGAAAAGAATACAACTCCTTCGACTTCGAAATCGGGAAAAACGCGCTGGCCACACAAACCGTTCCTGCCATCGTACAATACTACCACCATCAGCGGGCGAGTTCGCCTGAAGAATTGAAGGCAGACCAACATGTGCTGCTTTATGGCAGCACCAACAGGGTGGATGTGCGGGGAGGATGGTGTGACGCCTCGGGGGATGTCAGCAAATACTTCTCCCATCTGGCCTACGCGAATTTCATGTCTCCCCAGCAAACGCCGCTGGTGGTTTGGTCCATGGCCAACCTAGTGGACACCGCCCCTTCGCTGCTTGACTACATGAAGGCAAAGACACCATTGATGGATGAAGCTATTTACGGCGCCGACTACTTGATGCGTTCGCTGTCGCCCGATGGTTATTTTTATATGACGGTGTTCAGCTACTTCAAAAAGGATGCGGAGGCGCGCCGCGTGGTCGGGCTGCTGGCGGACAGCAAAACCACCTCTGATTACCAATGCGCATTTCGGGAAGGAGGGGGCATGGCCATAGCAGCTTTGGCGCGCATTTCGCAATGGAAGAAGGACGGGGAATTTTCAGCGCGGCAGTATCTGGCAGGGGCGGAGCGCGCGTTCGCGCATTTGCAGGCCAATAACACCAAATACGATGATGACGGCAAAGAGAACATTATTGACGATTACTGCGCGCTGATGGCTGCCTCTGAATTGTGGATGGCGACGGAGCAGGGGGTCTATCGCGATGAAGCGCGGAAACGCGCGAAAAATCTGGCCGGAAGAATAACGCCGGAAGGTTATTTTATCGCCAATGAATCCAACCGCCCCTTTTGGCACGCGTCGGACGCCGGGCTGCCGGTCATTGCACTGGCGCGTTATTTGGAAAGGGAAGATGACCCGCCCTCCCGTGAGGCGGCGCTCGGCACGATCAAAAAAGCCTTGGATTACAATTTGCGGGTCACAAGCAATGCCAGCAATCCTTTCGGGTATGCCCGGCAGACGTTTATGTTTCGCGCGCAAGTCAGGGACGGCTTTTTCATACCGCATGAAAATGAAAGCGGCTGGTGGTGGCAGGGAGAAAATGCGCGTCTGGCATCGCTGGCCGCGGCCGCTATTGTAGGCGGGCGGCTGGTTTATCCGGGGCCGGGCGCATACGGAGTCAAAACAGATTTGGCCAATTTCGCCGGCGATCAGATCGCGTGGATATTGGGTGGAAATCCTTACGATATGTGTTTCATGTTTCAGTTCGGGAAAAAGAATGTCCCGTATATGAGTTCGAGTTTTGGCCACGGCTCCGGACGTGGGGGAATATCAAATGGCATCACGGGCAAAGACGGCAACCCGGACGGTTCCGGGATTGACTTTAAAATGCACGCGAACGGCAACGAATGGCGCTGGACGGAGCAATGGCTGCCTCATTCAGCCTGGTTCCTTCAGGCGGTGGCCGCCATGTCCTCAAAATGAAAATAAATATTCTTAAGGTAACCACTGCGATCCAATTGGCGGCCGGCTTTTTGGCCCTGGCTGCTTTACCAGCCTTCGCACAAAACGATACGAACCGGTTTCACGCTTTAGTCTTGGCGGAACGTGGAGACCAGCACGCAGCGTTCGTGGTGGCAGCCCTGGAATGGCTCAAGGGCACAGCCGCGAGGGATCATTTTGCGGTCGATGTTTTCGCGAATCCGAATCAATTCAACAAGGCTTTCCTGGCCAAGTACCAGGTGTTTATTCAACTTAATTATCCTCCCTACCGATGGAGCGACGAAGCCAAGGCTGCTTTTCAGGATTATATTGAACAGGGCAGGGGAGGGTGGGTTGGCCTTCATCACGCGACCTTGCTGGGAGAGTTTGACGGTTACCCAATCTGGCCTTGGTTCTCTGATTTCATGGGCGGCATTCGTTTCAAGAGCTACATTGCCAAGCGGGTCGCGGGGACTGTGGTGGTCGAGGACGCGGCTCATCCATGTCTAAAGGGATTGCCGGCAACCTTTGTGGTCGATGAGGAGGAATGGTACACCTATGATAGGGATCCCCGGCCCAACGTGCATGTTTTGGCCCATGTGGATGAATCATCTTATCAGCCATCGTCTGACATCAAAATGGGGGACCATCCTGTTATTTGGACCAACGAAAAGATGAAGGCCCGCAATGTTTATATCCTCATGGGACACCATCCCAGCCTGTTTAAGAACGATGCCTACCAAACCCTGTTTCGCAACGCAATCCTGTGGGCGGCCGGGGTGGGCGAAACGAACAGTGTGACGAAATAATTATGAGCGCATTCCCAACCATCGTCAGGCGGGGGATCGCAATCGGCCTGATCGTTTTGTCTTCCGCCAGTCTCAACGCGCAAAGTCCGGCGCCGCAATTCAAGGTGGCCGCCTTCTACACCGGCAAAAACGATCTGGCGCATATCAGTTTTGTGCATGAAGCCAATCGCCGGTTTCCGCAAATGGCGGTCAAATACAATTTCAGCTATGAAGCGACCACGAACTGGAACCAGTTGAACGCGGCCTTTCTTGCGCAATATCAGGTGGTGCTCTTCCTGGATACGCGGCCGGAAGCCGCAGCCCAGCGCAAGGCCTTTGAAGACTACATGGAGCATGGCGGGGCGTGGATGGGATTTCACTTTGCCGGGTTTGCCTTGACGCCTTCGGACGTTCCGCAGAATTGGGATTGGTATCACGAGAAGTTTCTGGGCTCGGGCGAGTATCTGAGCAACACCTGGCGCCCCACCTCGGCGGTGCTGCGGGTCGAGGACACCCATCACCCGGCCACCAGGAATCTGCCGGTAACTTTCCAGTCGGCGCCCAACGAGTGGTATCGGTGGAAGAATGATTTGCGCGCCAACCCGGACATCAAAGTGCTCCTGTCCATTGATCCGGCCAGCTTTCCGCTGGGGACCGGCCCCAAGACCAACGAGATCTGGCACAGCGGCGATTACCCGGTGGTGTGGACCAATCAGAAATACAAAATGATCTACATGAACATGGGCCATAACGACATGGATTACGAGCACAAGACCAACAAGGAGCTGTCGTCCACATTTGATAGCGAAACGCAGAACCAGTTGATTGTGAACAGTCTCTTGTGGTTGGGCGGCGGCAAAAAACCATGACGGCGCGGGCAGCACAAAGACTGGCGGCTTGAGCGCAGCCGCGGTCGTTACGGCTTGGAATGGTAGTTGGGATAAGGTGGGCGCTTGAAGGGCGCAGGGGGATTCTTGGCCAGAGATTCGAGCGCGACCTGCACGGCTTTCTCCAATTGGAGGTCCTGGCCGGCGCGCCAGGCTTTCGGATCCAGTTCCACGTCGAAATCAGGAGAAATCCCCTTATTTTCCACCTCCCACTGTCCTTCCGTCCCGTACAGGGCCATGTGGGGCGCCATCACTGTGCCGCCGTCCATCAGATCGGGGTAGCCGCCGATGCCGACGAGGCCGCCCCAGGTGCGGCGGCCCACGAGCGGACCGATGGCGAGCTTGCGGAAACACCAAGGCAGGGCGTCGCCGCCGGAGCCGGCGAACTCATTGATCAACATGACCTTGGGGCCGTCACTGGCGCCCAGCGGCAGCGAATAATCCGCGCCTTCGCGACTGGCGATATTGCAGAGAACCTTGCGATGGAGGTAGTCAACAACGTAGTCAGCGAGGTCGCCCCCATGGTTAAATCGCTCGTCAATAACAAAGCCCTGCTTGTCCACCTGGGCAAAGAAGTAGCGATTAAACGCCCGGTAGCCTCCGGCGTAGGTGTCGGGCAAGTAAACGTAGGCGAGACGGTTTGAGCTCAGTCGCTCGACCGTTCGCCGATTGTCTTCGACCCAGGCCCGGTTGCGCAGGCCATGTTCGTTGTCAATCGGCTTGACCTTAACGTCGCGCGCGTCCGAGCCGTCGGGGTTTGGACCCACCCGCAATGTTACAAGCCGGTCGGCCTTGTCCTGGAAAAAGGTGTAAAGCTCCGCGGCTCCCGGCACGTCGCGACCATCAACGGCCAGCAGGTAGTCGCCGAGGGCGACCTTCACGCCGGGTTCGGTCAAAGGGGCTCGCAAATCCGGATTCCAATTCTCGCCATTGAAGATGCGCGCGAAACGGTAGCGGCCGTTTTCAATGGAAAAGTCGGCGCCAAGCAAGCCAACCTTGACCCGCTTCACCTCCGGCGAGTCGCCGCCTCCTATGAACATGTGGCCGACGGTCATCTCCCCGAGCATTTCTTCGAAAAGGAAGTTCAGATCGGAACGGCTGGCCAGGCCATCAAGATATTTCAGATAGCGCGTTTCAGTCGCGTTGAGGTCAAGCCCGTGATGGCCCGGGTCGTAGAAGTAGTCGCGCTCGATGCGCCACGCTTCGTGATACATCTGCCGCCACTCCGCCCGCGGATCAACGGGGATCTGAAAGCCATCGAGTTTCAACTTCCCGTCGCCCTCCTTTGGGGCCTCTTCCGCGCCGGTCAGGAACCAATCGTCACCAATTTGAAATAGGACCTTCTCTCGGTTGTTGGAGATGGAAAAGGCCTTGACCTTGTCGGCGAATTTCTCCGCCTTGCGTTTGGCGAGGTCGAACCTCCGCGCCACGCATTCCGCCGGGCCGTTTGCGCCGAGGGGGTCAACCAACGGGCCTTCTAGAGCGAAGAAGGCGTTGGATTTGCCAGCGTAAAGTCCCTTGTAATTGCGGGCCGGCATCGGCAGCGCGAGGATGCGCTGGCTGAGGTTGTCGAAGTCTATTTTTACCACGGGCGGCGTGTTGGATTCGGCCGGTTTGGCCTCCGCAATTTTGGTGTTCGCGTTGGTGGTTGCGGGAGCCGCCACGCCGTGTTTTTCGGCTGCCTGTTCCCTTTCTTTCGGAGTCTCCTTGCCCTTGTCGGCGTCGCTTTTTTCCTCGTCGCTTTCCGGGGCAAGTGGCGAGGCGTTGGTTTGGTCGAGCACAGCCAGGTAAAGGCTCAGGGTCACGGGCCGGTTCGCGGTGGAGAGATCCAAGCCGCTGGCCGGACCGCTGTCGGTGCTCGCCGCGAAGTAAAGGTACTGGCCGCTATCGGAAAACTGCGGAAAGGCCGCGTCACTCATCCCATCCGTCACCTGGTGGGTGTGGCCGGATTCAAGGCTGTAAACGAAGATGGCCGTGAGCCGGTTCATGAGATTCCGGGAATAGGCCAGCCAACGGCTATCCGGGGACCACGAGAACGCGCACGGGTCAGGCTCAAATTCGACCGGCAAGGGCGGGGTGTCCACCAGGACCGAAACCTCCTTCTCAACGTTCATCAGCCACAGTTTTCCGTGCTTGTCGGTGTAGGCGAGCTGCTTGCTGTCCGGCGACCAGGTGGGGTGGTAAAAAAACGACGGCGGTTCGCCCAGTTTGATCTTTCGTACTTTGCCCAGGCCGCCCGGATCCCGCAAGTGCAGGGCGTAGTCGCCGGATTCGTCGGAAAAATAGGCGATCCATTTTCCATCAGGCGACCACGCGGGGTCGCGTTCGGCGACGCCGGGGGTTTGAGTGAGGTTGCGCGGATCGCCCTTCTCGGCGGGAACAGTCATGATCTCGCCGCGGGCCTCGAACACGGCTCGCTGCCCGGTGGGAGACAGACGGCCATGGACCAGGTCCTTGGCTTCGACCTCTTTGAAACCCGGACGGACTTCGGGCAAATCGCCCGTCAATCGCACGTCCAAGGTCGTTACCTTGCCTGACGCCAAATCGTACAGGCGCAGCGCGTCAAACTGGGAGAAAACAATCGCGCCTGGACCCGCGTTCGCGGACTTGATATCCAACCCGGTGTTGTCAAAGCAGGAACGGGTCTGCTTGGTCTTCAAGTCGTAAGCGAAAAGCGTGACCGGACCGTTCCGGTCAGAGAGAAAATAAATCGTGTCCCCAATCCACATGGGATTGAACTCGCTGGCGTCGCCGTGGGGCAAGCTTTCGATCGAGGAATCAGCCAGGTTGGCGAGCCAAATCCGGCGCGTTTGGCCGCCGCGATAACGCTTCCACGCGCGCTGCCACTGTAGCGTGGGCACGTAGGCCAGATGCCGGCCGTCGGGCGAGAACGACCCTTCCGTGGCGATGGGCAGGGGCAGTTCTGAGGCCGGGCCGCCGGCAGCCGAAACCGTGTAGAGACGCGTGCCATCCGTCGGAACCGCCCGGCTTGAGGCGAACAAGACGCTCTTGCCGTCGGGCGTCCAGCCGGCGACCAGATCGACGGCAGGGTGCGATGTCAGCCGTAACGGAATCCCTCCGCCCACCGGCATGAGATATACGTCCGCGTTGCCGTCGTATTCGGCCGTGAAGGCGAGTTGGGAACCATCCGGCGAAAAGGCCGGGTGTCGCTCCTGGCCCGGATGGGTCGTCAAACGGACGGCATCGCCGCCTTGGCGCGAGACCCGCCACAAATCGCCGGCGTAAACAAAGACGACGGCGTCGCGGCTGAGCGCCGGCTCCTGAAGGATGAGCGGCACCGCGGCGAGGGCGCCAGCACTCAATGACCACGCCGAAATGAATAACGAGAAGAGAGGAATACGTTGCACGAGGTTTGATGGCATTAAAGAGACATGTTGACAAGGATTATTGGCGGCCGAAGTCGATCGTTGTCACCAACCGCGCCAGCCCCTACAATCGACATTGGCAATGAAACTTGTGTCAAGCATAGAAACGGGCGGGTGTTTCAAATTGCCACGATCTGCCGACATGGGCGAAACATGATTAAACCGCTTATTACGATATCTGGCGTTGGGATGCTGGCCAGCATCCTTGCCGCGGCGCGCGCGCCAAGATTATGGCTGGGTGGTGTTCTGGCGGGTGCGGCGGGAGGGTTGGGCGCGGCGGTGTTGGCGCTGAGCACAGGGTTCGTGTGGGAATGGCGGAGCGAGCTGACCATCGGGGGCGAAGCCGTGCATTTGCGCCTCGACGCGTTGAGCGCGCTATTCCTGGCGTTGCTCAGCCTCATCGGCGGGGCTGGTGCGGTCTATGGGCGCGAATATTGGGATGGCCGCGCGCACCCGCGGTCGGCCTGGTCAGAGCGCGTTTGTTGGAGCGCGTTGGTGTTGTGCCTCGGGGTCGTCCTCCTGACTGTTAATGGCTTGCATTTTCTCATCGCGTTGGAGCTGTCCACGCTCAGCGCGTATTTTCTTGTGACACTGGATCGCCAGCGAAGCGAAGTGCGGGCGGCGGGCTGGCTTTATCTCGCGGCCTCACACGCAGCCACGCTCTGCCTGCTCGCTTTCTTCACGCTCATGGCGGTACGCACGGGAAGTTGGGAACTGGCCTCCATGCGCGACCGACCTGAATTGGCGCCGCTGTTTTGGCTCGCGCTCGCCGGGTTCGGCCTGAAAGCCGGATTGTTTCCGCTGCATATCTGGTTGCCCTCGGCGCACGCGAACGCGCCCAGCCATGTTTCAGCCATTCTTTCAGGTGTGACCCTGAAGATTGGCATCTATGGACTTGTCCGATTCAGCGGCTGGTTGCCCATGCCTCCCCAGGCGGGATGGGTGGTGGCGTTCCTAGGCGTGTCCAGCGCGGTTCTGGGTGTGGCCTTCGCGCTCGGTCAACACGATCTCAAACGCCTGCTGGCTTATCACAGCGTCGAGAACATCGGCATCATTCTCATTGGGCTTGGCTTCGCGCTCGTGGCGATGGGGCAGGGAAACGCGAGGTGGGGACGTCTCGCGCTGGCAGGCGGCCTTCTCCATGTTTGGAATCACGGACTCTTCAAATCCCTGCTTTTTTTCGCCGCCGGCTCGGTGTTGCACGCCACCGGGACGCGCGAGATGAGCCGGCTTGGCGGCCTGTGGCGATTGATGCCCTGGACGGCGTCTCTCTTCGCACTCGGCGCGGTGGCGATTTCCGGGCTGCCGCCACTCAATGGCTTCGTGAGCGAATGGCTTGTTTATCTCGGATTGTTCGACGCCACTCTTGCGCGAGGTTCGTCGGCTTGGGCGGCGATTCCGGCCGCGATACTGCTCGGGGTGACCGGAGCGCTGGCGCTGGCGTGTTTTGTGAAAGTTTGCGGGGTGGTGTTTTTGGGCGCTCCGCGGTCCAGAGCGGCCGCAGATGCGCGCGAAAGCGGCCCGGCCATGCGCGGCGCGATGCTGGTGCTGGGCGCGGGGTGCGTGGCGATTGGACTCGCGCCGGTCCTCTTCTGGCCTGCGGTGTTGCGGGCGGTGGATGTCTGGAATCCGGTCTGGGGCGGAGCGGCGACACCCGTCGCACTCTCATCACTGGGAATGTTGCACGTGGCACTGACGTTGCTTGCCCTGGGGGCGGCCGGCTGGCTTTGGCGCAAAGCCCGGCGGGGCGGCCTGAGGCGCGCGGTGACGTGGGATTGTGGATACGCTGCGCCGACGCCACGAATGCAATACACTGCCGGCTCGTTTTCTAGTATCATCAACGAATGGTTCGCGTCGATTCTAAGACCTGAGAGGCATGAGCATCGACCGGAAGGGTTGTTGCCCGTCAGCGCGAGTTTCACCGAGCATACCCCGGAAACCGTGCTCGAACGAATCGTCATGCCGGCCGGCAGGGTGGTCATGCGCGTCTCGACCGCGGCACGGGGCCTTCAGCACGGGCGGGTTCAATCATACTTACTGTATTTGCTGATCGGTCTGGCGGCGCTGGCTGTGTTGGTTGTGCTGGGAGGCGGGTCTTGAAAGGACAACCTTGCCAATTATGTATCTGAATCTCATCCAGATTGCGGAGTCGTTTGGAGTATCGGAGACAGTCGTCGAAGGCTGGATTCGCAACGAAGGCTTGCCCAACACACCCGACCGGGGGCGTCTGCTGTTTGATCGTGTCCAGATAGCGGACTGGGCGGCCAAGCGCGGGCTGGCGGCGCAAGCCGGCTTCCTGGCGCCAGCGACATCCGCACTCGGGAAGAGTTTGCGAATCGGGCCGTTGCTGCGCGCTGGCGGTATCTGGCGGGAAGTGGCAGCAGCGGAAGTGCCGGCCGTATTCGAGCGGATTGTGACCGCGCTGCCTGGAGCGACGCCGTCCGTCCGTCAACTGTTTGGACAAAGGCTTCGCGCCAAAGGGGGCGTGACGATGGCGCCGATCGGCGGTGGCTTCGCCCTGCCGCATCCGAGCACAAGGATCACACTGGGCCGCGACTCGGGCACGGTGGCGTTGTTGCTGCTGCGCGACGCGCTTCCGCCGGACCAAACCTCTCCTGACGATGTGCCGATCACCCGGCTCTGTTTCTTTATCGCGCCCTCGCCTCGCGCGCACCTCGATTTGCTGGCGCGCCTCAGCCGCAGTCTCGCCCGCGGAACGCTGCGCGAGCTGGTCGCCAATGGAGCCACAGACGAAGAGATCCTTAAGGCGGTGGACGCAGTGGATGCCGCGTTTGCGGACGCCACCAAACCGGAGGCAACGTCAATATCAGAGTCCAGACCATGATATTGATCTTCAATCTCACTTTCCGGCTCGCGTTGTGGCTGCTGCTGGCGCCGCTGTTACCGGGCGTCATCAACAAGGTGAAAGCGTGGGTGGCGGGGCGTCGCGGGGCGCCCATGTTTCAGCTCTACTACGATCTCGCGAAGCAGTGGCGGAAAGGTGTCGTGATGAGCACACTCGCGTCACCGGGATTCATCGCAGGTCCGGCGGTGGCGTGGGCGGCGGTGACGGGAGCGGCGATGCTGATGCCGTTGGGGCCAGCGGGCGGCGCACTAAGTTTCCGTGGTGATGTGCTGCTGCTGGTTTACCTGCTGGCGCTGGCGCGGTTTTGCACGGCATGGGCGGCGATGGAAACGGGTTCAGCCTTCGAGGGCATGGGCGCGGCGCGCGAAGTCAGTTATGCGGTGCTGGCGGAAGCGGCCATCATTGCGGCGGTGCTATCGCTGAGTGTGCAGACGGGCAGCGTTTCATTGATCACGATGCTTTCCCCTTCGGCAGGAGCGGGCGCGGTGCTGCTGGCGGCGGGCTTGTTTGCCGTACTGTTGTCAGAAAACTGCCGTGTGCCGTTCGATGATCCCAATACGCACCTGGAGTTGACGATGATTCACGAAGCCATGATTCTCGACCACAGCGGTCCGCCGCTAGCCGCCATTTTGCATGGCGCATCTGTCAAGCTGTTGCTCTTCGCCGTGTTGCTAGTCCAGGCCGTGCTGCCGATGAGGGAACTATCACCGCTTGCCGCTGCCGGGGCCTTGGCCGCGGGCGTCCTGACGGTGACGTTGAGCGTGGGTTTGGTTGAATCCCTGATGGCGCGCCTCGCGTTTCGTCGCGTGACGCTGTTGCTCACGACGGCATTTCTATTGTGCCTGTTTGCGTTGCTGGTGGCTTGGAAAGGCGGTGCAAAATAAGCGGGACGATAAATCTCCTAATTGGCCTGGCGATGGGATTGAACCTGCTGGCGTTGGGCACGAACCGGTTGCCTTCGCTGATCCGTGCCGTGGCGTTGCAAGGCGTGGCGCTGGGAGTGATGCCACTGTTGATGGAGTATGAGACACTCAATTGGCGTGTGGCAGCCGTCGCACTGGCTACGATAGCAGGCAAGGGCTTGGTGATTCCTGCTCTCCTGCGGCGGGCGATGCGCGCGGCCAGCATCGACCGGGAAATCGAGCCGTTCATCGGCTTTGTGTCCTCGCTGCTGCTCGGCGCGGGCGGCACCATTGCCGCGGTGGCGTTCGCGCGGGCCTTGCCGCTGTTGCCGGAGCACGCCGGAACGCTCCTGGTGCCGGGCGCGATAGCCTCGATATTGACCGGTTTTATTCTGCTCATTGGCCGGGTCAAGGCCATCTCTCAGGTTTGCGGTTATCTGATATTGGAAAATGGCATTTATCTGTTCGGCCTTTTGCTTATCCACTCGACGCCGTTGCTGGTGGAGTCGGGCATTCTGCTGGATGTCACCGTGGGCGTGTTCATCATCGGCATTATCGTGGATCGCATCCAGCGGGCCTTCGATTCGCTTGACACCCGTAAACTCACCACCCTGCGAGAATGATCTCGTTGCTGCTCATTATCGTGCCGCTGGCGGGAGCCGCGCTGGCGGTTCTGTGGCCGAGCAACCGCACTCGACCGCGATTGCTGCCGGCCGTTGGCGTGGTGCATGTGGTGCTGGCGTTTTGGCTGTTCATTAATCCGCCGGCGGTCGCCCCGGGCGCATGGCTCGGCTTTGATGCGCTGGCGCGGGCGGTAATGCCGATGGTGTCGTTGCTGTTCCTGGTCTGTGCGGCTTATGGGGTGTCTTATCTGCGGATTAGATCGGAGCGGCCTAATCGCGTGTTCGTTGCGGTGCTGCTCGCGGTTCTCGGCTTGTTGAGTGCGGCCCATCAGGCCCGGCATCTGGGCTTGCTCTGGATTACGACCGAGGCGGTGACGCTGGCTGGGGTTCCGCTGTTGCACTTCAACGGCACGCCGCGCGCCTTCGAGGCGACTTGGAAATATTTGCTTATTGGCGGCACGGGTATTGCGCTGTCGCTGCTCGGTTCCTTCTGTCTGGGCTATGCGTCACTCCACGGTGGCGGCGTGGGCGATTTAACCTTCACCGCGTTGACCGCTCAAGGCGCGGGCTTGTCGCGCCCCTGGGTCTTGACCGCATGGGTGTTGTTGCTCGTTGGTTACGGAACAAAAATGGGCCTCGCGCCGATGCATACTTGGAAACCTGATGCTTACGGCGAGGCTCCCGGCCTCGTGGGGGCGATCCTGGCAAGTGCTGTCACGGCTGTGGCGTTCACGGCGATCTTGCGCGTGCGCGCTGTCATCGGCGCCGCCGGCGAAGGCGCGGTGGCAGACCGGACGTTGCTGGTCATTGGATTATTTTCGATGCTTGTGGCGGCGTTGTTCTTGCTGGGGACGCGGGATTTCAAACGGATGCTCGCCTATTCGAGTGTGGAGCACATGGGCATCCTGAGCATCGGCGCGGCGCTGGGCCGGGCGGGCGTGGCAGCCGCTCTGTTTCATGTTTGGAGCAATGGCCTCACCAAAGGCGCGCTGTTTCTGAGCGCGGGCAATATCCGCCGGGCGGCTGGTTCGGCTTCGATGGATGAGGTGCGCGGCATGTCGGTTCTGATGCCCCGCTCCGCGGCGATGTTTGTCACCGGGATGTTTGCGATTACGGCCTGCCCGCCCTTTGCTCCGTTTTTCAGCGAACTGCAAGTCGTGCGCGCGGCGCTTGCTTCCGGGCACGGTCTGGCCACTGCGATGTTTCTGGGCTGCCTGCTGCTGGCGTTCTTCGGCCTGACGCGCGTGGTTTTGGGCATCGTGGACGGACGCCCGCGTCCAACAGCGAAGGCCAAGGGCAAACGGTTCGTCGAAACGTTCGGGGTCGTCACACCGCCGCTTCTGCTGCTGGGACTGTCCTTGTGGCTCGGACTTTTTACCCCGGCGATATTGCGCGAAGCCTGGTCGGCTGGAACCGCACAGCTTTTTCCAAAGCCATGAGCGCCTCCACCCCATTTGCCCTCCTGGCCAACGCCACCAGCATCCTCTGGGCGGAAGTGCCAACCTGGCCGGCGGCGGAATTTATTTGTGCCACGGCGGCCGAGTTGAAGCGTGGCGCGCGACTGTGCGCGTGGTTCGGCCTGCCGGACGGTTCAGGCACTTGCCTGGTCGCCGTGCTGGCCTTCGACGCCGACAACACGCTCGCCGTCGGACGCAGCGAGCCGTTCAGCGGCAGCTATCCCGCGCTCACACTCCTGCATCCGCAGGCGCACTTGTTCGAGCGTGAAGTCTGGGAGCAACACGGTCTCACACCCGAGGGGCATCCGTGGCTCAAGCCCGTGCGGCGCACGAGCGGGAATGCGCCCGCGAACGGCGAATTTTTCCGCGTCCATGGGTCTGAAGTTCATGAGGTCGCGGTCGGCCCGGTGCATGCGGGCATCATTGAACCGGGGCACTTTCGTTTCCAATGCGCGGGCGAAGAAGTGCTTTTCTTGGAAATCGCGCTCGGCTATCAGCATCGAGGTGTCGAGGAGGCGCTCGCCGGGGGGCCGCATCGCGCGACAATGAGCCAGATGGAAACAGCGGCGGGCGACACCACCATCGCCCACGCCACCGCCTACGCGACAGTCATGGAAGCGCTCGCCGGGACAGAGGCTCCATTGCACGCACAATGGCTGCGAGCGATGGCGCTCGAACTCGAACGGCTGGCTAACCATGCCGGTGACATCGGGGCATTGGCCAACGACGTTGCGTTTCTGCCCACTTCGTCTGCCTGCGGCAGAATCCGTGGTGAGTTCCTCAATCTCACCGCGCTGATTTGTGGCAATCGCTTTGGCCGTGGCCTCGTGCGGCCGGGTGGCTGCGGGCAGGACCTCGAACCCGGACGCGGGGCGCAATTGATCGAGCGTCTGGAAACCGCGCTCGCTGAGGCCGAGCAGGCGGTGGCATGGTTCTGGGAAGCAGCGTCCGTTCGCGCGCGCTTTGAAAACGTCGGCACCGTCTTCCCCGCGCAGGCCGCCTCAATCGGACTGGTTGGCCCGGCCGCGCGCGCCTGCGGTCTGGTGCGCGACGTGCGCTATGATCATCCGGCGGCATGGCACCGCTTCGCACAGGCCCCGGTGGCGGTGTGGCCAAGCGGCGATGTCTTCGCCCGCGCCCGAGTGCGCTCGCTGGAAATGCAGCGCTCCGGAGAATACCTGCGTGAACAGGTTGCCGCGCCCGCTGAGGGTGACTTGCGCAGCGAACTGGCGCCGCCCGCGCCCAACACGTTTGCCGTGGCGCTGGTCGAAGGCTGGCGCGGGGAAGTTTGCCACGCCGCGGTGAGCGACGATGCCGGGCGCTTCCGCCGCTATAAGATCATTGATCCGTCGTTTCACAATTGGTCCGGTCTGGCGCTGGCCTTGCGGGGCGCGGCCATCTCGGATTTTCCCATATGCAACAAGAGCTTCAATCTCTCTTACTGCGGGTTCGACTTGTGACTTTATTCAAAATGCTATGTTTGTTCTTGATACGATTGCCCATCGTCTGAAACGCGGTTGCGAAACGATGGCTTATCCCAGCGGGCCGGCCCCAGCCCTGCCTGACCGCCATGGCGGCGCGCTGAAAGTTGATGCCGCTCAATGCGCCGACGGCTGCGATGCTTGCATGCCCGTCTGCCCGACCCAAGCCATCACGCGCCCGGCCGGCAAATCGGTCGCACTTGATCTCGGTCGTTGCATCTTTTGCGCCGCCTGCGTGGAGGTTTGTCCGCAGAAAGCCATCACGCAAACCGGCGACCATCGCATGGCCGCGCGGCGCCGCGAAGACCTCGTGCTGGGCGAATCGGGTCACGAACAAATCCGCCTCGCCGAAGCCCTGGACAAGAAGCTTCGCCAACTCTTTGGCCGGTCGTTGCGCCTGCGCCAAGTAAGTGCCGGCGGATGCGGCGCCTGCGAGGCTGACACCAATGTGCTGGGCACAATCGGATGGGATCTCGGTCGTTTCGGAATTCAATTCGTCGCCTCGCCGCGCCATGCGGACGGCCTGCTCATCACCGGCTGCATTTCAAGGAACATGGAGCTGGCCTTGAAAAAAACTTGGGACGCCGTGCCTGAGCCGAAAATCGTCATCGCCGTCGGCGCCTGCGCGATTGCCGGGGGACCCTTCATTGGTAATCCCGAAATTAGAAATGGCGCGGCCTCGGTCGTGCCAATCGATCTCTATATACCCGGCTGCCCTCCACACCCACTGACGACCCTGGACGGCTTGCTACGACTGCTTGACCGGGTGGAAGAAAAGCCGCATAAATCAAGAGGTGGTGCATGACGCGAACAGTGTTAATCGCAGTGGTGTGCGCAGCCGGATTGCCCTTGTTCGGCGAATCGGTCCTGGCTGAGCAGTCCGCTCAGGCTCAGACACCCAAGCGAGCAGGGAAAAGCCCGCTCAAAGTCTTCATTCTTGCCGGGCAATCAAACATGGAAGGCCAGGGGGTGGCTGACTTGGAGGGCAAGGATTACAACGACGGCAAGGGGACCTTGCAGTTTTTGCTGCGCGATCCGGAGAAGTCTTCGCTTTTCAAGCGGCTCAAGGATGAGCAAGGCCGATGGGCGGTTCGGGAGGACGTGTGGGTGCGCTATAAGCTGGAGGACGGACCTGTCAAAGCCGGGCCGCTTACGCTTGGTTTCACGCCCCACGATGACAAACAACATTTCGGCCCCGAACTGCAGTTTGGTTATGTCATGGGTGACCACTTCGAGAATCAGGTGTTGCTCATCAAAACCGCCTGGGGTGGCAAGAGCCTTTACAAGGATTTCCGTCCGCCCAGCTCCCGGGGCATGGTCGGGCCATACTACACAAGAATGCTGGCAGATATTCGCGAGGCGCTGGCGAATCTCAAGACCGATTTCGCCGGTTACGATGGCGGCGGTTATGAATTGGCGGGTTTCGTCTGGTATCAGGGCTGGAACGACGGATGTGACCCGGAGCACGCGGTGCCGGCATACGAGACCAATATGGTCAACTTCATCCGGGACGTGCGCAAGGACCTGGACGCACCACGTCTGCCGTTCATCATCGGCGAATTGACCGGACCGTGGGTGGTGGCCCCGGGCGAGTGGGGCGCGCTCCGCAAAGCCCAGGCTGCGGCAGCGGCGCGACCGGAGTTTGCGGGAAACGTCCTTTTTGTCGAAACACATGAATTTGTCCGCAAGGCCGAGGACTCTCCCATTCCCAGCCAGGACTACCACGAGTTCGGCAATGCGGAGACGTATTTCCTGGTTGGCGATGCGTTTGGCAAGGGGATGGTGAAGCTTTTGGCAGGAACGGGTCAGAATGCTCGGCCCGGGAACAGGGAAGAAACTGATGTGGGCGTCGCCACGGAGCACACGGACGGCCTGCATGGATATATCGGTTTCAGCCATGAATCGCTTCCGCCCCAAACCAGCTACAGCGCGGGCATGGGCTTCTATGCCGCAGTCTGGCCGCTGGTGGATGAGCCGCTGGCTGATTTTCAAATCGGCCTGCCCGGTTCATGGATTTTGCCGGACAACTCTGACGACAAGGACGAACCCCTGGCACCGGAAGGAACGCTGGCCCGGACGTGGCGCGAGCGAGGCCCCACTTGGGGCAGCGTCTTTCAAACTGTGGAAGGCGGACTGGGTTATTGGGCGGGCAACCACTTCCGCTACGGGCCGCCGAAGTTCAGCATGAACGCCACGCCGCAATGCTATGACTACGAGGTCGGTTCGCCGGGATGGTCCTTCTTCTACAGCAAAGAAGCGCTGCCAGACAACCGCTTGAGCATTGCGCAACTCAGCAACCGCTTGCTGATTCCCCCGGATGCGCTGCCTTTCCAGGGGCATCCCAGCGGCCAGTTCCTGGGTTACACCTGGATGGCGCTGCCTTTTACGGATGCCACCACCACAGACCCGCCCACGGGCGACCAGAGTTGGACCTGTTTTCTCAGTGCCGCCAACTTCAAAGGTCCTATCGCCTTCTACATCCCGGAGTCGTGGAGCAAGATTGGCAAGCTGTTCCATTACCCGTTCCTCAACGGACGCGGACTTGATGCGCGCGGCGGCATCATGGGCGGGGGCGCCATGGAGATCAATACGGTGCCGCGTTTCGAGGCCAAAGACGCGCACGGCACGGTCTATTCGAAGCTGCCGAAGCTGCAGTTCCCGGTGGATGCCCAGGGCCGGGCGCTACTGGTGCAGGACGTCACCTACTACTCGAAGACAGCCCTTTACAACGACTTCAGGGCCTGGCGGAATGGCGGCCCTGTCTGCTCGGGACGATTCGATGGGAAAGGCGCCTGGAAGCCCAAGCTGGCGACGCACACGACGAGCTTCGACCAGGGCGGAAAGAAAATCACCGGTGTGGAACGTGTCTTCGACACCAGGATTTTCGAGGGCAATGTGTGGGGTCTGCAGTGGTCCACCAACGACATTAGCCCAAAAGGTTTATTCCCGCAGTATTATAAACACGTGGGCGATGAACGTGTCGCCGTGACGGCGACGGAAGTGCCGGCGGAAACCAAACTACACGCGCAAGAGTTCAGGCTGGCCGGGCCGGGGCAGCCTTACTCGTCACCGACTAACGGCGCCTGGAGCCGGCCCGGTCCCAAACTCGGCCCGTTCACGGCCACGCTCGTTGATGGTTCTGTGGTGACTTACTGGTGGTATCGCTTCGTGGATCAGCCGTCCTTCCAGCAATACAATTGGAGCGCGGAGAAGAAGGCGAATTTGCAGGCCTATGTGGAAAAGGTCCACGAGAACTGGCCGATTGACCGGGACTACATGGCGCCTCCCACCTGCGGGACATTGGTTGCATTGGATCCGGCCCTGGTTGTGACGCCGCCCAAGGGCCTGGAGGTGGGTTACGTTCCAATCGTAACACATCAAGAGCGGTGACGCGGGTTGCCATTGAGCCGGCATTAAGCGGGGGTTCAGCGACTTGATTATTGAAGGATTTTTCGGAGAACCGCCGGCGACAACTTTTTCGGAACGGGGGTCCTGCCGCCCTTCAATTCCGCCATGAGGTCTTTGATTTTTTCGACAAGGTTGTGTCGTTTCATTTCTTTGAATTCACCCGCATCCAGAAAGGCTTCCGCAGCACACGTCACACACTTGTCATTTAACATTATCTCACGAATTCAGACGTGCGTCCAGTGGTGCGCCATCGCCCAAAAATCCATTTTGCTGAAAACTTGACATTTGGCCTGGAATGGAACAAAGTCCCCGCAATGCTTCAGAGCTTTGTTAGGGACGCCTCAACGCGCCCTTGCGTTGCTCTTTCTCTTGGATTTGAAGTATGAAGGAAGAAACGGCGAGGCCAATTCATGGCGGCGTATTCAAACCCAGTCAAACCCGGTCAGACCCGGCCAGACCCGGTCAAATCGGAAAAGATCAAGGGCTCGCAGGAGTCAGAACAAATTATGGGCGGCCCGCTTTGCGGGCTGCTCGCCCCTCCCGAAACGGTCAATCCTGGTCCGACCCGGTCGAACCCGGTCAAACCCGGTCAAACCAAATCAAACCAAATC